>NZ_JAKLSP010000047.1:0-32473 GCF_022014505.1 Pseudomonas sp. PGPR40 | reverse complement strand
CCGCGAAACCCTGTAGGAGCGAGCTTGCTCGCGAAGACGGCGGCACAGCAAACATTGATGTTGCCTGACCCACCGCTTTCGCGAGCAAGCTCGCTCCTACAGGAATTTCGCTTAACTGACTGGCATTAACGCTTGCCCGCGAAGGCGTCCGCACATTTGCCATCGCCCGGTCTGACGAAATACCTTCTGCGCGCCGAAACCAGTAAACTGCCGCACGTTTTTCGTTGAGTGTGTTTTTCATGCAAATTGCTTTGGCGCCCATGGAGGGGTTGGTCGACAACATCCTGCGGGACGTGCTGACCCGTGTGGGCGGTATTGATTGGTGCGTGACCGAATTCATTCGGATCAACGATCAATTGCTCACGCCTGCCTATTACCACAAGTTCGGCCCGGAACTGCTGACTGGCGCCCGGACCGCGTCCGGCGTGCCGCTGCGGGTGCAGTTGCTCGGCTCCGATCCGGTGTGCCTGGCGGAAAACGCCGCATTAGCCTGCGAGTTGGGTTCCAAGGTCATCGACCTGAACTTTGGCTGCCCGGCCAAGACCGTCAACAAATCCCGTGGCGGCGCGGTGCTGCTTAAAGAGCCTGAGCTGCTCAACGAAATCGTCGAACATGTCCGTCGGGCAGTGCCAGCGCACATTCCAGTGACCGCCAAGATGCGCCTCGGTTTCGATAGCCCGGACGGTGCGCTGGTTTGCGCCACGGCTCTGGCCGAAGGCGGCGCGGCGCACATCGTGGTTCATGCGCGGACCAAGACCGATGGCTACAAGCCGCCAGCTCACTGGGAATGGATCCCTCGGGTGCAGGACGTGGTCAAGGTGCCGGTGTTTGCCAACGGTGACATCTGGAGCGTTGAAGACTGGCGTCGTTGCCGCGAGATCAGTGGCGTCGAAGACATCATGCTCGGTCGCGGTCTGGTATCGCGCCCCGATCTGGCCCGACAAATCGCCGCCGCCCGCGCCGGTGAGGACGTCGTCGAGATGACCTGGGCCGAGCTGCTGCCACTGATTCAGGACTTCTGGCTGCAAGCCAAGGTGCAGATGACGCCGCGCCAATCGCCGGGCCGCTTGAAGCAGTGGCTGGCGATGCTGACCCGCAATTATCCCGAGGCGGTAGAGCTGTTCACCGTCCTGCGTCGTGAAACCGAACTGGATAATGTCTCGCGTTTACTGGGTCTGCAGGTATCTGAGGCGGCCTGAATCCACTTAAAAAAATCTGAAAAAAATCTCTTGAAAAGTAATCAGCGGCCCTTATCTAAGGATTACGCGATGCCGAATTCGGGTCGCGGAGACAAAAAAACTTGCTGATTATGTTCAGGAGATTTGAATCATGAGTACTGCATTTTCCCTGGCCCCACTGTTCCGTTCCTCGGTAGGTTTCGATCGTTTCAACGATCTGTTCGAAACCGCCCTGCGCAATGAGCCAGGCAGCACCTATCCACCCTACAACGTTGAAAAATACGGTGATGACCAATACCGCATTGTCGTAGCAGCCGCCGGTTTCCAGGAAGAAGACCTGGACCTGCAAGTGGAGAAAGGTGTGCTGACCATCAGTGGCGGCAAGCGTGACGCGGAAGAAAACGTCACTTACCTGTACCAAGGCATCGCTCAGCGCGCCTTCAAGCTGTCGTTCCGTCTGGCGGACCATATTGAAATCAAGGCCGCCGAACTGCGCAATGGCTTGTTGAGTATCGACCTGCTGCGTGTGATTCCGGAAGAAGCGAAAGCCAAACGCATCCCGATCAACGGGACGGAAAAACCGGCTCTGCAGCACTGAGTCAGAGCAACGAAAAGGGCGCCATCCACTGGCGCCCTTTTTTGTTAGCGTCATTTGAGCAGCTTCTGAAATTCTTCCACCAGCAACGGCCGGCTGTGCAAATACCCCTGATATAAATGGCAGCCCAGCCCCTGCAAAAACTCCAGCTGCTCCAGGGTTTCCACCCCTTCGGCGATGACTTCCAACTCCAGACTGCGAGCCATGGCGACGATGGCGCGAATGATTTCGGCATCGTTGGGGTCGGTGGTCGCGTCGCGGATGAATGACTGGTCGATTTTCAGGGTGTCTACCGGCAGGCGCTTGAGGTAGGTCAGCGAGGAATAGCCGGTACCGAAATCGTCCATGGCAAAGCTCACGCCGAGTTTTTTCAGGCGGCGCATTTTGCTGATGGTGTCGTCCAGGTTCTGGATGACGATGCCTTCGGTAATTTCCAGTTTCAGCAATGAGCAGGGCAGGCCGTGGCTGCCGAGGCTGTGCTCGATGCGTTCGACGAAATCGTTCTGACGGAATTGCCGGGGGCTGATATTCACGCACAAACTGAAATTGAGGGGGTCGATCAGGCCGTTGGCGCTCAGGTGTTTGAAGGCCGCGCAGGCTTCATCGAGGATCCACGTCCCGACCTCCAGAATCAGGCCGCTGTCCTCCAGGACTTTAATGAACTCGGTGGGCGATTGTGCGCCCAGCTGCGGATGGTGCCAGCGTACCAAAGCTTCGGCGCCGGTTATGCGGTTGTTTCGGGCATCCACCTGAGGTTGGTATTGCACGCTGAATTCACCCCGGGAAAGCGCCAGACGCAGATCGGTTTCCATGCGCAGGCGTTCGCTGGCGGCCTTCTGCATGGTGTTGTGATACATCTGCGTGGTGTTACGGCCCGAGTCTTTGGCGCGGTAGAGGGCGATGTCGGCGCGTTTGAGCAGGTCGGTCGGGGTCGATCCGTGGTCGGGAATCAGCGCGATGCCGATGCTCGGCGTCACTTGCAGACGCTGTCCGTCGAGGAACATCGGTTCGGACAGCAGTTCGCGCAGGGTGTCCGCCAATTCCCGGACCTGTGCGCTCACGTCGCTGCGCGAGCCTTCCAGTCCGCTGAGCAGTACCACGAACTCGTCACCGCCCAGACGCGCGACGGTGTCTTCCATGCGCACGCTGGCTTCTAGGCGCGCGGTGATGATCTTCAGCACCGTATCGCCCACCGGATGGCCGAGGGAATCGTTGATATGTTTGAAATGGTCAAGATCGAGGAACATCAACGCGCCGCGAAGGTTGTGACGCTTGAGCAGGGCGATCTGCTGGCTCAGTCGATCCATCAACAGGGCGCGGTTGGGCAGGTTGGTCAGCGGGTCGTGATAGGCCAGGTGACGGATCTGCGCTTCGGCGTTTTTCAGCAGGCTGACGTCCCGGGCAGTCAGCAGCAGGCAGGCGATTTCATTGAGGGTGATCGGCTCCACCGAGACTTCGACGGTCAGCAGCTCGCCGCGTTTGTTGCGCCCGAGCATTTCCTGATGGTGAACCCGGCCCTTGATCTGTAGCTCTGCCAGCAACGCTGAGCGTTGTTTCTCTTCGGCCCAGATGCCCACCTGATACACCGTGCGGCCGACCACTTCATCGGCGCGGTAGCCAGTCAGGCGACAGAAGCCGTCGTTAACCTCCAGGTAGCGTCCGGTGTCACGCTCGGTAATGGTGATGGCGTCGGGGCTGGAGTGGAAGGCCTTGGCGAACTTCTCCTCGCTGGCCTTGAGCGCCGCTTCCGAGCGTTGCTGCTGGGTGATGTCGCGCAGGGTGGTGACGATGCACGGCTGGTCGCCGACGCTGATCTGGCGGCTGGAGATCACGCAGGTCAGAGACTGCCCGTCCTTGTGTCGAACGATGATCGCCACATTGTTCAGGCCCTGTTCGCGGATGACCCGCTCGATCCTTTGCAGGCTTTTCGCCGAAGCGTCCCACAGGCCGATTTCGTCGGCGCTGCGGCCAATCACGTCGAGGGTATTCCAGCCGAATGTCTGAGTGAAACTGGAGTTGATCTCGATGAAGTGGCCGGTGTCCTGGCGTGTGACGCAGATCGGGTCCGGGCTGACCTGGAACAACGTGGCGAATTTCTCTTCCGACGCCACCAGTTGCTGTTCGCGTTCCACCTGATCAGTGATGTCCAGCAGTGTGCCGGCCATGCGCAGCGGGTTGCCGTGGTCATCACGGTAGAGTCTGGCGCGGCTTTCCAGGTAGCGCGAACTGCCGTCCTCCAACTGCACGCGGTACGTCAGTTGATAATTGCCGGCCGGGCCTTCGCGCAAGCTGCGGTAGGCGTCGCGCATGGTGTCGCGTTCTTCGTCGGGCACGCCTTCGAAAAACGCATCGAAGGATTCATGAAAGGGTTTGGGGTCCAGCCCATGTAACTGGGCGGCCCGCGCCGAGCCGTAAAGCATGCCGCTGGGAATGTGCCAGTCCCAGGTACCGAGTTGCGCCGAATCCAGGGCCAGGTCAAGGCGTTCCTGGCTGTCTTTGAGGGCATGCTCGGCGATTTTGCGTTCGGTAGTATCGAGGAACGTGCTCAGCAGATAAGGCTGGCCTTCGAGTTCGACCTTTTTCGCGCTGAGGATGCCGTCGTGAACCTGCCCGTTGCTGGCGCGAAACTGCACCTCCATGTTGATCAGCTCGCCTTTGGCCTTGGTGGCCTTGACCAGTTGCGTCCGTTGCTCCGGGTTGACCCAAAGGCCCAGCTCCAGCGTGGTTCGACCGATAGCGTCCCGCACCGGCCAGCCGAACAGGCTTTCGAAATACTGGTTGGCTTCGCTGATCAGCCCGTCCTCCTGACGGGTCAGCAGCACCATGTTCGGGCACAGGTGAAACAGCGTGGCGAAGCGTTTTTCCGAGTTGCTCAGCGCCTGTTCGCGCTGGCGCTGATGGGTGATTTCACGAATGACCCCAATCATTCGCGGCCGGCCGTTTTTGTCCGGCAGCAGGCTGCCGTTGATTTCCAGCCAGTGCAGGCTGCCGTCCGGCCAGCGGATGCGATGGTGCATCGCCTGTTCCAGCGGGGCGCCGGCGATCACCGCATGGAAGGCACGAATGGTTTTCGCCCGGTCTTCCTGGGGCAGCAGGTCGAGGTATTCCAGGTCTTCCGGCAATGGTTGCCGGGGATCGAAGCCGAACAACGCCTGAGTACCCCGGGACCAACTGATTTGCCCGCGCTCGATGTCCCAATACCAGGCGCCCAGCCGCGCACCGTTGAGGGCCGCCAGCAACTGCGGGGCGCTTTCCCAGCTCTGCTCGGACCGTTTGGGGTCAAGTGCCTGAATGCGCGGCATCGGCGGCATACGTTCAACAGATTTGGGCATGGATAACAGGCCTTGGGCTGAATTGGGCGTTAGGCACAGGGTTTTGGCGCTCTATAGGCGTAGCACAAAAGAAGAAGCACAGCTTAGCCGCGAGTCCCTGGCTGATCGATTTGTGCATCCAGCAGGGCCATAAAGGCCCGTGCAGCATTCGACAGCGTCCGTTCGGTGTGCAGGATATAGCCTAGCTGGCGAGTGAGCTGTATGCCCGGCAAAGGTATGCGCGCCACTTGATCGTCCAGCATGGTGCGCGGCAAAACGCTCCAGGCCAGGCCGATCGAGACCATCATCTTTATGGTTTCCAGATAGTTCGTGCTCATGGCGATGTTCGGCGTCAGGCCTTGGGCCTCGAACAGGCGCTGCACAATGTGGTGGGTAAAGGTGTTGCCACCGGGGAAAACCGCGGGGTGCAGGGCAATATCCGCCAGGCTGACGGGGCCGTTAGTGATCAGCGAATGCTCCGGGGCGACCACGAAATCCAGCGGGTCGTCCCACACAGGCGTGGCTTTGACCAGTACGTGAGGTTCCGGTGCAAGAGTGATTACCGCCAGTTCGGCGCGGCCATGGAGGATTTCTTCGTAGGCCACTTCCGAATCGAGGAACTGTATATCCAGCGCCACTTGTGGGTAGCGTCGAGTGAACTCCCTTAATAAGGGCGGCAAACGGTGCAGGCCAATGTGATGACTGGTGGCCAATGTCAGACGGCCGGTAACTTCGCCGGTGAGATTGGTCAGGGCGCGACGGGTGTCATCCAGCACATTGAGGATTTGATAGGCCCGTGGCAGCAGGGCGCGACCGGCTTCGGTCAAGCTGACTTCCCGGCCCAGTCGATCGAACAGCCGCACGTTCAATTGCTGCTCCAGCCCGGCAATGCGCTTGCTGATGGCTGGCTGGGTCAGGTGCAGCCGTTCGCCAGCGCCGGAGAAGCTTCCGGTCTCGGCAATCGCGATAAAAGCATTGAGGTTGGCGAGGTCCATGATGATGTCTCGGTGGCATTCCAACTGGTTATGCAAAGCATGAAAAATATGAATTTGAGTTATTTAATGTAACCCCCTAGGATCGACCTCACAAGCCAAAGGGTTATTGAAATGTTCAAAGCCCGGGGCATAGAAACAAGCTGATGAGGAACCGTCCGATGGCCGGCAAAACGCTCTACGACAAGCTCTGGGATTCGCATTTGGTCAAGCAGCGCGACGATGGCTCGGCGCTGATCTACATCGATCGTCACATCATCCACGAAGTGACCTCGCCGCAAGCCTTCGAAGGCCTGCGTCTGGCCGGGCGCAAGCCTTGGCGCATCGATGCCAACATCGCGACCCCGGACCACAACGTTCCGACCACCCCGGAGCGCAAGGGCGGCATCGAAGCGATTGTCGACCAGGTCTCGCGTTTGCAGGTTCAGACCCTCGACGATAACTGTGACGAATACGGCATCGTCGAATTCAAGATGAATGACGTCCGCCAAGGCATCGTCCACGTCATCGGCCCGGAGCAGGGCGCAACGTTGCCGGGCATGACCGTGGTTTGCGGCGACTCCCACACCTCGACCCACGGCGCGTTCGGTGCCCTGGCTCACGGTATCGGCACTTCCGAGGTCGAGCACGTGCTCGCTACCCAGTGCCTGGTCGCGAAAAAAATGAAGAACATGCTGGTGTCCGTCGAAGGCCAATTGCCGTTCGGCGTGACTGCCAAGGACATCGTCCTCGCGGTGATCGGCAAGATCGGCACCGCCGGCGGTAACGGCCATGCCATCGAGTTCGCCGGCAGCGCGATTCGCGATTTGTCCGTTGAAGGCCGCATGACCATTTGCAACATGTCCATCGAGGCCGGCGCTCGCGTAGGTCTGGTGGCCGCCGACGAAAAAACCGTGGCTTACGTGAAGGGCCGTCCATTCGCCCCGAAAGGCGCGGAATGGGACTTGGCCGTCGAAGCCTGGAAAGACCTGATTTCCGACGCGGATGCCAAATTCGACACCATCGTCGAGCTCGATGCCGCTCAGATCAAACCGCAAGTCAGCTGGGGTACCTCGCCTGAGATGGTCTTGGCCGTCGATCAGAACGTTCCCGATCCTGCGAAGGAAATGGACCTGGTCAAGCGTGATTCGATCGTCCGCGCCTTGAAGTACATGGGTTTGACCGCCAATCAGGCGATTACCGACATTCAGCTGGACCGCGTATTCATTGGCTCCTGCACCAACTCGCGGATCGAAGACCTGCGTGCCGCTGCTGTGATCGCCAAGGGCCGCAAAGTGGCTTCGACCATCAAGCAGGCCATCGTGGTGCCGGGTTCGGGGCTGGTGAAGGCTCAAGCCGAAGCCGAAGGCCTGGACAAGATTTTCCTCGAGGCCGGTTTCGAATGGCGCGAGCCGGGTTGCTCGATGTGCCTGGCGATGAACCCGGACCGTTTGGAGTCGGGCGAGCATTGCGCGTCGACCTCCAACCGTAACTTCGAAGGCCGTCAGGGCGCCGGTGGCCGTACGCACCTCGTGAGCCCGGCCATGGCCGCCGCTGCAGCGGTGAACGGTCGTTTCGTCGACGTCCGTGAATTGATTTAAAGGAGCGCAGCATGAAAGCTTTTACCCAGCACACTGGTCTTGTCGCACCTTTGGATCGTGCCAACGTCGACACCGATCAGATCATTCCGAAGCAGTTCTTGAAGTCGATCAAACGCACCGGTTTCGGTCCGAACCTGTTCGATGAGTGGCGTTACCTGGATGTCGGTCAGCCGTATCAGGACAACTCCAAGCGCCCGCTGAACAAGGACTTCGTCCTCAACGCCGAGCGTTATCAGGGCGCCAGCGTGTTGCTGGCCCGCGAGAACTTCGGTTGCGGCTCCAGCCGCGAACACGCGCCGTGGGCGCTGGAAGAGTACGGTTTCCGCAGCATCATCGCGCCGAGCTACGCCGACATCTTCTTCAACAACAGCTTCAAGAACGGCTTGCTGCCGATCATCTTGAGCGACGCTGAGGTTGATGAGCTGTTCCAACAGGTTGAGGCGACTCCGGGCTACCAGTTGCAGGTTGATCTGCAAGCTCAGACCGTGACTCGTCCGGATGGCAAGGTGTTGAGTTTTGAGATTGATGCATTCCGTAAGCACTGCCTGCTCAATGGCCTGGACGATATCGGCCTGACCTTGCAGGACCACGAGGCGATTGCCACGTTTGAAGCCAAGCATCGTGCGAGTCAGCCGTGGTTGTTTCGTGATGCGTGATTGATCCGAAATTGATGTAGGTAGGGCCGGCCTCTTCGCGAGCAAGCCCGCTCCCACAGTGATTTGCGCCGTTCACAAAACCTGTAGGAGCGGGCTTGCCCGCGAAGATGGCCGCCCAGACAACACAAGGCTAAACCCCAAAAGGAAGTCCCCATGACCAGCACCGCCCAGCACAGTCAGGTAGTACAAAAGCAATTCGGTGAACAGGCCTCGGCCTACCTGAGCAGCGCCGTACACGCTCAAGGCACTGAGTTCGCGCTGCTACAGGCTGAACTGGCAGGGCAGGGCGATGCCCGCGTGCTCGACCTCGGTTGCGGCGCCGGTCACGTGAGTTTTCACGTGGCCTCGCTGGTCAAGGAAGTGGTGGCTTACGACCTGTCCCAACAGATGCTCGACGTGGTCGCCGCTGCCGCTGTCGATCGCGGTTTGAACAATGTATCCACCGTGCTCGGTGCCGCTGAGCGCCTGCCGTTCGCCGACGGCGAGTTCGATTTCGTTTTCAGCCGTTATTCGGCGCACCATTGGAGCGATCTCGGGCTGGCCCTGCGCGAAGTTCGTCGGGTGCTGAAACCGGGCGGAGTGGCGGCGTTCATCGATGTGTTGTCGCCGGGCAGCCCGTTGTTCGACACTTACCTGCAAAGCGTCGAAGTGCTGCGCGACACCAGTCACGTGCGCGATTATTCTGCGGGCGAGTGGTTGCGTCAGGTCAGCGAGGCGGGATTGCATACCCGCAGCACTACGCGCCAACGGCTGCGTCTGGAATACACCTCCTGGGTCGAGCGCATGCGCACACCGCAGGTGATGCGCGCGGCAATCCGCGAGTTGCAGCAATCGATGGGCAATGAAGTTCGCGAATATTTCGAGATCGAGGCCGATGGTTCGTTCAGTACCGATGTGCTGGTGCTCTGGGCTGAGCGATAAGCTCTGAACGGTAAGCTCTGCAACATAAGCGCCGAGCGATAGACTTTTTCCGGGAGTGCCCAAGGGCGCACCGACTGATGACATGAGGAAAGCATGAGCAAGCAGATTCTGATTCTCCCGGGTGACGGTATTGGCCCGGAAATCATGGCCGAAGCGGTCAAGGTGCTGGAGCTGGCGAACGACAAGTACAGCCTGGGCTTCGAACTGAGTCACGACGTGATCGGTGGCGCCGCCATCGACAAGCACGGCGTGCCGCTGGCCGACGAAACCCTGGCCCGTGCCCGTGCCGCCGATGCCGTATTGCTGGGCGCCGTGGGTGGTCCGAAATGGGACACCATCGAACGTGACATCCGTCCTGAGCGCGGTCTGCTGAAAATCCGTGCGCAACTGGGCCTGTTCGGCAACCTGCGTCCGGCCATCCTCTACCCGCAACTGGCCGAGGCTTCCAGCCTGAAGGCAGAAATCGTCGCGGGTCTGGATATCCTGATCGTCCGTGAATTGACCGGCGGCATCTATTTCGGCGCGCCACGCGGTGTGCGTGAACTGGAAAGCGGCGAGCGCCAGGCCTACGACACCCTGCCGTACAGCGAAACTGAAATCCGCCGTATCGCCCGTGTTGGCTTCGACATGGCCCGGGTGCGCGGGAAGAAGCTGTGCTCGGTGGACAAGGCCAACGTGCTGGCCTCCAGCCAACTGTGGCGTGAAATCGTCGAGCAAGTGGCCAAGGACTACCCGGACGTCGAACTGAGCCACATGTACGTCGACAACGCCGCCATGCAACTGGTGCGTGCACCGAAGCAATTCGACGTGATCGTCACCGACAACCTGTTCGGCGACATTCTTTCCGACGAAGCGTCGATGCTCACCGGTTCCATCGGCATGCTGCCGTCGGCGTCGCTGGATGCCAACAACAAAGGCATGTACGAGCCGTGCCACGGTTCGGCGCCGGACATCGCTGGCAAGGGCATTGCCAACCCGTTGGCGACCATTCTGTCGGTGTCGATGATGCTGCGTTACAGCTTCAATCTGCAGGACGCGGCCGATGCCATCGAGCAGGCCGTCAGCCTGGTATTGGATCAAGGTCTGCGCACGGGCGACATCTGGTCGGCCGGTTGCACCAAGGTTGGTACGCAGGAAATGGGCGATGCAGTAGTCGCCGCGCTGCGGAATCTGTAATCTCTTTGGCCCGCTGCAACTTTCAACCATGAAAGCAGCGGCCCACTTTTAAGAAGGTGTAGTTGCGATGAAACGTGTAGGTCTGATCGGTTGGCGCGGTATGGTCGGTTCCGTGCTCATGCAGCGGATGCTGGAAGAGCAGGATTTCGATCTTATCGAGCCGGTGTTTTTCACCACTTCCAATGTCGGTGGCCAAGGCCCGTCCGTGGGCAAGGACATTGCTCCGCTCAAGGACGCTTACAGCATTGAAGAGCTGAAAACCCTTGACGTGATTCTGACCTGCCAGGGTGGCGACTACACCAGCGAAGTCTTCCCGAAACTGCGCGAAGCCGGCTGGCAGGGTTACTGGATCGACGCCGCTTCCAGCCTGCGCATGCAGGATGACGCGGTGATCGTGCTGGACCCGGTGAACCGCAAGGTCATCGACCAGCAGCTCGACGCGGGCACCAAGAACTACATCGGCGGCAACTGCACCGTCAGCCTGATGCTGATGGGCCTGGGTGGTCTGTTCGAAGCCGGTCTGGTGGAGTGGATGAGCGCCATGACCTATCAGGCGGCCTCCGGTGGCGGCGCGCAGCACATGCGTGAACTGATCAAGCAAATGGGTGTGACCCACGCCGCTGTCGCCGATCAACTGGCCGACCCGGCCAGCGCCATCCTCGACATCGACCGCCGTGTCGCCGAAGCCATGCGCAGCGACGCGTACCCGACCGAAAACTTCGGTGTACCGCTGGCCGGCAGCCTGATCCCGTGGATCGACAAGGAACTGCCAAACGGCCAGAGCCGCGAAGAGTGGAAAGCTCAGGCCGAGACCAACAAGATCCTCGGTCGCTTCAAGAGCCCGATCCCGGTCGACGGCATCTGCGTGCGCGTCGGCGCCATGCGCTGCCACAGCCAGGCGCTGACCATCAAGCTGAACAAAGACGTGCCGATCGCCGACATCGAAGGGCTGATCAGCCAGCACAACCCTTGGGTCAAGCTGGTGCCGAACAACCGTGAAATCAGCATGCAGGAGCTGAGCCCGACGAAAGTCACCGGCACCCTGAACGTACCGGTCGGCCGTCTGCGCAAGCTGAACATGGGTTCGCAGTTCGTCGGTGCTTTCACCGTCGGCGACCAACTGCTGTGGGGCGCGGCCGAACCGCTGCGTCGCATGCTGCGGATTCTGCTTGAGCGTTGATCGATTGATGTAATGAAGAACCCGCGCCTTGAAAGAGGCGCGGGTTTTTTTTCCACCGATCGTTCCCACGCTCTGCGTGGGAATGCCGCCATGGACGCTCTGCGTCCGCTCTTGAAGCAGTGACGCGGAGCGTCACGGGATGCATTCCCACGCAGAGCGTGGGAACGATCAGGATGGGGCGTGAATTGCCTCACTGCCAACCACCCGGTAAAGTGCCGCTCCCCCCGTTTCGCCAGAGGTAGAACCATGAGCCAGTCCTTCGATATTGCCGTGATCGGCGCCACCGGTACTGTCGGCGAAACACTCGTCCAGATTCTCGAAGAACGGGACTTTCCGGTCGGCAACCTGCACCTGCTGGCGAGCAGTGAGTCGGCCGGACATTCGGTGCCGTTTCGCGGCAAGAACGTGCGGGTGCGGGAAGTCGATGAGTTCGATTTCAGCAAAGTCCAGTTGGTGTTCTTTGCCGCCGGCCCGGCGGTGACCCTCAGTTTCGCTCCGCGTGCCACGGCTGCCGGTTGCTCGCTGATCGACCTGTCCGGCGCCTTGCCGGCCGACCAGGCGCCGCAAGTGGTGCCCGAGGCCAATGCTGAAATCCTGAGCGGTTTGAAAAAGCCCTTTCAGGTCAGCAGCCCAAGCCCTTCGGCGACGACGCTGGCGGTGGTGCTGGCACCGTTGCTCGATGTGCTCGACCTGCAGCGCATCAGCCTGACTGCCAGTTTGGCGGTGTCTGCCCAGGGTCGCGAAGCCGTCTCCGAGCTGGCCCGGCAAACCGCCGAGCTGCTCAATGTGCGTCCGCTGGAGCCAGCGTTCTTCGATCGCCAGATGGCTTTCAACCTGCTGGCGCAAGTCGGTACGCCGGATGCTCAGGGTCATACGCTGCTGGAAAAACGCCTGGTGCGCGAGTTGCGTCAGGTCATGGCGCTGCCTTTATTAAAGATTTCCGTCACTTGCATTCAAGCCCCGGTGTTTTTTGGCGATAGCTTTAGTGTGACCTTGCAGTCAGCGAGCGCAGTCGACCTGGCGAAAGTCAACGCTGCGCTGGAAGCGGCGCCCGGTATCGAACTGGTCGAGGCGGGCGATTACCCGACCCCGGTAGGCGATGCGGTAGGGCAGGATGTGGTTTACGTTGGTCGGGTTCGCAGCGGGATCGACGACCCGGCGGAACTTAATGTGTGGCTGACGTCAGATAACGTACGCAAAGGCGCCGCGCTCAATGCGGTGCAGGTGGCTGAATTGTTGATAAAAGACCTGCTGTAAAAGATACTTGGCGACAATTTATCGAATGATTCCCGTCGAGCGTCATGCTTGGCTGGAATGCTTAAGGTGAGCCACCCCGCAGGGCTTTCCATTGCATGAATGAAATGATCGCGCGCGACGACCCTTCGCCGCCGCGCGCAATGCCTTACGGCAGCGGCAATCAACACCTTCTCGCTGGCCGAGGAATGTTCAAACAAAGGAAGAGGTTATGGTTCAAGTTCGCAAACTGGTGTTAGCAATAGCGGCCGCCTCGGCGCTGTCCTCCGGTATGGCGCATGCCCTCGGGCTTGGGGAACTGACCCTGAAGTCGACGCTGAACCAGCCTTTGGTGGCGGAAATCGAGTTGCTCGACGTCAAGGACCTCACGGCTGCCGAAGTGGTGCCGAGCCTGGCCTCGCCTGATGATTTCGCCAAAGCCGGTGTCGATCGTCAGGCGTTTCTGAATGACCTGACTTTCACCCCAGTGCTTAACGCCAGCGGTAAAAGCATCCTGCGCGTTACGTCCAGCAAACCGCTCTCCGAACCGATGGTGAAATTTCTGGTTCAGGTGATGTGGCCCAACGGTCGTCTGCTGCGCGATTACAGCGTGCTGCTCGATCCGTCCAAATTCTCGCCGCAGACCGCCGACGCCGCCACGCAACCGGCGCCAGCCCAAGCGGTAACCGCGCCAGTCACTGGCGCGACCAAATCGTCGCAATACACCACCACGCCGCGCGATACCCTATGGGAAATTGCCGCGAAGGCGCGTAACGGCGGTTCGATCCAGCAGACCATGCTGGCCATCCAGGCGCTGAACCCGGATGCCTTTATCGACGGCAACATCAACCGACTGAAAACCGGTCAGGTGCTGCGTTTGCCTGATCAGGTACAGAGCTCCCACCTGCCGCAACCCAAGGCCGTCGCTGAGGTTGCTGCGCAGAACACCGCGTGGCGTCAGGGTCGTCGCTACGTGGCGAAACCTGGAACCGGCCAGCAGCAACTCGACGCCACCAAGCGCACTCGCGGTGAAGGTGCTTCATCGCAAGCTGGCGCAGACAAACTGAGCCTGGTCTCTGCCGATACCGGCAAGGGTGGCAAAGGTGCCGCCGGTGATGCGAAAGCATTGAGCAACAAACTGGCTGTCACTCAGGAAAGCCTCGACACCACTCGTCGTGACAATGATGAGCTGAAAAGCCGCATGAGCGATCTGCAAAGTCAGGTGGACAAGCTGCAGCGCCTGATCGAATTGAAGAACAATCAGTTGGCCAGGCTGCAGGCCGAAGGCGGCGCGGACGCACCGGCTACAAGCGCTCCGGCGATGTCGGCTGAGCTGGCGGCCAGTCCTGCGGCAACGCCAGCAGACGCGGCGCCGGCAACACCTGCGCCAGACGCTGCCGCACCGCAAGCCGGCGAGCCGACGCCTGTCGCCTCCGACGATCAGAAGTTCAACGAGCTGCTGACCAACCCGATCCTGCTGGGTCTGGTGGGTGGCGGTGCGGTGGTGCTGCTGCTCTTGCTGCTGTTGCTGGCCCGTCGCCGCAAAGCTCAGCAAGCGGCAGAGAAGCATCTGCGCATGGCCCGTGCTCTGGAGGAGGAGCAAGAGTTCTCCGTCGATCAGGATCTGCCGGAAAGCAGCTTCGAAGGTTTGGAGGTTCCGCCGCCGAGCGTGAAACTTGCGACCGCACCAACGTCTGCACCAGCCCCGGTGATTGCTCCGGTTGTGATGACGCCGCCGATCGCTGCGCCACTGGTATCGCCTGCCGCCGAGCGTTCTGACGACGTGCTGGCTCAGGCGCAGTCGCACAATGCTAGCGGTCGTCTGAATCAAGCCGCTGCATTGTTGGAAGACGCTATCAAGCGAGAGCCGCAACGCAGTGACCTGCGCTTGAAGCTGATGGAAGTCTACGGTCAGCAGGGCGACCGCGATGCGTTCGTCGTTCAGGAGCGTCAGCTGGTGGCCAACGGCGACAACTTCGCCCGCGTCGAACAGCTGAAAAGCCGCTTCCCGGCCATGGCGGTTGTGGCGGCCAGCGGTCTGGCTGCCGCCGCCATCGCCGCCGAGCTGGACGCGCAATACGTCAAGGAGCTGTTACTGGACGAACCGCAAGCCCCGGAACCGGCATTGTCCGACTTCGACAGCGCATTCGATCTGAGCCTGGACGATCTGGATGCGGCTACTCCGATCGCGCCAGTTGTTGCGACGGTGCCAGAGTCGGCACCAGAACCAGAACCAGAACCAGAACCAGCACCTCTGGCTGAGCTGGACGAGTTTCCGCTGGACGACGACCTGAGCTTTGAGTCTGTTTCGCAACAACAGACTGAGATCAAGGAAAACCTCGACGATCTGTCGGTCTTCGATCTGGACATGGATCTGGGTGGCGATGCCTCTCCGGAAACGCTGGCCGAAGACGACTTCCTGTTGAGTCTGGATGAAAACCTCAAGGACTTGCCTGTCGCCGAAGCGCCGCCCGTGACCGAGCCGACGCTCGACGACCTGGAGTTGCCTGCGGATTTCGACCTGTCACTGGCCGATGAAATGGACGCCGCCCCGGATCAGCCTGACGCCTTCGAAAACGAACTCAACGACGTCAATGCCGAGCTGGATCGTCTGTCCCAGAGCCTTGGCGAGCCGAGCTTCACCGCCGAAGACGCCTTGGCCTCCGCGGCTGATGAGCCGGACTTCGATTTCCTCTCCGGCACCGACGAAGTCGCCACCAAGCTCGATCTGGCCCAGGCCTACATCGACATGGGCGACAACGACGGCGCTCGGGACATCCTCAACGAGGTGGTGACCGAGGGTGATGCCGGTCAGAAGAGCGAAGCCAAGGAAATGCTGTCACGTCTGGCGTGAGTCAGCGGTAAGGCATAAACAAAACGGCAGCCCATCGAGGTTGCCGTTTTTGTTTGGGCCGACGACAGATCGTTCCCACGCTCCTGCGTGGGAATGCATCCCGTGACGCTCTGCGTCACATTTCAATACCGTGTCGACTGTTGCACTGGCGTCCCGGTCCGGCAGCCTTATAATGCCTGCCTTTGCGTAGATCAGCAGGCTGTCACCCTTGGCAAATATAGATAATCCGGCTGCCGAAATGGCGGCCGACGGCTTTTTCCGGATCGCGTTGGGCGTCGAATATAAAGGTTCGCGTTATCGCGGCTGGCAGCGTCAGGCCTCCGGTGTGGCCACGGTGCAGGAAACCCTCGAAAAGGCCTTGTCCAAAGTCGCCGACTCACCCGTGTCGCTGCTTTGCGCCGGGCGCACCGACGCCGGTGTGCATGCCTGCGGGCAGGTGGTGCATTTTGACACCCAGGTCGAGCGCTCGATGAAGGCCTGGGTCATGGGCGCCAACATCAATTTGCCGCACGACGTCAGCGTCAGTTGGGCTAAAGTCATGCCGGCGGATTTTCATGCGCGGTTCAAGGCCATTGCCCGGCGCTATCGCTATGTGATCTACAACGATCAGATCCGCCCGGCGCACCTGAACGAAGAAATCACCTGGAATCACCGGCCACTGGACGTCGAGCGCATGTCCGAGGCCGCTCGGTATCTGGTCGGCACCCACGACTTCAGCGCATTCCGCGCCGGCCAGTGCCAGGCCAAGTCGCCGATCAAGGAGCTGCATCACCTGCGCGTCACGCGCCATGGCAAAATGATCGTGCTGGATATCCGTGCCAGCGCGTTCCTGCACCACATGGTGCGCAACATCGCCGGGGTGCTGATGACCATCGGTGCCGGCGAGCGTCCTGTGGAGTGGATGAAGGAAGTCCTGGAAAGCCGTGTGCGTCGTTCCGGCGGGGTGACGGCCCATCCGTTCGGCCTGTACCTGGTGCAAGTCGAGTACCGCGACGAGTTCGAACTGCCCGAGCGTTACATCGGCCCACACTTCCTCACCGGTTTCTCGGAACTTGACGGCTGACGCCCTCGAACGCTTTTGTTACCATCCGGGACTTTCCCGGATTTGTCCTGAGGTTCTATCGACATGTCAGCCGTTCGCAGCAAAATTTGTGGGATTACCCGCATAGAGGATGCGTTGGCGGCGGTCGAGGCCGGTGCCGATGCCATCGGATTTGTGTTCTACGACAAAAGCCCGCGGGCCGTGACGTTCCAGCAGGCGAGGGCGATCATCAAGGCCTTGCCGCCGTTCGTGACCACCGTGGGTTTGTTCGTCAATGCCAGCCGCTGCGAGCTGGGGGAAATTCTCGATGCCGTGCCGCTGGACCTGTTGCAGTTCCATGGCGACGAGACCGCGGCCGACTGTGAGGGCTGGCACCGGCCGTACATCAAGGCGTTGCGGGTCAAGGCCGGTGATGACATTGCGGCCGGTTGCGATGCCTACGCCAGTGCCAGCGGGATCTTGCTCGACACCTATGTCGAGGGTATTCCCGGCGGAACCGGTGAAGCCTTCGACTGGTCATTGATACCGCAAGGCCTGAGCAAGCCGATCATCCTGGCTGGCGGCTTGACGCCGGACAACGTCGCCGAGGCGATTGCCCGGGTTCGGCCTTACGCAGTGGACGTCAGTGGCGGAGTAGAGGCGAGCAAGGGCATCAAGGATCACGCAAAGATTCAGGCATTCATTAAAGCAGTACGCGGGAGCCTGCGATGATGTGACGGCTGGCAGACTGCCGCCGTCCACAGCTTGGTAGAAAAGAGGCTGAGGATTTTTTGGGTTGTACGAAGGTCAGTTTCGCTGACCCGGCCATCCACCAATCATCGCCACACATGAATTTAGCTCAAGGGCATACGCGGGGCTGCGAACCAGAGCGTTCGGGCCGCCGGTACTGGAGAAAGAAAGCATGAGCAACTGGTTAGTAGACAAACTGATCCCTTCGATCATGCGTTCCGAGGTCAAGAAGAGCTCGGTGCCTGAAGGTCTGTGGCACAAATGCCCGTCTTGCGAGGCGGTGCTGTATCGTCCTGAACTGGAAAAGACCCTGGACGTTTGCCCCAAGTGCAACCACCACATGCGTATCGGCGCGCGCGCGCGCATCGACATCTTCCTCGACGCCGACGGCCGTACCGAACTGGGCGCGGACCTGGAGCCGGTTGACCGTCTGAAATTCCGCGACGGCAAGAAGTACAAGGATCGCCTGACCGCTGCGCAAAAGCAGACCGGTGAAAAAGATGCACTGATCTCCATGAGCGGTACCTTGCTGGGCATGCCGGTCGTGGTATCGGCCTTCGAATTCTCCTTCATGGGTGGTTCGATGGGCGCAATCGTTGGTGAGCGCTTTGTGCGCGCCGCCAATTACGCCCTGGAAAACCGTTGCCCGATGATCTGCTTCGCCGCCTCCGGTGGTGCGCGGATGCAGGAAGCGCTGATCTCCCTGATGCAAATGGCCAAGACCTCCGCGGTGCTGGCGCGTCTGCGTGAAGAAGGCATTCCGTTCATCTCGGTACTGACCGACCCGGTTTACGGCGGTGTTTCCGCCAGTCTGGCGATGCTCGGCGACGTGATCGTCGGTGAGCCGAAAGCCCTGATCGGTTTCGCCGGTCCGCGCGTGATCGAACAAACCGTTCGCGAAAAATTGCCGGAAGGCTTCCAGCGCAGTGAGTTCCTGCTGGAACACGGCGCGATCGACATGATCATTCATCGTCAGGAACTGCGTCCGCGTCTGGGTAATCTGCTGGCTCAAATGATGGGCCTGCCGACGCCAAAATTCGTCGCCGCGCCGATCGAGCCGATCGTGGTTCCGCCGGTGCCTGCCAACCTATGACCCAACGCACCCTTGGCGAGTGGCTCGCCTACCTTGAACAGTTGCATCCTTCGGCCATCGACATGGGGCTGGAGCGTTCGCAACAGGTAGCGTCCCGCATGGGACTGGGCAAGCCGGCGCCTCGGGTGATCACGGTCACCGGCACCAACGGCAAGGGTTCTACTTGCGCGTTCGTGGCTTCGTTGCTGCGGGCGCAGGGCCTGAGCGTCGGTGTCTACAATTCTCCGCACCTGCTGCGTTACAACGAGCGGGTGCAGGTCAATGGTGTCGAAGCCACTGACGCCGAGCTGTGCGAAGCCTTCGCGGCGGTCGAGGCCGGTCGTGGCGACACTTCCCTGACGTACTTCGAAATGGGCACCCTGGCGGCGTTCTGGCTGTTTCAACAGGCAGGGCTTGATGCGGTGGTGCTGGAAGTGGGGCTGGGCGGGCGTCTGGATACCGTCAACGTGGTCGATGCCGATATCGCGCTGGTGACCAGCATCGGTGTCGATCATGCCGATTACCTGGGCGACACCCGCGAATCCGTGGCCTTTGAAAAGGCCGGTATTTTCCGCCAAGGCGCGCCTGCGCTCTGTGGCGATCTGAATCCCCCTCAACCTCTGCTGGATAAGGCGCGCGAGCTCAATTGCCCGTTTTTCCTGCGTGGGCGCGATTTCGATTTGGGTATCACCGATCACAACTGGCAATGGCGCGGCCTTGATGCCCAGGGGCGTGTAGTCGAGTTGCATGATCTGCCATTGCTCGATCTGCCAATGGAAAACGCCGCGCTGGCATTGCAGGCTTACCTGCTGCTCGGTTTGCCTTGGATAGATGCACAGATTATTGAAGCCCTGAAAGCGACACGCGTAGTCGGTCGTCTCGATCGCCGTCAGTTCGACTGGCAGGGCAAGCGTCTGAATCTGCTGCTGGACGTGGGGCACAATCCCCATGCGGCAGAATACCTGGCCCGTCGTCTGGCCAGTCGACCGCCGGCCGGCAATCGTCTGGCGGTGTTCGGGTTGTTGGCGGACAAGGATCTGGATGGTGTTGTCGGTGAATTGAATGCTAGTGTCCAGCATTGGGCTGTCGCCCCACTGGATTCGCCGCGGGCGCGGCCCGTTGAGCAGTTGCACGCGGCGTTGCAGAACCTTGGCGCCTCGGTAACGTCTTATGGCAGCGTGGCCGCCGCCCTGGAAGGGCAGTGCGCGCAGGCGACGAGCGACGATGAAATTCTGTTGTTCGGATCATTTTATTGTGTCGCCGAGGCCCTTGAATGGCTGGCCCGGCACTCCACGGAGGAAGCGGCAAATGGCTTTGCTGGATAAGGCGTACAAACAGCGCATGGTCGGTGCCCTGGTGCTGGTGGCGCTGGCGGTCATTTTCCTGCCGATGCTGTTTTCCCGTCAGGACGAACAGCGCCAGGTGAGAGTCGACGCACCGGCTGCACCGCAAGCGCCAGCTGTGCCGCAAGTGCAGGTCGAGCCGGTGGTGGTGCCTGAGCCGCAGGCATTACCGCAGGAGCCTGTGCCAAGCGATGACGAAATTGCCGAGCAGCAAGCGCCGTCGACACCGATTGCGCCAAGTGTTCCTGTGGCAGTGCCACCAGCGCCGCCGGCTGCCAAACCGGTCACACCTCCGGCGCCAGTCGTCAAGCCTGTGCCGGCACCTGCCCAGCCAATTGCTGTCGCACCAACCAAGCCGAGTACGACCCCAAGTCGCGTCGATGCCAATGGCCTGTCGGTCAGCTGGTCAGTGCAACTGGCTAGCCTGTCGAGCCGTGAAAGCGCTGAAAGCCTGCAAAAAAACCTGCGCAGCCAAGGCTATAACGCTTATATCCGCACCGCCGATGGCAAAAATCGGGTGTTCGTCGGGCCGCTGATCGAGCGTGCGGAAGCCGATCGTCTGCGTGACTTGTTGAGCCGTCAACAGAATCTCAAAGGTTTTGTCGTGCGTTTTCAGCCTGAGCGCGGTTAAAACTATCGCCCCGATTTGAAAAGCACTGACAATCTCAGCTTACCGACAGCCTGTGGCTCTGCTAAAATGCGCCGCCTTATCTGTCTGTAGGCTGCACTGTGCCATTTACCTGGGTTGACTGGGCGATCGTTGCAATCGTCGCCATCTCCGCTTTGATCAGTCTTAGCCGCGGCTTCGTCAAGGAAGCACTCTCGCTGCTGACCTGGATCATCGCAGGAGGCGTTGCCTGGATGTTCGGTGGCTCATTGTCCGAGTACCTCGGCGGATACATCGAAACGCCGTCGGCTCGCGTGATCGCGGGCTGTGCCATCATGTTTGTCGCCACTTTAATCGTAGGCGCAATGATCAATTATCTTATCGGCGAGTTGGTTCGCGTCACCGGGCTATCCGGGACCGATCGATTCCTCGGCATGGCCTTCGGCGCAGCGCGTGGCGTGTTGCTGGTGGTTGTGGCGGTCGGGCTGTTGAGCCTGGGGCCGGTACAGCAGGACGGGTGGTGGCAAGCGTCACAACTCGTGCCAAAATTTCTATTGGTTGCAGACTGGTCCAAAAACCTGATCCTGGGTTGGAGTAGTCAGTGGCTTGCCAGCGGAATCAGCGTACCCGCTGATATACCGTTCAAGGAGCACCTCTTGCCGACGGCCAAAACGCCTCAGTGAGTTGTGTTCAGTTCAGATCCATTAAGTAGGGGTTGCGTCGCATGTGTGGCATCGTCGGTATCGTCGGTAAGTCGAACGTCAATCAGGCGCTGTATGACGCGCTAACCGTCCTCCAGCACCGCGGCCAGGACGCTGCCGGTATCGTGACCAGCCATGATGGCCGGTTATTCCTGCGCAAGGACAATGGCCTGGTACGTGACGTGTTCCATCAGCGTCACATGCAGCGTCTGGTCGGTCACATGGGCATTGGCCATGTGCGTTATCCGACCGCGGGCAGTTCGACCTCGGCCGAAGCTCAACCGTTTTACGTCAACTCGCCGTATGGCATCACCTTGGCGCATAACGGTAACCTGACCAACGTTGAACAACTGGCCAAGGAGATTTACGAATCTGACTTGCGCCACGTCAACACCAATTCCGATTCGGAAGTGCTGCTCAATGTGTTCGCGCACGAGCTGGCCCAGCGCGGCAAGTTGCAGCCGACCGAAGAAGACGTGTTCGCTGCCGTCACCGACGTGCACAACCGTTGCGTTGGTGGTTACGCGGTCGTGGCGATGGTGACCGGTTACGGCATCGTCGGTTTCCGCGATCCGCACGGCATCCGTCCGATCGTTTTCGGTCAGCGTCACACCGATGAAGGCGTCGAGTACATGATCGCCTCCGAAAGCGTTTCGCTGGACGTACTCGGTTTCACCCTGATTCGCGACCTGGCGCCGGGTGAAGCGGTCTACATCACTGAAGACGGCAAGCTGCACACTCGTCAGTGCGCGACCAACCCGTCGCTGACTCCGTGCATTTTCGAACACGTCTACCTGGCGCGTCCGGACTCGATCATCGACGGCGTCTCGGTCTACAAGGCCCGCCTGCGCATGGGCGAGAAGCTTGCCGAGAAGATCCTGCGCGAGCGTCCGGATCACGACATCGACGTGGTCATCCCGATTCCGGACACCAGCCGCACCGCGGCCCTGGAGCTGGCGAACCACTTGGGCGTCAAGTTCCGCGAAGGCTTCGTGAAGAACCGCTACATCGGCCGGACCTTCATCATGCCGGGGCAGGCTGCACGGAAGAAGTCCGTACGCCAGAAGCTCAACGCCATCGAACTGGAATTCCGCGGCAAGAACGTGATGTTGGTGGACGATTCCATTGTTCGCGGCACCACCTGCAAGCAGATCATCCAGATGGCTCGCGAAGCTGGCGCCAAAAACGTCTATTTCTGCTCCGCAGCACCGGCCGTGCGTTACCCGAACGTTTACGGCATCGATATGCCGAGCGCTCACGAGTTGATCGCCCACAACCGTTCGACCCAGGACGTGGCCGATCTGATTGGTGCCGACTGGTTGATCTATCAGGATCTGCCTGACTTGATCGAAGCGGTCGGTGGCGGCAAGATCAAGATCGACAAGTTCGATTGCGCGGTGTTCGACGGCCAGTACGTCACCGGCGACGTCGACGAGGCTTACCTGAACAAGATCGAGCAGGCACGTAACGATGCCTCCAAGGTCAAGACCCAGGCAGTCAGTGCGATCATTGATCTGTACAACAACTGAGTTCCTGCCGGCCTGTATCTGTAGGAGCGAGGCTTGCCCGCGAAGGCGGTATCACAGGCAACATTGATGTTGAATGTGACGACCCCTTCGCGGGCAAGCCTCGCTCCTACAGTAATGGGTGTTCCCTCCAGGCCGGTTTCGTATCTATTACCGAGCAAAGGCAAGGAGTGACAGCATGAGTCAGGATTGGGATGCCGGTCGGCTGGACAGCGACCTCGAAGGCGTAGCGTTCGATACCCTGGCCGTACGCGCCGGTCAGCACCGCACGCCGGAAGGCGAACACGGTGATCCGATGTTCTTCACTTCCAGCTACGTATTCCGTACCGCCGCCGACGCGGCCGCGCGCTTTGCTGGCGAAGTGCCGGGCAACGTTTACTCGCGCTACACCAACCCGACCGTGCGCGCGTTCGAAGAGCGTATTGCCGCGCTGGAAAGCGCCGAACAAGCCGTGGCCACCGCGACCGGCATGGCCGCGATCATGGCGGTGGTGATGAGCCTGTGCAGCGCCGGGGATCATGTTCTGGTCTCGCGTAGCGTGTTCGGCTCGACCATCAGCCTGTTCGAAAAGTACTTCAAGCGCTTCGGCATTGAAGTTGATTACGTGCCCCTGACGGACTTGTCCGGCTGGGATGCGGCAATCAAGGCCAACACCAAGTTATTGTTCGTCGAGTCGCCCTCCAACCCGCTGGCCGAGCTGGTAGACATCAAGGCACTGTCGGAAATTGCTCACGCCAAAGGCGCGATGCTGGTGGTCGACAACTGCTTCTGCACCCCTGCGTTACAGCAGCCGCTGAAGCTGGGCGCGGACATCGTCGTGCACTCGGCGACCAAGTTCATCGACGGCCAAGGCCGTTGCATGGGTGGCGTTGTGGCCGGTCGTAGCGAGCAGATGAAAGAAGTCGTCGGTTTCCTGCGTACCGCCGGGCCGACCCTGAGCCCGTTCAACGCCTGGATCTTCCTCAAGGGTCTGGAAACGCTGAGCCTGCGCATGAAGGCGCACTGCGCTAATGCCCAGCAACTGGCCGAATGGCTGGAGCAGCAGGACGGTATCGAGAAAGTCCATTACGCCGGCCTCAAGAGCCATCCGCAGCACGAACTGGCCCAGCGTCAGCAGAAGGGCTTCGGTGCGGTCGTGAGTTTCGAGGTCAAGGGCGGCAAAGAGGGCGCCTGGCGCTTTATCGATGCGACGCGCCTGATCTCTATCACGGCCAACCTGGGCGACAGCAAAACCACCATCACGCATCCGAGCACCACCTCTCACGGCCGTCTGGCGCCGCAAGAGCGTGAAGCGGCGGGCATTCGTGACAGCCTGATCCGCATTGCGGTCGGTCTGGAAGACGTGGCAGACCTGCAGGCCGATCTGATGCGCGGGTTGGCGGCCTTGTGATTGAGTTGTCGACGCCGGCCACGGGCACCCATGGCCGCGTCGCGCTGGTCACCGGTGCTGCGCGCGGCATCGGTCTGGGGATTGCGGCCTGGCTGATCAGCGAAGGTTGGCAGGTGGTGCTGACCGATCTGGATCGGGAGCGCGGTTCGAAAGTGGCGAAGGTGCTGGGCGACAACGCCTGGTTTATCGCCATGGACGTCGCGAGTGAAGCGCAAGTGGCACTGGGCGTGGCCGAGGTGCTGGGACAGTTTGGGCGTCTGGATGCGCTGGTGTGCAATGCGGCGGTGGCCGATCCGCATAACATCACCCTGGAAAGCCTCGATCTGGCCTACTGGAACCGGGTGCTGGCGGTGAATCTCGGCGGACCGATGCTGTTGGCCAAGCACTGTGCGCCGTACCTGCGCGCTCACAACGGCGCCATCGTCAATCTGGCCTCAACCCGCGCCGGGCAGTCGGAACCCGACACCGAGGCGTATGCGGCGAGCAAGGGCGGTTTGCTGGCCCTGACTCACGCCCTGGCTATCAGCCTTGGCCCGGAGATCCGGGTCAATGCGGTCAGCCCCGGCTGGATCGATGCCCGCGACCCTTCCGTGCGCCGTGCCGAACCGCTGACCGATGCCGATCATGCCCAGCACCCGGCGGGCAGGGTGGGGACGGTCGAGGACGTGGCGGCGATGGTGGCGTGGTTACTGTCGAAGAACGCCGGGTTCGTCACCGGCCAGGAGTTCGTGGTGGACGGTGGCATGACCAAGAAGATGATTTACAGCGAGTAAATCCAAGCGTGGCTGCGATGGGGATAGCCAGCATTGATGTTGAATGTGCCGCCGTCTTCGCGAGCAAGTCGGATCGCCGCACCGCCGCTCCCACACTGAATTTATGTCGATCACAAACCTGTGGTCCGCCGCAGATCCAGTGTGGGAGCGGGCTTGCTCGCGAAAGCGGTCTGACTGTTAAGACACAATTCTGTCTTTTTCAGAAAAACTTCAAGCGGGGTATTGACTTAGCTTCGGTACCTGCGTAAATTTCGCGGCCTCGGAGATGCAAACGGGTGATTAGCTCAGCTGGGAGAGCGTCTGCCTTACAAGCAGAATGTCGGCGGTTCGATCCCGTCATCACCCACCACTTCCGAGAGTCTTGCGAAAGCAAGATGGAAGCTTCTAAAAGCCTCCACCGACGCGCAGCGGTAGTTCAGTCGGTTAGAATACCGGCCTGTCACGCCGGGGGTCGCGGGTTCGAGTCCCGTCCGCTGCGCCATATTTTCCGAGTCAGATTTATCTGATTCGAGATTGAAAAGCTTCTGAGTTTTCAATCAGACGAGTTACTTGGACGAAAGTCCAAAGCGATACGCAGCGGTAGTTCAGTCGGTTAGAATACCGGCCTGTCACGCCGGGGGTCGCGGGTTCGAGTCCCGTCCGCTGCGCCATATCTGCTTCAAGGCCCACTGAACGCCTTGAAGCTACGAAGCAAGCCGCTGGTAACGCCAGTGTCTGTTTCGAATCGATAGCAAAGACCCTGGTCGAAAGACCGGGGTTTTTTGTGTCTGCGATTTGGCATTTTCCTCTCTCATCTCCTCCCGCCAGACCTTTCTGCGCCGCATTGCACAAAGGGCTTGGCCCTCAGTGCCGACATTAATTAGAATCACTCTCATTTACGATAACTCCTTGGCACACAGGGCTTCTTGAGATGAGTGATGCAGCGATGCCGAAGGAGCAAACCTTCCACGATCTGTACCGCGATCACCGTGGCTGGCTGGAAGGCTGGTTGAGAAGACGCATGGGCAATGGCTGTGATGCGGCGGATCTCAGTCAGGATACGTTCCTGCGTTTACTCGCCAGCTCTCAACGAATTGCCGATCTGCAAGAGCCTCGTGCCTATCTGCTGACCGTGGGCAAACGCCTGCTGAGTAATTTCTATAAGCGTCGAAGTCTCGAGCAGGCTTATCTGACGGCACTGGCGGCGCTGCCGGAAGACTGTGTGCCGTCGCCCGAGCAGCGCTGGTTGTTGCTCGAAACCCTGCAAGCCCTGGATGAGCTGCTCGATGGATTGCCGGCGGCAGTGCGCAGGGCGTTTCTCTGGAGTCAGCTGGAAGGTTTGAACTATCAGCAAATCGCCGAGCGCCTGCGGGTATCGGAGCGCACGATCAAACGCTACATGGCGCAAGCCTATGAGCATTGCCTGCTGGTGGAGCTGTGAACGGTCCAGTGCCTGATGCCCGTCAGGTAGTGCGAGCTGCTGCGCAGTGGCTCGCCTTGCTGGAGTCTGGAAGTGCCAGTGAGCAGGATCATGCGAATCTACAGCTTTGGCGCGACAGTTGCCTCAGTCACGAGCAGGCCTGGCAGAAGGCTCAAGCCTTGCGTCAGCGGTTTGCCAGTCTGCCTTCAGCGTTGGCGCTCAAAAGCCTGGATCGCCCCGAGCCGGGTCGGCGCGTGGTGCTCAAACGTGCATTGGGTGCGGTGGCGTTGGTGCCGGCGGCTTGGCTGATCAGCCGACAATTGCCCCTGGATGTCTGGCGAGCCGATCTGCATACGGCCACCGGGGAGCGCAAACAGGTGCAGCTCGCTGATGGCAGCTCCTTGCAACTCAACACCGCCAGTGCCGTCGATGTGGATTTGCAGAGTCGGCGCTTGAAGTTGATTGAGGGTGAGCTGTCGCTGAATGTGTCGGGCGCGTCGCCGCTGATGATCCAAACGAAGTTTGGACAGATCATCGTCAGCCAAAGCGAAGTCTGTGTTCGTCAGGGGGCGCGCGGTTGCCGCGTGTCGGTGTACAACGGCACCGTGCAATTGCAGCCCTTACAGGGGCCGGTGTTGGCTTTGCGCAGTGGTCAACAAGTCAATCTTCAGACGGCTGGTGTCGGGCCGATCAGCCCATTCGATGTGCTTGCGCCGGGTTGGCGAGAGGGCGTGCTGATGGCGAAAAACCAGCCGCTGGGGGATTTTCTGCGCGAACTCAGCACTTATCGGCCGGGTGTGCTGCGTTGGGAGCCGGAGCTTGAAGCGTTGCGTGTCACCGGCAGTTTCCGTCTGGACGATACCGATCGCGTCCTCGCGTTGCTCGCGGCCAGTCTGCCGCTGGAGGTGCATTCGCGTACGCGATATTGGGTTACGTTGCTGCCGCGCAAAAATAGTGTGTGAAGCCTGTCCCCTTTTTTCGACTCGCTTGTCATTCAAGGCATGTGAACGAATCAAGAGAGCTCTATCAATGCCCGCAGTAATACCTAGCTGTCCGCGCCCGGCTTCTTCCCGCCTGCGTCCGTTGTTGCACTTGAGCCTGTTGTTGGGCCTGAGTGCCAGTCCATTGTTCATCGCCGCCAGTTGGGCCGAAGACAGTGCCCGGCGCAATTATCAGGTGCCTGCCGGCAGCCTGAGCGATGCGCTGACCCGGTTTGCCGGTCTGTCTGGCGTCAATCTTTCGGTCGACCCGGCACTGGTGGGAGGTCGCACCAGTCCTGGTCTTTCCGGTGAATACGCGGTCGAGGAGGGCTTTGCCCGGTTGTTGCAGGGTTCCGGTCTGCAACTGCAACCGGTGGGCGAGCAGGCGTATATCCTGACCCCGGTGCCAGAAGGCAGCAGCTTGCAATTGGCTCCCACCTCGATTCTCGGTGCCACGGGCGGAGCAGGCGGCGAGGTGTATGCCGGCGGCCAGGTCGCGCGCCGCGGTTCGCAAGGCTTGCTGGGCTCGCAAGACTTTATGGAAACGCCGTTCAGCATGACCACCTACACCGGCGAGGCGGTCAAAAACCTGCAGGCTCGTACCTTGGGCGACCTGATCGCCAGTGATCCCTCGGTACGCGCCACCAACCCGGCGGGTGGGCGCTATGAGCAGTTCACCATTCGCGGGTTCAGCCTGTTCAACAGTGATGTCGCCTACAACGGTCTCTACGGCGTCCTGCCGACTTACACGATCGATATGGAGATGGCGGACCGCGTCGATATCATCAAAGGCCCGAGCCAGCTCATCAACGGCATCTCGCCGCGGGGCAGTGTGGGTGGCGGGATCAACGTGGTGCCCAAGCGGGCGACCGACAAGCCCATCACTTCGTTTACCGGTAGCTACGCTTCCGACAACCAGGTCGGCGGTGCGGTGGATGTCGGCCGGCGCTTTGGTGAAGACAACAAATTCGGTATTCGCTTCAACGGCGTGAAGCAGTCCGGCGACACCGACTGGGATCACCAGAGCGTCGATCGCGAGATGGCCGTGCTGGGCCTGGATTTTCGCGGCGAACGCCTGCGACTCTCGACGGACATCGGACGCACCGAGCGTGATACCGATGCCCCGCAGGAGCGCGTGCAGGTCGGCGCCAATGCGAAGGTGCCGAATGCGAACGATGTTCGCGACAACTATGCGCAGTCCTGGAGCAAGGCGAGTACCAACGACACTTTCGGGATGGTGAACGGCGAATTCGATGTCAGCGATTCCGTCATGCTGTACGGCGGTGTAGGCGCGCGTAAAAGCAATCATGACTTCCTCCGGCATGCCGTGGCGGTCACCAACGACGCTGGTGATTTCAGTGTTCAGCCGCGTGACTTCACTCGTGACGAAAATGTCCGGACGGCCACGGCAGGGGTGCGCAACTGGTTTCATACCGGCCCGGTGAGCCATGAGGTCAACCTGGCCGCCAGCTATTTCTACATGGATTTCGAAAATGGTGGCGCCCGTTATGCCGCGGCCCGCAGTAATCTCTATGACCCCGTGGAAACACCAGCCCCGGGCAACCCCACTCGACTCGATTCGAAGGTCTACACCGAGAACCGCTTCAGTGGCGTGGCGTTGTCCGACACCTTGGGTTTCTTCGATGACCGGCTGCTATTGACCCTCGGCGCCCGCTGGCAGCGCGTGAAGGTCGATGACTGGGCGGATGATGTCAAAGGCGCCACGGCTTACGATGAGGAAAAGGTTTCGCCGTCGGGCGGCATCCTGTTCAAGGCGACCGATAAGCTGTCGCTGTATGCCAACTACATGGAGGGCCTGAGCCAAGGCAAGATCGCGCCGTCGACCTCTGTGAACGAGGACGAGATATTCCCGCCGTTCATCAGTCGGCAGGTCGAGGTCGGCGCCAAATATGACGCGGGTGCGTTCGCCATGACCGCCGCGGTGTTCCGGATCAAGCAGCCGGCCTATGAAACCAACGCCACGACCCGGGTTTTCGGCCCTAACGGCAAGCGTCAAAACGACGGTGTAGAACTGAGTGTGTTCGGTGAGCCGCTCAAAGGTTTTCGTCTGCTCGGCGGTGTCATGTACATCGACAGCGAGTTGACCGACACCACCAATGGCACCTACGACGGCAACCGGGCGCCTGCCACGCCGAAATACAACGTCAACCTGGGCGCCGAGTGGGATGTGCCGACCATACACGGCCTGACCCTGACCAGCCGCGGCCTCTATTCCAGCTCGCAGTATCTGGACCAATCCAACAACAAGGAAATCGACTCCTGGGAGCGTTTCGACGTGGGTGCACGCTACGCGTTCAAGATCGACGAAAAGAACATTACCCTGCGTGCCAATGTCGAGAACGTGGCGGACAAACGCTACTGGAGTTCGGCCGGGGCCTCGGATGACAGCGAGCCTGGCTTGACGCTCGCGACCCCGCGCACCTACCTCCTTTCGGCGACGGTCGATTTCTGAGTCAGCGAAGGGGCCATGTCCAGCGTAATAATCCGTAGGAGCCAGGCTTGCCGGCGAAGGCGCACCCAAGGACGCCTTCGTCGGCAAGCCTGGCTCCTACCGGTCCCGCATTCAGCGGTCCCTTTTTATTTCTATCGGTCAGTATCCGAACTTGTCCCGCAATCCGTAATACCAGGCACCCAACGCCGCGAACGGCGTACGCAGCAATTGCCCGCCGGGGAACGGGTAGTGGGGCAGGTCGGCAAAAGCGTCGAAGCGCTCGGCCTGGCCGCGCAAGGCTTCGGCCAGCACTTTGCCTGCCAGGTGTGTATACGTCACGCCATGGCCACTGCAACCCTGTGAATAATAGATGTTGTCGCCGAGTCGCCCGACCTGGGGAAGTCGCGATAGTGTCAGCAGGAAATTACCGGTCCAGGCGTAATCGATTTTCACGTCCTTGAGCTGCGGGAAGGCCTTGAGCATCTTCGGTCGAATGATCGCCTCGATGTTCGCCGGATCCCGCGCGCCATACACTACACCGCCGCCGAAGATCAGGCGTTTGTCAGCGCTCAGGCGGTAGTAGTCGAGCAGGTAGTTACAGTCTTCGACGCAGTAGTCCTGAGGCAACAGGCGCTTGGCCAATTCATCGCCCAAGGGCTCGGTGGCGATCACTTGAGTCCCGCAGGGCATCGACTTGGCCGCCAGCTCCGGCACCAGATTGCCGATATAAGCGTTGCCGGCGACGATAATGAATTTGGCCCTGATCTTGCCCTGAGGCGTATGCACCACCGGATTGGCTCCGCGCTCGATACGCACCGCTGGCGACTGCTCGTAAATAGTACCGCCCAGCGACTCCACGGCGGCTGCCTCGCCCAAGACAAGGTTGAGCGGATGAATATGCCCGCCGCTCATGTCAAGCATGCCGCCGACATATTGATCGCAAGCCACCACTTCACGGATGCGCCGCTGATCTAATAGCTCAAGTTGCGTGTGACCGAAACGCTCCCAGAGGCGCTTCTGGGATTCCAGATGGCCCATTTGCCTGGTGGTAATGGCGGCGAACACACCGCCGTCCTTCAGGTCGCACTGGATGTTGTATTTGGCCACCCGCTCCCGAATGATCCGTCCACCCTCGAACGCCATTTGCCCCAGCAGCTGAGCTTGCTTGGGGCCGACACTGCGCTCGATCACATCGATATCACGGCTATAGCTGTTAACGATCTGGCCACCGTTGCGCCCCGATGCGCCAAAACCCACTTTGGCCGCTTCCAGGACCGTTACCCGAAAACCGTTCTCCAGCAGAAACAGGGCAGAGGACAGACCGGTGTAACCGGCGCCGATTACACAGACATCAGTCTCTACATCATCCTGCAAGGCCGGGCGCGGCGGCGCCGCATTGGCCGACGCGGCGTAATAGGATTCCGGGTAGGGAGTGTTCGCCATCCTGCAGCCTCTGTTTAATATATTTTACGAGTGCATCGATCCTACCCGAGTTAAAAATCGACCGCCAGCCAGCGGAAAATCTTCTTTGCGGTCGTGAAATTAAATATTTTGCATATTCATAGGGTTAGGTGAAAAAAAGGTGTTGACACCCCTCCGGAATTCCGTAGAATGCCGCCTCACAGCAGGCACGTAGCTCAGTTGGTTAGAGCACCACCTTGACATGGTGGGGGTCGTTGGTTCGAGTCCAATCGCGCCTACCAAACAAAATCCGCTCTGCTGGGCGGTCTAGAAGGGCTCACCGAAAGGTGGGCCCTTTTTTGTCGTGTGCGATTTGAAAAACTTTTGCAAAATGCCAATTCGGCGCCTACCTGCCAATACTCGATCGTCTTTTCGTCATACCCCATCAACGCCTTAATGCATTCCTGTTCGAAACCCGCTCTGCTCTCCATTCGTTCGATGTTCCCATCCGGCCTTGTCGCCAACTCCAGTGAGCACACTTTCTGAACTAACACAGCCATAACCGTCTACATTGCAGGGGACATCCCCTTTCTGAGAGAACGGATATGTTTAGATCTCGCTCGTTGATTGCCGCTATGACGTGTCTTGCGTTGGCGTCCGGTTCAATGACTGCATTGGCCGACCCGGGAAACGGGAAGGGCCAGGGAAGCGGCAAGGGAAATCCACAAAACATCCAGGACCATGGGAACCCCAGCCATGGAAACAAAGGGAAAGGTTCGGGGGGTGACGATTGGAGTCACGGCCCGAGCATCAACCACGGGAGTGTCCTTGGAATCGTGGGCGGTTATCGCGACTACTGGAGCCCCGGGCCCGCCTTGCCCCCTGGCATTCAAAAAAATCTCGCCCGCGGAAAACCGCTACCGCCGGGGATTGCCAAAAAACTCGATGGGCGATTGCTCGGCAGGCTTCCACACTACGATGGCTACGAGTGGCGGCAGGCTGGTACAGACTTGATATTGGTGGCGATCGCTACCGGAATCATCTACGAAGTTCTCAATGACGCGTTCGATTGATATGAAAGCCAAAAATTTTAATCGCGCCTTCGTAGCATAACGACCGGCAAAATCACGGGAAGCAATGTGCATTGTTCGATAATTGCACATTGCCTGCCCGTTGGTCGTCGGTCTTTGAACTGTTTGAGGTCGAGTCGGTCAATTACTCCGTGCAACAACAACCTCACGGAAGTCCACCATGTTATTAAAAAACAAGAGTTTTGCAGCTGTCATGTCTTGCGTGATGATGCTTGCAGCCGCCCCATTATTGCCCGCTGACCTGTCCATCATGAGCTCCGCCTACGCGAAGGATGGTGGTGGTGGTGGTGG
>NZ_JAKLSP010000046.1:0-32944 GCF_022014505.1 Pseudomonas sp. PGPR40 | reverse complement strand
TCATCGAGGCGCGGGGCCACAGCCCCACTCAGACGCCGGATAGATGAAAGCAAGCCAAACACGCATCAAAAACAGTATTGCAGAAAAGGGGGTAACCATAGATGTGGGAGCGGGCTTGCTCGCGAAGACTGACTAACATTCAACCTATCCGTCTGCTGATAGACCGCTTTCGCGAGCAAGCCCGCTCCCACAGGGTATGTGCAAGTATTCGGTTTTCCGAACGCGACTTGCCAGTCGATTCGGTTAACCGGATTGTTTAGTGCAAAAAAATCACCTCGCAAATATTTAATATCCTTATAAATCAATAATTTGACCTATACCGCCTGGCCTGGCACGAGTCATGCTCTACACTCTTGGACGAATGCCTGTTGTGCCAACACTTCAGGAGCCGTCAGGCATTCGAAGCACCAAAAGGCCGATGAACTGGCTCCATAAAAAAAACAATGTCGAGGAAAATTTGATGCGCATCGTTCCCCATATCCTGGGCGCAGCCATTGCTGCCGCTCTGATTAGCACTCCAGTTTTCGCTGCCGAACTCACCGGCACACTGAAGAAGATCAAAGAGTCCGGCACCATCACCCTCGGGCATCGTGACGCTTCCATTCCGTTTTCCTACATCGCGGACGCTTCCGGCAAACCGGTTGGCTACTCCCACGACATTCAACTGAAAGTCGTCGAAGCCCTGAAAAAAGACCTGGACATACCGAATCTGCAGGTCAAGTACAACCTGGTCACCTCGCAGACCCGTATCCCGTTAGTGCAGAACGGCACGGTGGATCTGGAATGCGGCTCCACCACCAATAATATCGAGCGTCAGCAGCAAGTTGACTTCTCCGTCGGCATCTTCGAAATCGGCACCAAGCTGCTGTCCAAGAAAGATTCCCCGTATAAAGACTTCGCCGACCTTAAAGGCAAGAACGTCGTGACCACCGCCGGCACCACGTCCGAGCGCATCCTCAAGTCGATGAACGCCGACAAGCAGATGGGCATGAACGTGATCTCCGCCAAAGACCATGGCGAGTCCTTCCAGATGCTGGAAACCGGCCGCGCAGTGGCGTTCATGATGGACGACGCCTTGCTGGCCGGTGAGATGGCCAAGGCCAAGAAGCCAACCGATTGGGCCGTGACCGGGACTGCACAGTCCAATGAAATCTACGGTTGCATGGTTCGCAAAGGCGACGCGCCGTTCAAGAAGGCTGTCGACGATGCAATCGTCGCGACCTACAAATCCGGCGAGATCAACAAGATCTACGAAAAATGGTTCATGCAGCCAATCCCGCCAAAAGGTCTGAACCTGAACTTCCCGATGAGCGACGAGCTCAAGAACCTGATCGCCAATCCGACCGACAAAGCGGCTGACGAAAAGAAATCCTGATTTCTGACTAACCTTATCCCCTGAGAGGGCCTGCGCCCTTTCAGGGATTTGTCACTCCCTGCTGGCATTTCTGGAAACACTCGAACGGTGGCTGTCGAGCCGCTCGTGTGTGCCTGAACTTCAAGGTTCGGGCGGGAACGGAGCTTCCCCAGGCAGGCATTTGTACATCGAACGAATCCGGGGGGAGACCCTAATGAATTACAACTGGGACTGGGGCGTGTTCTTCAAGTCCACCGGCGTGGGCAGCGAGATTTATTTCGACTGGTACCTCTCCGGTTTGGGCTGGACCATTGCCATCGCCATCGCAGCCTGGATTATCGCGCTGTTGCTGGGCTCGATTCTGGGCGTCATGCGCACGGTGCCTAACCGCATCATATCGGGCATCGCGACCTGCTACGTCGAACTCTTCCGTAACGTGCCGCTACTGGTTCAGCTGTTCATCTGGTACTTCCTGGTGCCCGATTTGCTGCCTGCGGACATCCAGGAGTGGTACAAGCAGGATCTCAACCCGACCACCTCGGCCTTCCTCAGCGTCGTCGTGTGCCTGGGTCTGTTCACCACCGCTCGGGTTTGCGAACAAGTGCGCACCGGTATCCAGGCGCTGCCTCGCGGCCAGGAATCCGCTGCCCGCGCCATGGGTTTCAAGCTGCCGCAGATCTACTGGAACGTGCTGCTGCCCCAGGCTTACCGCATCATCATTCCGCCGCTTACCTCGGAATTCCTGAACGTATTCAAGAACTCCTCCGTGGCATCGCTGATCGGCCTGATGGAGCTGCTCGCGCAGACCAAACAGACCGCCGAGTTCTCCGCCAACCTGTTCGAAGCCTTCACCCTGGCAACGCTGATCTACTTCACGCTGAACATGGGCCTGATGCTGCTGATGCGCGCGGTCGAGAAGAAAGTCGCCGTACCCGGCCTGATTTCCGTAGGGGGTAAATGATGGAATTCGACTTCACGGGCATCATTCCGTCCCTGCCGGGTTTGTGGAACGGCATGGTCATGACCCTCAAACTGATGGCCTTGGGCGTGGTCGGCGGGATCATCCTCGGCACGATCCTGGCACTGATGCGCCTGTCCCACAGCAAATTGCTGTCGAACATCGCTGGCGCCTACGTTAACTACTTCCGTTCGATTCCATTGCTGCTGGTCATCACCTGGTTCTACCTGGCGGTGCCGTTCGTGCTGCGCTGGATCACTGGGGAAGATACCCCGATCGGCGCGTTCGCCTCGTGCATCGTGGCGTTCATGATGTTCGAAGCGGCGTACTTCTGCGAAATCGTCCGCGCCGGCGTGCAGTCGATTCCCAAGGGCCAGATGGCGGCTGCCCAGGCCATGGGCATGACTTACAGCCAGATGATGCGTTTGATCATCCTGCCGCAAGCGTTCCGCAAGATGACCCCGCTGCTGCTGCAACAGAGCATCATCCTGTTTCAGGACACTTCGCTGGTTTACGCGGTGGGTCTGGTGGATTTCCTCAATGCCTCGCGCGCCAGTGGCGACATCATCGGCCGCTCCAATGAGTTTCTGATCTTCGCCGGTTTCACATACTTCATCATCAGCTTTGCCGCCTCGCAGCTGGTCAAGCGTCTGCAAAAAAGGTTTGCCGTATGATCTCTATCAAGAATGTCAACAAGTGGTATGGCGACTTCCAGGTACTGACTGACTGCAGCACCGAAGTCAAAAAAGGCGAAGTGATCGTGGTGTGCGGGCCATCCGGTTCCGGCAAATCCACCCTGATCAAATGCGTCAACGCGCTGGAACCGTTTCAGAAAGGCGACGTGATTGTCGATGGCACGTCCATCGCCGACCCGAAGACCAACCTGCCAAAACTGCGTTCGCGCGTCGGCATGGTGTTCCAGCATTTCGAACTGTTCCCGCACCTCAGCATCATGGATAACCTGACCATCGCGCAAATCAAGGTGCTGGGCCGCAGCAAGGAAGAAGCCAGCAAAAAAGCCCTGCAACTGCTTGAGCGCGTAGGCCTCTCTGCCCACGCCAAAAAGCACCCGGGCCAACTCTCCGGCGGTCAGCAACAGCGTGTGGCGATTGCCCGTGCGCTGGCGATGGACCCGATCGTCATGCTGTTCGACGAACCGACCTCGGCGCTGGACCCGGAAATGGTCAACGAAGTACTCGACGTGATGGTGCAACTGGCCCACGAAGGGATGACCATGATGTGCGTGACCCACGAAATGGGCTTCGCCCGCAAGGTGGCGGACCGAGTGATCTTCATGGACCAGGGCAAGATCATCGAAGACTGCAAGAAAGAAGAGTTCTTCGGCGACATCAACGCCCGTGCCGAGCGTACGCAGCACTTCCTCGCCAAAATTCTGCAGCACTAAGAAAGGCACCGCTCCCCAACTAATGTGGGAGCGGACAGCTTTTCGTAGGAGCCAGCGATGCGGCGATCCGACTTGCCGGCGAAGGCGCTCTCAAGGACGCCTTCGCCGGCAAGCCTGGCTCCTGCGGATCACCACACACCGCTCCCACAGGGGGCCCTGTGGGTATATGGATATTTGTGTTGTGGTTGACCCAAGGCATCTGTGATGAAATGCGACTCCACTCTCTATCGCGCCGCGCCGCCATCACTCGCCGTGAAACCCCGTTTGATTCGCCATCTGTTCCTGCCGCCGCTGATCATCGCCCTGATGATCGGATTGGGTTACATCGGCTTCTGGGTCAGTGAACACTACGGAATTCGCAGCCTGAGCGAGAACGGCCAGCGTCAGCTGGAACTGCACGCCCGCGCCGTCGAGAGCGAGATCAGCAAGTACACCTACCTGCCCAGCCTGCTGGAACTCGAATCCAGTGTTTCAAAGCTATTGGGCGATGCGTCGCCGGAATACCGGCAGACGGTCAATGAATACCTTGAAGGCCTGAACCGGCGCAGCCGCAGTCGGGCCATCTATGTGATGGACACCACCGGTCGCGTACTGGCCACCAGCAACTGGCGTGATGTCGACAGTTATTTGGGTGAAGACCTGTCCTTCCGCGCTTATTTCCAGAACGCCGTGCGCGGTCAGCCGGGGCGTTTCTACGGCATCGGCAGCACCAGTGGCGAACCCGGCTATTACCTGGCGCATGGCCTGGAAGAGCACGGCAAAATCATCGGCGTCGCCGTGGTCAAGGTTCGCCTCGAAGCCATGGAAGAACGCTGGCAACGTGCGCGCCTGGAAGCCTTCGTCAGCGACGAGAACGGCATCATCATTCTCTCCAGCGATCCGGCGCGGCGGCTTAAATCAGTGGTGCCGTTGAGCGAGGAAACCAAAGAAAAACTCGCCCGTAGTCTGCAGTACTACTGGTTTCCGTTGAACGAACTGCAACCGCTGGCGCGGGAGAAACTGGCCGAAGGTGAGGAAAAACTGACCTTCCCCGCCAACAGCGAACTGGTGTCCGATGAAGAGAACATCAGCTACCTCTCGCAAACCCGGCCGCTGAGCGATACGCCATGGAATTTCACCCTGCTCACGCCCCTGCAAGACCTGCGACGTGAAGCGATCAATCAGGGGATTCTGGTGGCGGTGGCGTTTGCCTTGGTGGCGTTTCTGCTGATCGCCTGGAACGAGCGGCGCAAGGTGATCGCCACCCGTCTCGCGGCGCGGGAAGCCTTGCAGGAAGCCAACAATCAACTGGAGCGTCGGATTTCCGAACGCACCACCGACCTGCGTGCCAGTAACGAACGGCTCAAGGGCCAGATCCGCGAACGCCGACAGGCGGAAGAGACATTGCGCCGCGCTCAGGATGAACTGATCCAGGCCGGCAAACTGGCCGCCATCGGCCAAATGTCCACCAGCATCGCCCATGAATTGAACCAGCCGCTCGCCGCCTTGCGGACCTTGTCCGGCAATACCGTGCGCTTTCTGGAACGCGGTCAACTGGATGTGGCCAGCACCAACCTCAAGACCATCAATGAACTGATCGACCGCATGGGCCGGATCACCGCCAGCCTGCGTTCCTTCGCCCGGCGCGGTGATGACAAGGGCCAGGCCAGCCTCGGCAAGGCCGTGGATGCCGCCCTGCAATTGCTAGGCGGCCGGATGGAAAGCGCTCATCTGCAATTGCACCGTGACCTCGAAGACGTGCAGGTGCTGATCGACCAGACCCGTCTGGAGCAGATCCTGGTCAACCTGATCGGCAACGCGCTCGACGCCATGCAGTCGCAGCCCCAGCCGGCGTTGTGGCTCGAAGGCGAGGAATTCGACGGCAAATATCGCCTGCGGGTACGCGACAACGGCCACGGCATCGATGCCGAAGCGCGCAAGCATCTGTTCGAACCGTTCTTCACCACCAAACCCGGCGAACAAGGCCTGGGCCTCGGCCTGACGCTTTCAGCCAGCCTGGCCGCCGCCACCGGCGGGCATCTGGGTGTCGAACACCCGGCCAGCGGTGGTACCACTTTCGTCCTCAGTTTACCGTTGGTAAGCCCCACTCCCGCCGAGCCAATATGAACAACGACCTTAGTGTGCTGATCGTCGAAGACGACCCCCATGTCCTGCTCGGTTGCCAACAGGCGCTGACCCTGGAAGACATTCCCTGCGTGGGTGTCGGCAGCGCCGAAGAAGCGCTGGAGCGGGTCGGCGATAACTTCGCCGGCATCGTCATCAGCGACATCCGACTGCCGGGCATCGATGGTCTGGAACTGCTGACCCGGCTCAAGGCCCGCGATCGCAGCCTGCCGGTGGTGCTGATTACCGGCCACGGCGACATCTCGATGGCCGTCGGCGCGATGCAGAAAGGCGCTTATGACTTCATGGAGAAACCCTTCTCCCCCGAACGCCTGGTAGACGTCGCCCGCCGCGCGCTGGAGCAACGCAGCCTGGCGCGGGAAGTCTCGTCCTTACGTCGACAACTGTTCGAGCGCGATTCCCTCGAAGGCCGGATCATCGGTCGCTCGCCCGCCATGCAGAACCTGCGGGAATTGATCGCCAACGTCGCCGACACCTCGGCCAACGTGCTGATCGAAGGCGAGACCGGTACCGGTAAAGAATTGGTTGCGCGCTGCCTGCACGACTTCAGTCGCCGGCACACCAAACAGTTCGTCGCGCTGAACTGCGGTGGCCTGCCGGAGAACCTGTTCGAAAGTGAAATCTTCGGCCACGAGGCCAACGCCTTCACCGGGGCCGGCAAGCGCCGGATCGGCAAGATCGAACATGCCGACGGCGGCACCCTGTTCCTCGATGAAGTGGAAAGCATGCCGCTGCCGTTGCAGATCAAACTGCTGAGGGTGTTGCAGGAACGCACCCTCGAACGCCTGGGCTCGAACCAGAGCGTGGCGGTGGATTGTCGGGTAATTGCCGCGACCAAGTCCGATCTGGATGCATCGAGCAAGGCTGGCGAATTTCGCAGCGACCTGTATTACCGTCTGAACGTAGTGACCCTCGAGCTGCCGCCGCTGCGCGAACGCCGCGAAGACATTCTGCAACTGTTCGAACACTTCCTGCAGCAGTCATCCCTGCGCTTCGACCGCGCGGTGCCGGAACTGGATAACCAGACCCTGTCGAACCTGATGAGCCACGACTGGCCGGGCAACGTGCGCGAACTGCGCAACGTCGCCGAGCGTTTTGCATTGGGCCTGCCGGCCTTCAAAAAATCCGGTACCCATGGCAACAATCAGGGCCTGGCCTTCGCCGAAGCGGTGGAAGCCTTCGAACGCAACCTGCTCAGCGATGCCTTGCAGCGCAGCGGCGGCAACCTGACCCAGGCCAGTCAAGAATTGGGGATGGCCAAGACCACGCTGTTCGACAAAGTGAAGAAGTACGGGTTGAGTCACTGATGGACCTGATTTTCAAAGCAACCCTGGGCGCAGCGGTGGTGGTGATCCTCGCCATGCTGGCCAAGACCAGAAACTATTACATCGCAGGCCTGGTGCCGCTGTTTCCGACCTTTGCGCTGATCGCCCATTACATCGTCGGCAAAGGACGCTCGCTGGATGATCTGAAAACCACCATCGTGTTTGGCATGTGGTCGATCATTCCGTACTTCGTCTACTTGGCGACCTTGTATGTAATGGTCGACCGGATGCGGCTGGAGGCTTCATTGGCGGTGGCGGCGGTGGCGTGGTTGTTGGCGGCGACGGTGCTGGTCAGTGTTTGGGTTCGCATGCACGCCTGAGATTCTGATCTCTGCCCGAAATGTAGCCCACCTGTAGCAGCTGCCGAGCCTGCGAGGCTGCGTTCGAGGACGAAGTCCTCGCCAACTGTTTATCCAGAGTTAACTGATCGTTCCACGCGCAGCAAAGGAATGCAGCCCGTGACGCTCCGCGTCACTGGACGCGGAGCGTCCCTAGAGGCATTCCCACGCAGAGCGTGGGAACGATCGAGCGTATAACGTCAGTTCAACCGTTGACCGTCCCGCCCTTGGCTTCATTCATGATCTGACGAATCGCACCGATAAACGTCTCCACCGGTTGCCCGCCACTGGCGGCGTACTGCCCGTTGAACACCACCGTCGGCTCCCACAGGTTTTGGGGTGTTTGGGAAGGCGTGTTTAGTTCTGTTTAGCGTTACTTCCTGAAAGCTACAGCGCCTTGCGTCATCACCTACAACCACGTCAGAATCCGCCGGCTTGTGCGCCTGGAGGCCCGTCGGTAACTTGGTTCGTGTCACTGATTCCCAGTGATCGGGTTTAGTAGCCCGGCTTTTTCCATCCGGACGTATAAGTGTCATCCAGTCAGGCATTCGCCTGCACTTGATGGTGGCTGTGCGCATGGCGCCTTCGGGCGCACCGGTTTTGGATGGGTGGCCGGTCTACTAACTTGCGCACAGCCGCCACCCTTCCGTTTAGTAGCGAGACAGGTTGCGGCTCTACCATCAGGAGTACCCTCCAATGTTCAAGATCACACCCAACCCACCAGAAAAACCGACGACGTTTCCCCGTACGAAACCCCAAACTCCAAAAAGCTCAACGAAGCCGCCGACCGCGCCCTCGATTACTACCTCAAACCAGTCATTCCCAAAGACACCCCACGCAAACCCAGCACCCTTTACTCCGTCGCCCCCGACGCCGATAACGAAACCCTGCTGGTCAACGCCTGCGAATCCCTGGCGGCGGCGAGCGTGATGTTGAGTGATTTCGCGGGGCTGCTGAACGGCCCGCAGCGCAACACCGTACTCGGCATCCAGAACTCCGTCATGTTGGGTGAACTGGCGGTGAACCGGATGCTGGATAATTTCGTTCCAACGTAATTGACGACCTGACTGACCGATGAGGTTCCACTAACACAGAAGATCAAATGTGGGAGCGGGCTTGCTCGCGAAGGCGGTGTGTCAGTCGACATCTGCTTTGACTGATACACCGCCTTCGCGAGCAAGCCCGCTCCCACAGTTTGGATTTGGGTGTTACAGGAGATTTGGGGCGGTCACTGGATCGATTTGTGCCCAGTGCGAGGTATCTTCGCGGTGGGCCTGCAAGTACGGCAACACCGCCGCCAGTAACGGCGCCTTGAACGCCTCCTGGAAACGATGAGCCAGCCCCGGAATCAGCTTCAACTGACTGCCACGGATGTGCGCCGCCAAGTGCACGCCATGCATCACCGGCAGCAATGGATCGGCAGTGCCGTGGACGACCAGCGTCGGCACCCGCAATTGGTTGAGCAGCGCCACGCGGCTTCGTTCGGCGAGGATCGCCATGATCTGACGCTTCACGCCCTCGGGGTTAAACGCCCGGTCATAGGATTGCGCCGCCTGCTGCAACAACGCCTGCCGGTCATCGCTCACCGCCGGGCTGCCCAGCGCCGCCAGCAAATCGGCCTGTTGCTCCAGCGCCACTTCGCGATTCGGCGCACCGCGTCGCGCGAGTAACTGCACCAGCGCCGCACTCGGCGCCGGCAAGCCCTCGGCACCCGAGCTGGTCATCAGCAATGTCAGGCTCTCGACACGCTGCGGTGCCATGGCCGCCATGTGCTGAGCGATCATCCCGCCCATGCTGGCGCCCAGTACGTGGAATTGCTCGACGTGCAAGGCATCCATCAGCCCAAAGGCATCGTCGGCCATGTCGGTCAGGGTGTACGGCGCCGATACCGGCAAACCGAGTTTGTAGCGCAGCACTTCGAAGGTCAGGTTGGCGTCGACGGGCGCTTGTCGCCAGGTCGAGAGCCCGACATCGCGATTGTCATAGCGAATCACCCGAAACCCCTGCTGACACAACGCGACCACCACCTCGTCCGGCCAGTGAATCAACTGCCCGCCCAAGCCCATCACCAGCAACAACGCCGGGTCCGAGGCACGGCCAATGCTCTGGTAGGCCAGGCTCAACTGCTCCAGATCGACCCGTTCGGTCGGAACATTGACATCGCAACGAGACGCCGCAAGAGACGGGAAATTGAACAACACAGCAGCCAGAAAGACCGCTGTGGATAAAAATCGTGCACGCATGAAAAACACCGAAACGCAGAACTCCAGTAGAGCGCGAGTCTGATGAAGTTTGTTCAAGCGCGCTGCCACAGTTACGTGACAGTTTGATGAAGAGTGCTGAACGGTCATTTTCAAGACCGCGTTATCGTTCTTCGCGAGCAAGCCCGCTCCCACATTGGATCTCCTGCGTACACATTCTGTGTTCGCTAAAAATCCAATGTGGGAGCGGGCTTGCTCGCGAAGGCGCCAGATCAGGCGCCGCAGAGTTAAGCCAACTGACTGCGCAACTGCCGCGCCGCAGCAACCATGTTCACCAGCGCCGCCTCAGTCTCCGGCCACGCGCGAGTCTTCAACCCGCAATCCGGATTGACCCACAACCGCTGCGCCGGAATCCGCTTCACCGCTTTGCTTATCAACTTCACCATCTCGGCCGTGTCGGGCACCCGTGGTGAGTGGATGTCGTAGACGCCAGGGCCAATGTCGTTCGGGTAGTCGAACGCTTCGAAGGCCTCCAGCAACTCCATGTCCGAGCGCGAGGTTTCGATGGTGATCACGTCGGCGTCCATGGCGGCGATGGACTGGATCACGTCGTTGAATTCGCTGTAGCACATGTGGGTATGGATCTGGGTTTCGTCCCGCACGCCGGATGCGCTCAGGCGGAAAGCCTCCACCGCCCAGTCTAGATATTCCTGCCATTGCGCCCGGCGTAGCGGCAGCCCTTCGCGGAACGCGGCTTCGTCGATCTGGACGATTTTGATGCCGGCGTTTTCCAGGTCCAGCACTTCATCGCGCAAGGCCAGCGCCAGTTGCTGCGCCTGAATTTTGCGCGAGACGTCTTCACGCGGGAACGACCACATCAGCATCGTCACGGGACCGGTAAGCATGCCTTTCATGACCTTGTCGGTCAGGCTCTGAGCATAGGTGATCCAGTCGACCGTCATTGGCTTCGGACGGCTCAGGTCGCCATAAATGATCGCCGGTTTGACGCAGCGCGAACCGTAGCTCTGGACCCAGCCGAATCGGGTGAACAGGTAGCCGTCCAGTTGCTCGGCGAAGTACTCGACCATGTCGTTGCGCTCGGCTTCACCGTGTACCAGCACGTCCAGACCCAGGCGTTCCTGGATTTGCACGGCGTGGCGGATTTCGCTGTGCATGGCATCGGTGTAATCGTTGGCCGACAGCTTGCCTTGCTTGAAGGCCTGACGCGCGAGACGGATCGACGCGGTCTGCGGGAACGAACCAATAGTGGTGGTCGGGAATGCCGGCAGTTTCAGCCGTGCCTGTTGTTGTTCGATGCGTTTGGCAAAGGGTGAATGACGTTGGCTGTCCGCCGCGCCAATGGCGTTGATACGCGTCTGTACTTCGGCTTTATGGATGCGCGGCGATTGGGCGCGGCTGGCCGCAATCGCACGGCTTTCAGCCAGGGCGGCTTGCACCTTCGGCGCTTGCGGATCGTTGAGGGCATCACGCAGCACGGCGATTTCGCCGCACTTCTGCACGGCAAACGCCAGCCAGCTTTTCAGTTCCGGATCGAGTTTGTCTTCACGGTCCAGGTCCACCGGGCTGTGCAACAGCGAGCAGGAACTGCTGACCCACAAATTATCGCCAAAGCGCTCCTGGGCTGGTTGCAGTTGGGCCAGGGCTTGCTCCAGTTCGCAGCGCCAGACGTTGCGGCCGTTAACCAGGCCCACCGAGAGAATCTTGTAGGTCGGCAGACGATCCAGCACTTGGCCCAGTTGTTCCGGCGCGCGCACGGCGTCGATGTGCAGGCCTTGCACCGGCAGACCGACCGCCAGGCCAAGGTTGTCTTCCAGGCCACTGAAGTAAGTGGCCACGAGTTTTTTCAGCGGTGAGTATTGAAGGATGTGATAGGCGCGTTCGAAGGCATTTTTCCAGGCCTGTGGCAGGTCGAGGGTGAGGATCGGTTCGTCGATCTGCACCCACTCCACGCCTTGGGCGGCGAGGCGACCGAGGATTTCGCCGTAGATCGGCAGCAGGCGCTCCAGCAGGTCGAGTTTGTCAAAGCCATCACCCTTTGCCTTGCCCAACCATAGATAAGTCAACGGGCCGATGATCACCGGTTTGACGTTATGGCCCAAGGCTTTGGCTTCTTCGACTTCATCGAACAGCTGTTCCCAGCTCAGTTTGAATGGTTGATCTACGGTGAATTCCGGGACCAGATAGTGGTAATTGGTATCGAACCACTTGGTCAGTTCCTGAGCATATTGCGCCTTGCCATGTTCGCCGCCGCAGCAGGCCGCGGTAGCACCACGGGCCATGGCGAACAGGGTGTCGAGTGTCGGCAGGCCGTTGGCATTCTTGGCACTGTCGAAACGCTCGGGGATGACACCGAAGGTCAGGGAATGAGTCAGTACCTGGTCGTACCAGGCGAAGTCGCCCACGGGCAGCAGGTCGATGCCGGCGTCTTTCTGCAATTGCCAGTGGGTGGCGCGCAGTTGGCGGCCGACGCTTTTCAATGCGTCCTGATCGAGGTCGCCCTTCCAGTAGGATTCGAGGGCTTTTTTCAGTTCGCGGTCAGCGCCGATACGCGGGAAACCAAGGGTGTGGGCCTGAGCCATGATGAAAGTTCTCTCTATAAAAGATGCTGTAAAACATGGCGCTATTGTCGACAGCCTACCCAACATGAGACAAACTCAACCTTTTCGTGTTGATCACAAATTTTCTTCATGGAGCCACCGGTGCTTGAAATCCGTCACCTGAAAACCCTGCACGCCTTGCGCGAAGCTGACAGCCTGGTGGACGCGGCCGATCGCCTGCACCTGACCCAATCGGCGCTGTCCCACCAGTTCAAAGAGCTTGAGGAACGGCTGGGGATGCCACTGTTCGTGCGCAAGACCAAACCGGTGCGTTTCACCAGTGCCGGCTTGCGCCTGCTGCAACTGGCCGATGCCACCCTGCCATTGCTGCGCGGTGCCGAGCGTGACATTGCACGACTGGCCGGCGGCACTGCAGGGCGTTTGCACATGGCGATCGAGTGCCACAGTTGCTTTCAGTGGCTGATGCCGACCATCGACCAGTTCCGCGATGCCTGGCCGGAAGTCGAACTGGATCTGGCCTCGGGTTTCTCCTTCGCTCCGCTGCCGGCGCTGGCCCGAGGCGACCTGGACCTGGTGGTGACCTCCGATCCGCTGGAGCTGGTCGGGATCACTTACGTGCCGTTGTTCACTTACGAAGCCATGCTCGCGGTGGCTAACCAGCATCGCCTGGCGAGCAAACCGTACATCGTGCCCGAGGATTTGCTCACGGAAACCTTGATCACCTATCCGGTGGAGCGTGATCGGCTGGACATCTTCACCCGCTTCCTGGAACCGGCCGACATCGAACCGGCCCAGGTCCGCACGTCGGAACTGACAGTGATGATGATGCAACTGGTGGCCAGCGGCCGCGGCGTGTGCGGCATGCCCCATTGGGCGCTGCATGAATACAGCTCACGGGGTTATGTGAAGGCCAAGCGACTGGGGGAGAAAGGGTTGTTTGCGACGCTCTACGCCGGGATTCGTGCCGACATGCTGGACGCGCCGTACATGCGTGATTTTTTGCTGACGGCCAAGGACACGTCGTTTTCGACACTGGATGGGGTTAGTGCCGTCCGATAGAACGACCTATCTCCTGCAGGAACGGGATTGATGGATGATCGTTCCCACGCTCCGCGTGGGAATGCCTCAACGGACGCTCCGCGTTCGGCTCTGGAAGGGACGCAGAGCGTCCCGGGCTGCATTCCCACGCAGAGCGTGGGAACGATCAAGGCTCAGGGGTGAGCTCGCGCCACATATGGATCTTGTCGAAGTAATCTTCGCCGACTCGCACCGCCAACGGTTCCAGGCCGAACTGCACGAAACCGCAGCGCTGATACAGCTTGAAGGCGGCTTCGTTGCCGGCGGTGACGGTCAGCTGGATCAGCCGCAGCCCCTGATGGGTCTGCGCTTCAGCCAACGCGGCCTGAACCAGTTGATAACCGAGCCCGCGCTGTCGCACCTTGGTTGTGACGTACATGCCAAACAGCGTCGCCTTGTGCCGGGCCTTTTCCCGAGATTCGAAGGCCAGGCCAACGATGCCCGTCAGTTTCCCGTCTTCGAACGCCCCGAGAATCCGGTCCAGCTTGTGGGTCAGGCGCGACTCCCACCAACTCAGCGGCATCACGGCGCGCTCGCGTACGCTGGACGTGAACGCCCGGGGATGCAAGTCATAGGCCTCAAGCATCAGCGCTCGATACTCCAGGGCATGGCTGGCATCAAGCCGTTGGATCCACATGTTCAGGCCGTCCGCCGCTGCTCAAGCATCAAGCGCACCGCCAGTCCAGACAGCACGAAGCCCATAAAATAACGCTGCATCGCCAGCCAGTTCGGGTTGTTGACGAACCAGGACGCGATGCCTGCGGCAAACAACGCGATCAGCAGGTTGACGCTGAAGCTCACGCTGATCTGGGTTAGGCCGAGGATAATGCTCTGGGTGAACACCGAACCGTGCTCAGGCGTAATGAACTGCGGAAACACCGACAGATAAAACACTGCGATCTTCGGGTTCAGAGCGCTGGTCAGAAAGCCCATGGTGATCAACTTGCGCGACGAATCTGCCGGCAACTGCTGCGCCTCGAACGGTGAGCGCGCACCGGGCTTGACCGCCTGCCAGGCCAGCCACAACAGGTACAACGCGCCGGCCCACTTCAACACTTCGTAAGCCATCGGCACTGCCACGAACACCGCGGTCAAACCCGCGGCAGCCGCGAACAGGTGCACTAAAAACCCCGCGACTACGCCGAGCAACGAAGTCACTCCGGCCTTGCGGCCCTGGCAGATTGAACGAGAGATCAGGTAGATCATGTTCGGCCCGGGCGTGAGCACCATCAGCAGCGCCGCGGCGGCGAAAATCAGCAAGTCTTGAAGCGGGATCATGGGCATCCTCCGTCCTTGGACGATCAGGCAGTTTCGATCAGTGAGGCTCGATAAAACGGCAAGATCAGGTCCCGTGTCAATGGCGCCAGCGTTACATCGCCGTCAGTGGCCGGATCGATCCAGCGCACCTCTTCGATCTCCGCCGCCGGGGAAACGTGCGAATCGATGGTCAGCTGAAAGAGTTCGGCCTGTACGACATAACCCGGCTCATTGGCGGCTGGTGCCGAGAATTGCCCCAGGTAGGCGGCGTGCCCCGGATCGATGACCAGCCCCAGTTCCTCTTCCAGCTCACGGGCGAGAGCATGGACCGGTTGCTCATGGGCCTCGATCTTGCCCCCCGGCTGCATGAATGCCTGGGTGCCGCGCTTGCGGACCAGCAGGGTGCGACCGTCGGGGCCGATCAGCAAGGCAGCAGCAATGCGGATGAGGCGGGGGGAAGCGGCGGATGAAAGCGTCATGGAATCAGACTGGCCTTGGGTAAAAGCAGCAAGGATCACATGCGCGCCGGTTCTTCGTCACGCCGAAAAAAACATCTGCCGAGCGCCCTGTAGGAGCGGGCTTGCCCGCGAAGATGGCGGTACAGTCAATATTGATGTCGCCTGACACACCGCTTTCGCGAGCAAGCTCGCTCCTACACAAGTGCGCCTTCCACTTCCTCCGGCACTTTCACAAAAATGCTGTACCTGGCACTTTCCATCGCCTCGAAAGCGATCAATTTCTCCACCGGCAGCCCATTCAACACCTTGCCGGCATTGAGTAGCAGCATGCCGCTGTCGGCATTGAGATTGCGCGCCAGAATCATGCCTGCCACCAGATCCCGAGTGGTCAGCACCTTGACCGTCGGATCGGCCAGCGTCACATCGCTCAGGTAAGCGGCGCAGACCTGAATGAAGTCCTCCACCAATTCCGGGTCGTAGAGGCGACCGGCGTATTGGCGGATATACACCAGGGCTTCATCGCTGTTCATTTGCCTTTCAAGGATCAGCCCGCGCTGCAACTCGATGAAATCCACCGCCAGTTTGAGTAACGCTGTCGGTCCAGCTCAATTTCCCGATGTTGTAGAGTGCCGCGGCCATGGTCAGGTCGCGACTGGTGCCTTCGTCCAGGCCATGGCGTTTGCAGTACACCCGCATCAGTTCGATGATCTGCCGGTTGGTCTGCTTGGCGGGCGGCAAGCGCAGGTTGGCCAGAAACGAAAACACTTCGGTGCCGGTGACATAGCTGCGCTTGAGCTCTTCGTAGGCCAGGTCCAGCATGTCGGCGGTCTGTTGCAGCTAGAAAACGTGCGTCTTTAATTTCGCGCGCGAGGCAAACGTCCTGGCGTCCCCGAGCCTGACCTACAGGCTAGATGATTTTCAGCCCGCCCCCCCGGAAATGATTCGTTTCAGTCAATCGGGCGAAGTGCTGGCTGGGCGACTATGCTCAGATCACTCGGATCCAAAAGATACCCGCTCCATCCAGCGATCAGGGAAGGGATACCCTCTATGAGCTCATTGCACCAACCTGCTGTCGGTACAGGCGCATGTCAGTGAATACGCTGCTTGCGCGCGTTAATCGGCGGATTCTCATTGTCGATGACACCGCGTCGATCCATGCGGATTTCGCCAAGATTCTCAGCCCGCCATCGCTCGAAGACGACAGCCTGATCAGCGCCGAAAACGCCCTGTTCGGTACCTCAGCGTCGGTATCGTTGCAAAGTTTCGTCATCGATTCGGCGTTTCAGGGCCGCGAAGCACTGGACAAGGTCGAGGCCGCGCTGGCGAATGACTCGCCCTACGCGATGGCCTTCATCGACATGCGCATGCCGCCGGGCTGGGACGGTCTGGAAACCATCGAACGCTTGTGGCAAGTCGATCCCAAGCTGCAAGTGGCGCTCTGCACCGCGTATTCCGACTATTCCTGGGAAGACATCGCCGAGCGTCTGGAACTGGGCGATCGCCTGCTTATCCTGAAAAAGCCCTTCGATGCCATCGAGATCCGCCAGATGGCCAGCGCATTGACCGCCAAATGGCAAATGACCGAAGACGCGGCGCTGAAGATGTCGCTGTTGGAACACGCGGTCGAAGAGCGCACCCGGGAGCTGTCCGACGCCAACATCATCGTGCAGAACAGCCCGACCATTCTGTATCGGCTGCGGGGCGAACCGTCGTTTCCGCTGATGTACATCTCCCACAACATCACCAAATACGGCCACATCGCGGCGGCCCTGGTGGCTTCGTCCAACTGGGCACAGGAGCTGATCCATCCCGACGATCAATCGAAAGTCGACACCGCCATGGCCCGGGTGCTGGACCGCCATGCGGCGGGTGCTTCCATCGAATTCCGGATGCGCACCGGCGACGGCGACTGGCGCTGGGTCGAAAACCGCTATATTCCGGTGCGCGACGATGAAGGCCGCTTGCTGGAAGTCGAAGGCATCATCATCGACGTCACCGAACGCAAACTGGCCGAAGAAAAGATCGCCCTGCTGGCCCGCACCGACGGGCTGACCGGGCTGGCCAATCGCGCGACGCTGATCGAGCGGCTGCACCAGGCATTTGCCGCCGCCCGGCGCGGGGCCACACCCTTCGCCATGTTTTACCTGGACCTTGATCACTTCAAACGCATCAACGACACCCTGGGCCACCCGGTGGGCGACCTGCTGTTGCAGGAGGTCGCCCGACGCATCAAAAGCTGCGTGCGCGAAAATGACGTGGTTGCCCGTCTAGGCGGCGACGAGTTCTCGATACTGCAGCTGGACGTTGGCGATCCGACCCAATCAGCGGCCCTCGCCGCCAAGGTCCGCGATGCGCTGGTGCTGCCCTACTCCCTGGCCGGCAATGATGTGCGGGTCTCGGTCAGCATCGGCATCAGCAGCTACGCCCCGGTCAGCCTTAGCGCCGACAGCCTGTTGACCCAGGCCGACATGGCGCTGTATCGCTCCAAGGAAAAGGGCCGCAACCAGTACCACTTCCACTCCGATGAGATCAATCAGGAAGTGGTCGAGCGCATGACCATCGCCAACGATCTGAAGAAGGCCATCGAACACGACGAACTCGAACTGCGTTACTGGCCGGAAGTGGACCTGAGCACTGGCAAAATCCTCGGCATGGAAGCACAGGTCAGCTGGAACCACCCCCAGCGCGGTTTGCTGGAAGCCCCGGCGTTTCTGCCCGCGGCGGAAAAAACCGGCATTATCATCGCCCTCGGTCACTGGGTGCTGGAGCGCGCCTGTCGGCAAATGCGCCAGTGGCGAGACGAAGGCATGGCGCCACCGGTGGTAGCGATAAAACTGTCCCTGGCCCAGCTCAAAAGTGGTCCCGAGCTGATCTATGACGTGTTGCGCACCACCGCCCGCTGGGAACTGTGCCCGTGGGACCTGCGTTTCGACGTCACCGAAGCGACCCTGGCCCAGACCAAGTGGACGCATAATGATGTACTGCCGCGCCTGCGTGAGCTAGGAGTGAAAATCGCCATCGACGACTTCGGCACCGAATACTCCTCGTTCGATTACCTCAAGACTTACCAGGTCAATCACCTGAAACTCGCCCAGACCTTCATCGACATGGCCGCCCGCGACCCGGCCAGTGCAACCACCTTGCGGGCCATCATCAACTTCGCCCGCGACGTAGGGATCGGCATTATCGCCGAGGGCGTCGAAACCCAGGAGCAACGCAGTTCGCTGATGGCCACCGGCTCACCGATGAACGCCCAGGGTCACTACTTCAGCCAAGCAGTCAGCAGCCAACAGGCCGCCGAGTTGCTGAAGACCGGGAGCATCGTGCATGCCAACCACGGAACCGGAGTGATGCCGGACGATCCGTGGCGTACCACGGAGAACAAGGAATGAAGACTCCGTTCGTCCAGGCTAACCGACGCATTCTGATCATCGACGACACGCCTTCGATCCATCAGGACTTTCGCAAGATTCTCAGTCCGGATACCGACGACGAACAAACCCTCGCCGGCACTGAAGCAGCGCTGTTCGGCAGCCAGCAGTCGGCACGGCTGATATTCCAGCTCGACTCGGCCTACCAGGGCGAGGAAGCGCTCGAACTGGTCAAGCGTGCCCAGGCACAAGGTCGACCTTACGCCATGGCGTTCACCGACATGCGCATGCCCCCGGGCTGGGACGGTCTGGAAACCATCGAACAGCTCTGGAAGGCTGATCCTCACCTGCAAATCGCGCTGTGCACGGCCTTCTCCGATTACACCTGGGAAGCCATGGCCGAACGGCTGGAATTCGGCGATCAGTTGCTGGTGCTGAAAAAACCCTTCGACAGCCTGGAAATCCGTCAGATGGCCAGCGCCCTGACCTGGAAGTGGCAGATGGCACAGGACGCGGCGATGAAAGTACTGACCCTGGAGCAAACCATCGAGGCCCGGGTCCATGAGCTGCTCAAGGTATCGCACTTGCTGCAGTACGACGTATTGACCGAATTGCCCAACAGCACCTTGTTGGGCGACCGGCTGAACCAGTCACTGGCCCTGTCCAGACGCCATGACAAACAACTGGCCGTGATGTTTCTGGGGCTCGATCGCTTCAAGCGCATCAACAATGCCTTGGGCCACCCGACCGGTGACGAGATGCTCAAACGTGTCGGGCAAAACCTGGTGGCCTGCGTGCGTGCGTCCGACTCGGTGTTTCGCTACGGCTCCGATGAATTTGTGGTGATCCTGGCTGACATCCATCACCCCCAACAGACCAAGGGCATCGCCAAAAAGCTCTTGAACGCCATACGCACGCCTCAACACATCGCCGGCCACGACCTGAGCGTGACGGCCAGCCTGGGCATCAGCATCTATCCCGAGGACGGTTTCGATGCCATTGCTTTGATCAAAAAAGCCGAAACCGCCATGCGCAACGTCAAGGACAACGGCCCGAACGATTTCAGTTTTTTCATCGATGAGATGAATGAGCGCGCCCGGGAACAGCAGAGCATCGAGTCAGGCATTCGTTTGGCGCTGGAACGCAACGAATTTGTCCTGCACTACCAGCCCAAACTCGACCTGAGCAGCGGCAAGGTGGTCGGCGCCGAGGCATTGATCCGCTGGCAAAAGCCGGGACAAGGCTGGATTTACCCGACAGATTTCATTGGCGTGGCCGAAGACAGCGGCTTGATCGTACCGTTGAGCAAATGGGTGCTGACCCAGGCTTGCCGACAAGCCCGTTCCTGGCAGGCGAAAGGCCTGCCAAAGCTGTGCATGTCGGTGAACGTGTCGGCCATCGATTTTCGCCAACGGGATTTTGTCGAGGGTATCGAACAGATACTCAAGCAAACCGGTATGGAGCCCGCCTTGCTGGAACTGGAAATCACCGAAGGCGTATTGATGCAGAACATCGATGCGACGATGGTCGCGCTGAGTCGGCTCAAGGCATTGGGCGTACGGCTGGCTATCGATGACTTCGGCACCGGTTATTCCAGCCTGAGTTATCTGCAACGGTTTCCCATCGATGTGCTGAAAATCGACCAGTCATTCATTCGCGGCCTGAGCCGTGACAGCAATGACGCGGCGCTGGTCAGCGCCATCATCAGCCTGGGCAAGAGCCTCAAACTGACCATCATTGCCGAAGGGGTGGAAACCCTCGAACAATTGAATTTTCTCAAAAGCCTCCAGTGCGAGGAAGGCCAGGGTTACTACTTCAGCAAAGCCGTGGAGCCGGACGCCTTCGTGCAATACCTGACATCCGTGCCACCCGCTCCATCCGCCGCCCCATGAACCATGTGCAACGACACTAAGGCCCCCTGCGCCAAGGAATCATAAGATGTCGAGCCCCTTCTATTACCTGCTTCTTGCGCCTCTACTCGGATGTTGTCTGATAGCCAGCGGCGCACCGTTGGACGAACCGCTCAAACCCTTGCCCACGGTGCCCGAGCTGAACCCCTTGCAAGTCGAACTCGGTCGTCGGTTGTTCAACGAACCACGCCTGTCGGTCAACAACAGGCTGTCGTGCGCCAGTTGCCATCGTCTGGAAAGCGGAGGTGCCGACGCCCTGGCGTTTTCCATCGGCTTCAACGGCGCGCCATTGACGATCAACACCCCGAGCGTGTTCAACGCCAGTCTGAACTTCCGGCAATTCTGGAACGGCCGCGCCGACACCCTGGAGACGCAAGCCCACGAAGTGGTGCAAAGCCCCAGCGAAATGGGCAGTCATTGGGAGCATGTCGTTCAGACCCTGACCGCCGACCCGACTTACAAAAACGCTTTCGCCCAGGCCTACCCGGACGGCGTGACCATGAACAATGTGCAAAAAGCCCTGGCCACCTATGAGCGCACGCTGATCAGCGCCAATTCACGTTTCGATCAATACCTGCTGGGCAATACAGAGATTCTGACGAGCGACGAGAAATACGGTTACCAACGCTTCAAGGAATACGGCTGCATCGCCTGCCATCAGGGAGTGAACATCGGCGGCAACATGTTCCAGAAATTCGGGGTCATGGATGATTACTTTGAGGTCCGGGGCAACCCCACCGAAGCCGATCTGGGCCGCTATCTGGTGACCAAGGCTGAAGAGGATCGCAACGTATTCAAGGTCCCGAGCCTGCGCAATGTCGCCGTGACCGCCCCGTATTTTCACGACGGCTCGGCCAAGACCCTCGAAGAGGCGGTAGGCGTGATGTTCAAATTCCAGCTCGGTCGCGTCCCCTCTGACAAGGACAAGGACCTGATCATCAAATTCCTCAAGACCCTGACCGGTGAATGGGGAGGCAAATCCTTATGAGAACGTACCACCGTCGCAACCTGGTATTGCTCAGTGGCGTGGCCTTGTTGCTGGCCTCGACCCTGCTGTTTCTGTACCTCAAATCAAGCTCCGACCAGACTTCGACGTATGCCGAGTCCCGGGATCTGATCGGCCGGATCAAACAGTTCAACGCGCAGTGGGAAACCGAGATTCTCAAGGCCAGGATTGCCATCAGCCATAATTACGATCCTCTGGTTGCACCGCTGACCGAAATGACGCACCTGTGGGAGCGGTTCGAGAGCATGGAGTCCAGTCATGGTCGCAATGACTCGCCGATCTGGCGTGCCAGCCATGATGCTTACCACGCCGCCATTCAGGAAAAAACCCGGCTGGTGGAGCAGTTCAAATCCCACAATGCCGTGCTGCGCAATTCACTGGCGTTTTTGCCTACCGCCGAAGACGACATCCAGGAACCACTTACCCGACTGCTCGACGAAGACAAACTGCAACTCCAGAACATTGCCACCGACACCTACGACTTGCTGCTCAGTAGCCTGGAGTTCGCCCAGGTCACCTCCGACGACAAAGCCGCCGATATCCTGGTCGGGCTGAACAAACTGGGGGTGAACAAGGAGCGGTTACCGGAGCAGTTTCACAGCCCGATCGATGTTTTGAGCCGTCACATCGCGCTGATCCTGCGCGAACAACCTGTGGTCAATCGGCTGCTGCAAAACATCGAAGCCGTTCCTGTAGCCGCTCGACTGGACGACATCACCAGTCTGCTGAACAAGGATCAGCAACAAACCGACGCAGCCAACCGGCGCTACCACTTCTATATGCTGGTGTTTTCGACACTGCTGGTGATGGTACTGGTGTATCTGGCGATCCGCCTGATGCGCAGCTTCGCGGAGACCAAACGGGTCAACAAAGAACTGCAAACCGCCAACGACGTCCTCGAACAACGGGTCGAAGAGCGCACCCGCGAACTCAAGGATACCCAGAGCGAACTGCTCGACACCGCGCGCCAGGCCGGCATGGCCGAAATCGCCACTAATGTGCTGCACAACGTCGGCAATGTGCTCAACAGCGTGAACATCTCGGCCGACCTGGTCACCCGCAAGCTGCGTAGCAGCAAGGCCCTGGGATTGGGCAAGGCGATGCAACTGATCAACGCGCATCAAGAAGACCTGGGTTTCTTTCTGACCCTGGACGAAAAAGGAAAACTGCTGCCCGGTTATCTGAACCAACTGGTGGAGGCCATCGCCCTCGAACAGCAAGGCATGGCCGACGAACTCGCGCAACTGAGCAAAAGCGTCGACCACATCAAGGACATCGTCGCCACCCAGCAGTCCTACGCGGGTGCCAACAGCCTGATGGAACCACTGCACATCAGCGAGCTGCTGGAAGACGCCCTGCGGATGAATGCCGGCGCGCTGACCCGGCATCACGTCACCGTGGTCAAGGAGTACGGCGACGTACCGCAAATCATGGGCGACAAACACCGATTGCTGCTGATTCTGATCAACCTGATCAGCAACGCCAAATACGCCATGACCGACCTCAGCAACCGTCCGCGACAAATGACCCTTGGGGTGAAAGTCGTCGAGGACACCATCCTGCAAATCAGCGTCAAGGATGACGGCGAAGGGATCGAGCCGGAGAACATGACGCGGATCTTTGCCCACGGTTTTACCACCCGCAAGGAAGGACATGGCTTCGGCCTGCACAGCTGTGCCCTGGCTGCCATCGAGATGAACGGCCATCTCACCGCCCACAGCGATGGGCCGGGCACAGGTGCACTGTTCACGTTGCAGATCCCGTTGAAACCCGTCATGGAGGAAGCATGAGCGATCTTTCGAACCGACGCATTCTGCTGATCGACGACACGCCGTCCATCCATGAAGACTTTCGCAAGATCCTCACCCCGACATCCGCGCAGCATGCAGAGCTGGACGAAATGGAGGCCGCGTTGTTCGGCAGCGAAGTGAAATCCCCCAACCTGCTGTTCGAGCTGGACTCGGCCTATGGCGGTCAGGAGGGCCTGGGCAAACTCATCCAGGCCTTACAGGAAAACCGCCCCTACGCGTTGGCCTTCGTCGACATGCGCATGCCTGAAGGCTGGGACGGTGCGCAGACTATCGAACACCTGTGGCAGAAAGACCCACTGCTGCAAGTGGTGGTGTGTACCGCCTATTCCGACTACTCCTGGGATGAATTGCTGGAACGCTTGCACGCCCATGACCGTCTGCTGATTCTGAAAAAACCGTTCGACAACATCGAAGTCCAGCAGATGGCCAACACCCTGCTCACCAAATGGGAAATGACTGAACGGGCATCTATTCAGATGAGCCATCTGGAGCATCTGGTGGATCAGCGCACGACCCAGTTCAAGCAGGCCAGCGAGGCGTTGCAGCGGGAAATCGACGAGCGCAAACAACTGGAAAGCCAACTGGTGCAGTCGGAAAAACTCGCCTCGCTGGGGCAACTGGCGGCGGGCGTCGCCCATGAAATCAATAACCCCATCGGCTTCATTTCCTCCAACCTCGGCGCTCTCGATGGCTACTTCAAGCAACTGCAGAACATGCTCGATGCCTATCGGGAGGCGGAAAGCGCCATTAGCTCAAGCGAGGTGATCGACCATCTCGGCGAATTACGTGAACGGGTCGAACTGGATTTTCTGCGCGAGGACATTCCGCAGCTGATCAAGGAATCCAGGGACGGGATCAACCGGGTCGGGCAAATCGTCAAAGACCTGAAGGACTTCTCCCGCGTCGACTCCAATCAGGAATGGCAGTGGACCAATCTGCAACAAGGCATCGAGTCGACCCTGAACATCGTCTCCAATGAACTCAAGTACAAGGCCGATGTGGTGAAGGAGTATCAAACGCTACCCGACATCGAATGCCTGCCGTCGCAAATCAATCAGGTGATCATGAACCTGATCGTCAACGCGTCTCAGGCGATGGGGCCGGAACGGGGAATCATCACACTGCGCACCGGGCTTGAAGGTGAAACGGTATCGATCGAGGTCGCGGACACGGGAATAGGCATCGAGCCGGACAACCTGCAGAAAATATTCGACCCGTTCTACACCACCAAACCGGTGGGCCAGGGGACGGGGCTCGGGTTGTCCCTGTCCTATGGCATCGTGAAAAAACACCGGGGTGATATTTCGGTGCGAAGCGAAGTCGGGGTAGGCAGCACCTTTCGGGTTGAGTTGCCGGTGCGGCAATCGAAAGCGGCTGTCTGACCGGTTGAGGCGGGAATCAACTCTCAATCCGGGCTGTTTTCGTTTTTTCTCCAGGCGCAGAATGCCTGACGCCCTGTGCTAACACAGGAGATCTCTGTGGCGAGGGAGCTTGCTCCCGCTGGATCGCGAAGAGAGCCCAAAACAGGCAATGCGTTCAGTCAGACAAATCCCCAGCAGGTTTTGCGACTGCTGCGCAGCCGAGCGGGAGCAAGCTCCCTCGCCACAAAAACCCTATACCAATGCCCTACCATTACCGAGTCCGTTGATGAACACGATTTCGACCGGGTATTCGCCCAAGGACGGTTCCTGGCATACAGCCTGATAGAAACGCCCGATCACCTGCTCTTCATTGAAGACCGGAACAATCAGCGAATCTTCATGCCTCGCGCTCGCGAAACACAACAAACCTGAAAAAAAAGAACCCGCAAACCAGACTCAGCAATGAAAACGAAGCAACGGTTACCAGCCCATGCAATCGCCACACATCAGCAGCACGCCCAATGGCAAAACTCAATGCGCCCATGATGCCGACAAAGAGCAGGTATCCGAATACAGATACCTTCGCATCAAACGTATAAAGCGCATTCACGTAGAAGGAAAATGAGGCGGCCACGCAAAACGCAGCAAAATTACTGGTCGCCTGACTCAGTTCGGCCGCCGTATTCAACACGTAAAATATCTGCCAATGAATAAACGTATTGGCGACGCCGACGACCGCGTAGGTGGTGAATCCTTTCCACAAGGCTTGCATATCGGCGTCCGCCACATTCCCTTCTAGTGGCCTTGAAACTAAAACCAAGCCTGTCAGGCGTCTACTGTCATAAATAACAGGTTGAGCGATATTCCAGACTAACGGTCATGCTAACGAAGGGGATCCTCAGGCACCCGAGGTTCACTGTTCACCACGCCTGACGAAGGGGTTGGTGCTTCCCCCCGGATGAACAAACGGGCTTCGCTGTCCCCTTCCTTTAGTGTCAGCACTTGTTTCCACTGCTTGGGAAACAAGGCGTCATGTTCAGGACGGGCTTGGCCCGTTACCCACCAGATCCGCCTGGCATTGAGTTTCAGAGCCGAAAAATCGTTGAAGAGAATCGAATGCAGTGGACGGGGAATGAGTGCCCAACCACCGTATTCTGCGGTTCCCCAAAGGGTGCCTGTCGGTGTTTTGACTACGTATAACTTCGGCTGGATATCGGTCGAGTTGTAGTACGTGAATGGCAAGTACCAATACAGGTTATCGACGATGATTTCGTCACCCGAACGGACTTCTCGGCCAAGGCTTGCGACCACGGCGTCCAGCCTTGCGTCCTTGCGAATGCTTGTCCCGTTCATCTCATCCGTTTGCGCGTAGACCGCCGAAAGCCCGTGTACTTCTGCCAATAAAACAAAAGCCATGGCGACAGCGGCAAGAACGGCGTGGCGTTGGCTCCATGCGTCCAGCGCGAGCGCAACGATAAGAGGCAACGCGGCGGCCGCGAACACCAGGTATCTGGCATTGAAAACCGGCACGATCAGCGACACCAGAAAAACGGTCAGCACCGGCACAAAGAAATAGCTCACCAGCAAGACACTGAAAGGTCGCTCATGGCGTGCCTTGAGCAACACCGCGGCGGCGCAAACAACGATCAACACCGAGGGCAACACACGCCATAAGGATGAATGACTGGTCGAATCCCCCATCATCACCAGCTGCCAAACGAAGGTCAGCACTGTTTGCCAGGTGAGCGGCGGTATCCACTCGAGCCCGTCCATTCGCAGCAATTGATCGATGAAATGAGGTATCCACGGCAGGTACAACACAACGACTGCGCTGTTGGCCAAGACCCACGCACGAATCGGTATTGCCATGGACCGACCGCTATCTCGCACTCGCCACCAACAAAGCCAATGCACCAAAACGCACAGCGCGGCGAAGTAATGCGTGTAGAAAGCAGCCGTCATCAGCAGCACGTAAAAAACCGGATAACGCTTTTGACCCGGTGCCTTGATCCAGCACACCAGCGCCACGGTCGCGCCCATCAGCCAGAAGCCGAGCAAGGTGTACATTCGCACTTCCTGGCTGTAGCGCACCGATATCGGTAGCAATGCCAACAACAATGCGGCTATCCATGTCGCCCTTCGCGTCGTCACCAGACTCATCAATTTGATACACAGCAACAGCGTGCCGACATCCGCCAGTGCACTTACCGATCGCGCCGCCAAGACACCATTGCCGAATAAAACCATCCAGAAATGCAGCAAGACATAGTAAAGCGGTGGATGCACATCCCGCGCCGTCGTGGTCCAGATAAACGCAGGCGAACCCTCGGCCAGTAGCAGGCTGTAGGCCTCGTCGTACCAGATCACCGGCACCGTGATGGAGTGAAACCTTGCGAACAACGCGATGGCTATCACCATCACCAGACCCGCCCTGTCGGCCACGCGGGATGGAAAACTTTTGAGAAGAACCGAAGCGGCGTTCACAGGCTGATCATCTTATTGCTCACCACTGAAGCGAGGTGATCGGAGAGGGGGCTTTCATGACGATAAAACCGTAATCGCCCAGCAGATAGATGCGGTAAAACCTGCTCTCCACCAGCGGTGGATAACCCTGGTAACCGACCAGGGTCGCGTTGCGCCGCTCCCTCTCCGCGACCACATTGGTGATGCCCGCCTTGGGCAGGTTTTCAGCCAGCATGAAAAAATCGATGTTTAACAGATAACGCAAGACCGGCATCTGCCTGAACGAGCCCGCGGCCGCCACCAGCCAGTGATCGGAGTCACTCACCGCCATATAAATGAGCTTGGCCTCGCGCAGTTGCCGATGGGACGAGATGTCATGCCCCAGGGAAAACAACGCGCTGGATGCAAACGTGTTCTGCATCGTCAGCACACGGCCATAGGCGAACGACAGCGAAAGCATGGCCAACAGGGGCACCGCCAACAGCATCGGCAGTCGCTCATGAATGGACACCAATGCCAGATGGCTCAAATAGAACAACAGCACCAACAGGACCGCAAAACCCATCAAGGTTCTGGCGCCTTCATTGAAGTCGCGAAAAAACAGCGCCGTCCCTGACACCAATAAGGTCACGACCGGCACTGTCAGCAGACACATCAGGCCCATCACGATTTTTCTCAGCCCGGTGTCGTGGCGTTCAATCACGTTCCGGGCCAACCGTACGCTGCCCACAAGAGCACACAGCAGCAGTACGGCGAACACCCAAGTGAATCCACCATGAAACAGCAACGCGACTTTTTCCAGCACCCGGCCGATGTTGATTTCAAGTTGCAGCCAGGGCGCCGCCGCCCAGTTCAACAACAGAGCGCGATTCTGATTCATGTACGGATAAGCCGTGACGCTGTAGATCAACCCGCCGAGCCCTGCCTGCGCGATTTTCCAGCCGATCAATTCGTACCATTGCCGCCAGCCCCACTGGTCATTCGCCCCCCTGAGCAGTTCCAGGCAACACAGGCCCAGAAACACATTCAGGCTCACCTGATAGAACCCCAGCGCCAGCGCAATCAGGAAGGCCGGTACCAGCCATTGCAGAATGCGCGAAGGATGACGAAACGTGATCGCGAAAATCACCGCCACCAGACTCAAGGCAATGGTCGCCCCGTCATATTGATAGGACAGGTTCTGCAGGAAGAACGGGTTGTACCAGAGCGGCAACAGCACCAGACAGCATGACATCGTCGGCCGCGGGTAGTAATGAAACGTCAGACGGGTCAACGCAAAGGCCATGGCCAGCGTGGCGATCAACAGCGGCAACGGAAAGATGTTCGGTGCGCCATCGCTGAAGGTCAGCAGGTTGTAGAACAGCTCGGTGAACAACCGCCCCTGCCCCGCCCAGGCAGTACCCGCCGACAGCGATCGCCAGTTGTCATCGATGTAGGGATAGTCCGCGAGGATCAGCGGAATGACATAAATCAGGATCGCGATCAGAAAAAACAGCCAGACCCGACGACGCCCGAGTTCGTAGCTGAAAAAGTCGCCCAGTCTGCCCATGCTAAAGCCCGAGTCGGTCTTTGCCGCCGATGACATCCTTAACCACATAACGGGGTCGGTGCTTGGCCTCGATATAGATGCGGCCGACATACTCACCGAGAATGCCGATACCGATCAGCTGTACGCCACCGAGAAACAGTATGGCCGTCATCAACGAGGGGTAACCGGGGACGCTGTTACCGAAGAAAATCTTGTCCAGCACCATGTACACCGCGTACAGCACCGCGAAGATCGAAATGCCGCCACCGATGTAAGTCCACAACCGCAATGGCACAGTGCTGAACGAGGTAATGCCTTCCAGCGCCAGGTTCCACAGTTTCCAGCCATTGAACTTGCTGCGTCCTGCCACTCGCCGGGCTCGCTCGTATTCCACCACCGCCGTGGTAAATCCGGCCCAGGACAGAACGCCCTTCATGAACAACTGATGCTCGGGAAGCGCGCGAATCACATTGACCACTTTGCGGTCCATGAGCCGAAAATCCCCGACGTTTTCTTCAATCCGGGTGTAGGAAATTCTGTTCAGCAAGTGATAAAAGAGCGACGCGCTGCGGCGTTTCAAATAACTGTCACTGTCGCGATTGCGGCGTTTGGCGAGCACTACATCGGCGCCCTTTTGCCACTCGGCAACCAACTGCGGGATGACGCTGATCGGATCCTGCAGGTCCACGTCCATCGGGATCACCGCATCACCGGTGGCGTATTCCAGCCCGGCAAACAACGCCGGCTCTTTTCCGAAGTTGCGCGAGAAGTTGATCAGCATTACCTGTTCATCGACCTGCGCCAGCGCCTTGACCTGCTCAGCCGTCCGGTCGGTACTGCCGTCGTTGATGAACACGATCTCGACGTCACACGGGTCAAGTTTCAGTTCGCGACGCACCGCCTGATAGAACAGATTGATGGCCTGCTCTTCATTGAATACCGGGACAATCAGCGAAACTTTCACGTTTCACACTCCTGAAAAACGAAGTGTAGATGTTCGACACCCGCCATCAGGAGGCATTCTGGTGCGAGAGCGGCCCGGCAGACCGACGGACACGCCATGCCGAGTCCTTCGCTATAGACCACTGTGACATTCGGTAATATCCGGTCTTTTGCAATTACTCGCGAATCACGCCACCCTGCGCGCCGCCCCCGCTCACGAGCCCGCTGTCATGACGTTTGAACGCGATCACCGAATCGACTTTTTTCGCGGCCTGGCGCTGATCTTCATCTTCTGGGATCACGTGCCGCAAAACCCGCTCGCCCAGTTCACGGTGCGCAATTTCGGTTTCAGCGATGCGGCGGAGATTTTTGTGTTCCTGGCCGGGTACGCGGCCGTGCTGGCCTACGGCAAGATCGCCCGGCGCGATGGCTTCATGGTCGCCACGGTGAAAATCCTGCGACGCGCCTGGGTGCTTTATGTGGTGCATATCTTTTTGCTCGCGCTGTTGATGGGCATCGTGTTTTTCGCCAACAGCCACGTGGAAACCCGTGATCTGGTGCAGGAAATGGGCTTGCAGTATTTCCTCGACAACCCGCAGCAGGCGTTGATGGATGAGTTGTTGCTGCGCTTCAAGCCGAACCTGATGGACCCGTTGCCGCTGTATATTTTTTTGCTGCTCGGCCTGCCGCTGGTGCTGCCGATGCTGCTGCGCAAGGCTGAATACGTGGTGGGGTTGTCGGTGGTCTTGTACTTCCTGGCGCCTTGGCTTCAGTGGAACCTGGCCGGCACCGACGGTGGCGTGTGGTTTTTCAATCCGCTGGCCTGGCAGCTGCTGTTTATTCTCGGTGGCGCGGCGGCGATTCACGGGCAAAAACCTCGGGTGCGGCAACCTCGACCGCTGACTCGGCAGCCGGTTTTTATCGCAGCGCTGAGTTATCTGATAGCGACCGGACTGATCGCACTGTCATGGAAGTGGCCGACCGTGCATGACGCCTTAATGCCCCAGAAGCTCGGCGAATGGCTGTATCCGATCAGCAAGACCAACCTCTCGCCAGCGCGCCTGATGCACTTCCTCGCCCTCGCCTACGTTACCGCCAGGTTGTTGCCGGACACGGGCTGGATGCAGAACTGGCTGGCGCAACAAAGCTGTCGCATGGGGCGTTATTCGTTGGAAGTGTTCTGCTTTGGCGTGTTGCTGGCGCCGCTGGCAGACATGCTCAATGCCTTGGGCGCGAATGTACTGGCGATGCAGCTGTTCAGTGCACTGCTTGGGGTCGGGTTGATGGCGTTGCTGGGGGGTTGGCTGGATTTCAATAAGCGGTTGAATCGGCCGGTTCAAGTCTCCGTGGGTTAAGCGAAATTCCTGTAGGAGCGAGCTTGCTCGCGAAAGCGGTGTGTCAGGCGACATCAATGTTGACTGTCCTGCCGTCTTCGCGAGCAAGCTCGCTCCTACAGGAATTTCGCTTAACTGACAGGTATTGGGGCAAGCCCCCTCACCATAAAAGATCGCGCCAACCAATAAAAAGCCCCAGTCATCTCGACCGGGGCTTTTTGCATTTCTGGTTACGACTTACGAAGCCGAACGCACCGCACCTTGCGACACATTGGTCGGTTGCAGCTTGAACACGTAGAACAATACCGTCAGCAGCACCAGGAAAGCAGGCCCGACATACAGCGCCACACGAGTGTCCGGGAAGTACGCCATCAGGCCGACCACCAGCACCAGGAAGGCCAGTGCCAGGTAGGAACTGACCGGGTACAGCCACATCTTGTATTTCAGGCCGGCACGTTCGCTGGCGCTCAGGCCTTTGCGGAACTTGAGCTGGGCCAGCAGGATCATCACCCAGGTCCAGATCGCACCGAAGGTGGCAATCGCGGTGACCCAGACGAAGACTTTCTCCGGCACCAGATAGTTAAGCAGCACGCCCAGCAGCAAGGCACCGATCGACAGCAGCAGCGCACGACGCGGCACGCCGTTGTTCGAGGTTTTGGCAAAACCCGCCGGGGCCTGGCCATTCTGCGCCAGGCTGTAGAGCATGCGCCCGGTACTGAAGATGCCGCCGTTGCAGGACGATAGCGCTGCGGTAATCACCACGAAGTTGATGATGCCGGCGGCGGTCTTGATGCCCAGACGCTCGAAGGTCATCACGAACGGGCTGCCCTGGGTGCCGATTTCGTTCCACGGGTAAATCGACAGGATCACGAACAAGGCGCCAACGTAGAACAGCAGAATCCGCCAGAACACCGAGCCGATCGCATTGGGAATGGTCTTCTGCGGGTTCTTGGCTTCACCAGCGGTCAGGCCGATCATCTCGACGCCGAGGTAGGCGAACATCACCATTTGCAAGGACATCAACACGCCTTGCACGCCGTTGGGCATGAAGCCGCCATGCGCCCAGAGATTGGAAATCCCCAAGGCAACGCCGTCGTTGCCGAAGCCGAACGCGATCACGCCGATGCCGCCGATTACCATCGCAATGATGGTGACGATCTTGATCAGGGCGAACCAGAATTCGAATTCACCAAAGGCTTTCACCGCGATCAGGTTGATCGAACCCATGCTGACCAACGCTGCCAATGCCCAGATCCAGCGCGGCACATCGGGAAACCAGACGCCCATGTACACCGCCACCGCGGTGATTTCCGCGACGCAGGTCACCAGCCACAGGAACCAGTAGTTCCAGCCGGTCAGAAAGCCTGCCAATGGGCCAAGGTAATCTTGGGCATAACGGCTGAACGAGCCGGCGACCGGGTTGTGCACGGCCATCTCGCCGAGCGCGCGCATGATCACCAGGATCGCCAGACCGCCAATGATGTAGGAGAGCATGATGGCCGGTCCGGCCATTTCGATGGCCTTGGCCGAACCCAGGAACAGGCCGACGCCGATACAGGCACCGAGCGCCATCAAGCGAATATGCCGTTCGCCGAGTTCGCGTTTAAGCGGGCCGCCCTGAGCGGTCTCGCCGTGAGGCAGGTGATTGCCGACTGGCATAGGGATACAACCTCGTCTTGTTATTGGATATGACCCGCCGAGTGTCAAAACGCCGACCGATAGGCCAGCGCTTCTGCGAAACCGAACCTGCTTCGTGGGCAGACATGTCTTGCAGGACAAAACCTGCAGGATCAGCGGGGTGTGCAGTATAAAAAGCTTCCCGTAGGGTTTTTCACTTTATAAACCACAACATTCAGCCAGAACTCTCGGCAAAAGCGCGGTTTATGGAGTGGCATTACCTGACTTATGTAGGATTATTCGCCGCTTGAAACGGCGCCAAGTATTGCACAGCAATGGTGCATCGTCATGCCCTTGCCTAGGCGGTGTTTATCTCCTTCAAGCGTCTAACTCGGCCATGTAGGAGATTCCCCGCCGCCAAGGCGCCGCGCTGTCGCGCAACAAACAAGTGAATGCGCCAGGCATCAAGCACGATGAGAGGCTGATACCGCAACGGCATGTAGCGTCAGAGCAGACTTGTTAGGA
>NZ_JAKLSP010000045.1:0-36003 GCF_022014505.1 Pseudomonas sp. PGPR40 | reverse complement strand
CAAGCGAATGGCTTCCGCTTTTTCCTCGGCGTTAACAACCCGATATCCCATGATGCTTCCTTAGATCGACACTCCTACATCATGGTCCAAAAACATTGAGCCACAACAGCCTCGCTCCTACAGGGATCGAATAACTCCTGTAGGAGCGAGGCTTGCCCGCGAAGGCGATCGAAATGTCACCGCCGATCCCGACTCATCCGCCTGGTCAAAAACCCGAAATACTCCTGCCGCAACACCAGAGCCTCATTCGCCAGATGATGCCGCGCCTCTGGCAGCATCAGCACCTGAGGCCGATCGAACTTGCCCCGCAACACCTCAAGGTTGTGCTGCCAATCCACGGTCATGTCCGCCTGCCCCTGCACGATCAGCGGCTGCCGCGGGCTGCTCGGCGCTGCTTCGATACGCTTGATCCACCGCCCCAGCGCACCGACCCAGGCCGTTGGCAAACGCAGCGGCTGCAACGGATCGGCTTGCAGGAACGCCAGGAAATCAGGGTCGTTGGAATTCTCGCTGAACCGCCGGGCAATGCCGTTGACGAACGGCTTGAGCAGGTAATAACTGAGTTTCGACCAGCCCCAGGCTCGCGGCCGCACCAGGGGCGACAGCAGAATCACTTGCCCTTGGGCGGGGCTGCTCGCACCCTGATTGAGCACATGATCGATCACGATCGCCCCGCCGGTGCTTTGCCCGCACAAGTGCCAGGGCTGCGGAAGTCCCAGCGATTGCGCCTCGGCCAACAGCCCTTGCAGGGTGTTCTGATACTCGGCGAAGTCCTTGATGCTCGCCCGCTCGCCACTGGACAGACCATGCCCCGGCAGGTCACAGGCGATCACCGCAAAACCCTGGTCCAGCGCCCACTCGATCACATGCCGATAGAGCCCGGTGTGATCGTAGAAGCCGTGAAACAGAAACAGCGTTGCCTTCGCCCGCTCGGGCCACCAGAGCTGGCTGACCAGTTCATAGCCATCGACCTCGAAACGCCCCAGCCCACTGCGCAAGGTTCGCTGCGCAAAATCCAGTCCATAAAAATGCTGATAGGCCATGGCTTCCGTCGACAGCGGCTGCCACTCGGCCAATGGCCGCAGGCTGGCACGCAAATGATCGGGGTCGAAAGTGGCAGACATGGGCTATTCCAGAGCGCGAAACGGACTTTATGGGCCTGCGATATTCATCTGTCGCGGCAAGCATGGCAAGCTAGCCGACCTTCGAGGATGGAAACCCATGCGCCCGGCCTACCGCACCACACTGCTTGCCAGCCTGCTCGCCCTTGTGTGTGCCGGCGTGCTGTGGGCCGCTTATGACTGGTTTCAGGGGCGCTATTTGCGCGCCTTCAGTTCGCACACTGCGGTGTTCTCTGGCGACCCATTGCGCCTCCCGGACGAACTCGCCGGCCCCGGCGCCATTCGCCTGGTGCACTTCTGGGACCCGGCCTGCCCGTGCAATGTCGGCAACCAACAACACCTGACCGAACTGGTTGAGCAGTATGTACAGCAAGGCGTGGAGTTTTATGCAGTGCAAAAGCCTGGCAGCCACGGTCAGCTGCCCGGCACCTTGAGCCGCCTTAAAACCATCACCGTCCTGCCAGGCTCCGAACAGATCCCGGCCAGCCCGGCGGTGGCGATCTGGGACCGCAGCGGCAAGCTGGCGTATTTCGGTCCGTACAGCGAAGGCCTGACCTGCAATTCGAGTAACAGCTTTATTGAACCGATTCTGCAAGCGCTGAACGAAGGCCGGGCGGTGAACGCCACCCACACCCTGGCGGTGGGTTGCTACTGCCCGTGGCCGAACGAAGTGAAGTGAAGTAAGGCATTCCTGACTTTTCCAGCACCGCGATGCCCGGCACAGGAGGTCTGTGCTACACGTTTGCAGCCCATACGGGGGCAATCCCGAAAGAACAAGGAGTCACCATGAAACGCGTCCTGACCGTACTTGCCTTGCTGATTGTCGTACTCGTCGCCGGGGGCGGCTGGTACGTGTACAGCAAGCAACCGACGCGCCAGGGCCAGGTGCAATTGCAGCACCTGCAAGGTTCGGTGACCGTGCGCTACGACGTGCGCGGTGTGCCGCATATCCGTGCCGAAAACGAAACCGACCTCTACCGCGCTCTCGGTTATGTACACGCCCAGGACCGACTGTTCCAGATGGAAGCCATGCGGCGCCTGGCCCGTGGTGAATTGGCCGAGGTCCTTGGCCCAAAACTGATCGACACCGACAAATTGTTTCGTAGCCTGCGCATCCGCGAACGGGCTGAAAGCTACGTGGCTGCGCTGGATCGTCAGTCGCCGGCGTGGAAGGCCCTGCAAGCCTATCTGGACGGCATCAATCAGTATCAGGACAGCCACGCTGCGCCGGTAGAGTTCGATGTGCTGGGAATTCCCAAGCGCCCTTTCACCGCCGAAGACAGCATCAGCATCGCCGGCTACATGGCCTACAGCTTTGCCGCGGCGTTTCGCACCGAACCCTTGCTGACTTACGTGCGCGACCAACTGGGCGCCGAATACCTGAATATCTTCGATCTCGACTGGCAGCCCAAGGGCGTGCTGGCCAAAGGGCGCGCCAACCCTGCGCCGGCCCTCACCGCCAATGACTGGAAGGGTCTGAACGCCCTCGCCCGTTTGAGTGAGCAAGCCTTGGCCGACAACGGTCTGCCGCAATTCGAAGGCAGCAATGCCTGGGTGATTTCCGGCAACCGCAGCAAAAGTGGCAAGCCGCTGCTGGCCGGTGACCCGCACATTCGCTTCTCGGTGCCGTCGGTGTGGTACGAAGCGCACCTGTCGGCGCCGGGCTTCGAGCTCTATGGCTACCATCAGGCGCTGGTGCCGTTTGCGTTTCTTGGCCACAACCTGGACTTCGGCTGGAGCCTGACGATGTTCCAGAACGACGATCTGGACCTGATCGCCGAGAAGGTCAACCCGGACAACCCGAACCAGGTCTGGTATCGCGGCCAGTGGGTCGAGATGATCAACACCGAACAACAGATCGCGGTCAAAGGCCAGTCACCGGTCACGCTGACCCTGCGCCAGTCGCCCCACGGCCCGATCGTCAACGATGCGCTTGGCACTGCCGCCGGCAAGACGCCGGTCGCGATGTGGTGGGCCTTCCTCGAGACGCCGAATCCGATCCTCGACGGTTTCTACCAGCTCAACCGCGCCGACACCCTGGCCAAGGCCCGCGCCGCGTCGGCCAAGGTTCAGGCACCGGGGCTGAACATCGTCTACGCCAACGCCAAAGGCGACATCGGTTGGTGGGCCTCGGCGCTGCTACCCAAGCGCCCGGCCGGGGTGAAGCCTGGTTTCATCCTCGACGGCAGTACCCCTGAGGCAGACAAGGAAGGTTTTTACCCGTTCAGCGCCAACCCGCAGGAAGAGAACCCGGCGCGGGGCTATATCGTCTCGGCCAACTTCCAGCCAGTGTCGCCGACCGGCATGGAAATTCCCGGGTACTACAACCTCGCCGATCGCGGTCAGCAGCTCAATCGTCAACTCGGCGACAAGAACGTGAAGTGGGACAACGATGCCAACCAGAAGCTGCAACTGGGCACCACCACTGACTATGGTCCGCATTTGCTGGCGCCGTTGTTGCCGGTGCTGCGTGAAGTGGTGAGCGATCCCGCCGAGCTGAAATTGGTGGAACAACTGGCGCAGTGGAGCGGCGATTACCCGCTGGACTCCACCAGCGCCACGCTGTTCAACCAGTTCTTGTTCAACCTCACCGACGCGGCAATGCGCGATGAACTGGGTAATGATTTCTTCGAAACGCTGCTCCCGACCCGGGTGATCGATGCCGCACTGCCGCGCCTGGCGGCTTCGGCCGACTCACCCTGGTGGGACAACCGCAACACCCCCGGCAAGGAAACCCGCGCCGATACGGTCAAGGTGGCGTGGCAAGCGAGCATGGCTCATCTGACGACCACCTTGGGCGCTGATTTCACCCAATGGCAGTGGGGCAAGGCGCACACCCTGACTCATGGACATCCGCTGGGGACGCAGAAGCCGCTGGAACGGATCTTCAACGTCGGGCCATTCGCGGCGCCCGGCACCCACGAAGTGCCGAACAACCTCTCGGCGAAGATCGGCCCGGCGCCGTGGCCCGTGACTTACGGCCCATCGACGCGACGGCTGATCGACTTCGCCGACCCGGCCCACAGCCTGACCATCAACCCGGTCGGCCAGAGTGGTGTGCCGTTCGACAGCCACTATGCCGATCAGGCCGAGGCGTTTATCGAAGGAGTTTATTACCAGGCGCATTTCAATGAGGAAGAAGTGACGGCCAATGCCCGCAATACGTTGAAGCTGTTGCCAGCGAGAGCGGCTCAGTAGTTGATCGTTCCCACGCTCTGCGTGGGAATGCAGCCTGGGACGCTCCGCGTCCCATCAAGAGCCGAACGCGGAGCGTCCGTTGAGGCGTTCCCACGCAGAGCGTGGGAACGATCATGCGTGGCTCAAGCCGCTTCCGGCGCCTGCGCCCGGCGCACGTCCGGTTGTTTCCAGGAATCGGCGGCGCCTTCTTCGATGGCCTGCTGAATCGCACGCTTGCGAATTTCTTCGGCACGACGGCTGAAGTACCAGACCAGGAACGTCACCAGCGACACCGCCAGCAGAATCAGGCTGGCCACGGCGTTGATCTCAGGCTTCACGCCCAGGCGCACCGCCGAAAACACTTCCATCGGCAGGGTCGTGGAACCCGGACCGGACACGAAGCTCGCCAGCACCAGGTCATCCAGCGACAAGGCGAACGACATCATGCCGCCCGCCGCCAGCGACGGCGCGATCATCGGGATGGTGATCAGGAAGAACACCTTCCATGGCCGCGCGCCCAGATCCATGGCTGCCTCTTCGATGGACAGGTCCAACTCACGCAAGCGCGCCGACACCACCACCGCCACATACGCAGCACAGAACGTGGTGTGGGCGATCCAGATGGTGACGATGCCGCGTTCCTGTGGCCAACCGATCATCTGCGCCATGGCCACGAACAGCAGCAACAGTGACAGGCCGGTAATCACCTCAGGCATCACCAGCGGCGCGGTGACCAAACCACCGAACAGCGTGCGGCCCTTGAAGTGGGTGATGCGGGTCAGCACGAAAGCCGCCAGCGTCCCCAGTGCCACCGCGGCAATCGCCGTGTAGCAGGCGATTTCCAGCGAGCGCACCACCGAGCCCATCAGTTGCGTGTTGTCCATCAAGCCCACGTACCACTTGATCGACCAGCCGCCCCACACCGTCACCAGTTTCGAGGCGTTGAACGAGTAGATCACCAGGATCAGCATCGGCGCGTAGATGAACAGCAAACCCGCTACCAGCATGAAACTTGAGAAACGGAAGCGCTTCATTCCTTGCCCTCCATTTCTTTGGCCTGACTACGGTTGAACAGAATGATCGGCACAATCAGGATCGCCAGCATCACCACCGCCAGCGCTGATGCGACCGGCCAGTCGCGGTTGTTGAAGAATTCTTGCCAGAGCACTTTACCGATCATCAGGGTTTCCGGACCGCCGAGCAGTTCCGGGATCACGAACTCGCCCACCACCGGGATGAACACCAGCATGCAGCCGGCGATGATGCCGTTTTTCGACAGCGGCACGGTGATCTTCCAGAAACTGTTGAAGGTGCTCGAACCCAGGTCGGATGCGGCTTCCAGCAGGCTGGTGTCGTGTTTGACCAGGTTGGCGTAGAGCGGCAGGATCATGAACGGCAGGTACGAATAGACGACGCCGATGTACACCGCAAGGTTGGTGTTGAGGATCTGCAGTGGCTCGTCGATCCAGCCCATGCTCATCAGAAAACCATTGAGCAGACCGTTGTTGCTGAGAATGCCCATCCACGCATACACGCGGATCAGAATCGCAGTCCAGGTCGGCATCATGATCAGCAGCACCAGCACCGTTTGCAGCTCTTTGCGGGCGCTGGCAATGGCGTAGGCCATCGGGTAGCCGATCACCAAACAGAGGACGGTGCTGATCAGCGCCATCTTCAGCGAGCCGAGGTAAGCGGCGATGTACAACTCGTCGTCGCCGAGCATCGCGTAGTTGCTCAGGTTAAGCAGCACCTGGAGCTTCTGGTCGATGAAGCTGTAGATCTCGGTGTACGGCGGAATGGCCACGTCGGCTTCGGCGAAGCTGATCTTCAAGACGATGAAGAACGGCAGCATGAAGAACAGGAACAGCCAGATGAACGGAACCCCGATGACCAGCTGACGGCCACCGGGAATTATTCGATCGAGCCGGCGTTTGAGTTTGCGCATGTTCATGAGCGAAGTACCACGCCGCTGTCGTCTTCCCAGTACACGTAAACCTGGTCACCCCAGGTTGGGCGCTGGCCGCGGCGCTCGGCGTTGGCGACGAAGGACTGCACCAGCTTGCCGCTCGGCAATTCGACGTAGAACACCGAGTGGCCGCCGAGGTAGGCGATGTCATGCACCTTGCCGCTGGACCAGTTGTGTTCGCAGGTCGGCATGTCGGCTGTCACCAGCAGTTTTTCTGGACGGATTGCGTAGGTCACGGACTTGTCCTGCACCGAGGTGCTGATGCCATGGCCCACGTAGATGTTGCGGTCCAGGTCCTTGCAGGTGATCAGCGCGTGGCCCTCAGCGTCGTCCACCACTTCGCCTTCGAAGATGTTGACGTTGCCGATGAACTCGCAGACCAGACGGCTGGTCGGGGTTTCGTAAATGTCGATCGGGCTACCGATCTGGGCGATCCAGCCCAAGTGCATGATCGCAATGCGCTCGGCCATGGTCATGGCCTCTTCCTGGTCGTGGGTCACCATGACGCAGGTCACGCCGACCCGCTCGATGATCTCGACCAGCTCCAGCTGCATTTGCGAGCGCAGTTTCTTGTCCAGCGCGCCCATCGGTTCATCGAGCAGCAACAACTTCGGCCGCTTGGCTAACGAACGCGCCAGCGCCACACGCTGACGCTGGCCACCGGACAACTGATGGGGTTTGCGCTTGGCGTACTGGCTCATCTGCACCAGTTTGAGCATCTCGGCCACGCGAGCGTCGACTTCAGCCGACGGAATTTTGTCCTGCTTGAGGCCGAACGCGATGTTCTGCGCCACGGTCATGTGCGGGAACAAGGCGTAGGACTGGAACATCATGTTGATCGGCCGCTCGTACGGCGGCATGTCCGTGATGTCTACGCCATCGAGGAAAATGCGCCCCTCCGTGGGCCGTTCGAAACCTGCCAGCATCCGCAGCAAGGTGGATTTTCCCGAACCCGAGCCGCCGAGAAGGGCGAAGATTTCGCCCTTCTTGATTTCCAGGGACACGTCGTCCACGGCAATCGTCTCGTCGAACTTTTTCGTGACCCGGTCGATTTTGACCAGCACCTGTTTAGGTGTCTGGTCGCCCTCGAGGGCTTTCTTATAGGCGCCGGAGGCAACTGCCATTTACGAAACTCCCAACAGAATTTGCAGTTCGCTCAAAGCGGCGAACCTGGATAATTTGAAGCTATTTGCCCGACTTGATCTTGGTCCAGCTGCGCGTCATGAGTCGTTGAATCTTGGGTGGCAACTCTGAGTTGACATACAGCTTGTCGACGACAGCCTGCGGGGGATAAACCGCCTCATCCGTGCGTACGGCCTGATCCATCAGCTCGCCCGCCTTCGGGTTGGGGTTGGCATAGCCGACGGAATCACTGACCTTGGCGATCACCTCAGGCTTGAGCAGATAGTTGATGAAGGCATGAGCCTCTTTGACATTGGTGGCGTCCCGGGGAATGGCCAGCATGTCGAACCAGAGGTTGCCGCCCTCTTTGGGAATCACGTACGCAATGTCGATGCCCTTATTGGCTTCGGCGGCCCGCGCCTTGGCCTGGAACACATCACCGGAGAAACCGGCGGCCACGCAGATCTCGCCATTGGCCAGGTCGGAGATGTATTTGGACGAGCTGAAGTAGGTCACGTAAGGCCGGATCGCCAGCAGTTTGGCTTCGGCTTTCTTGTAGTCTTCAGGGTCCTCGCTGTTTGGCGACAGGCCCATGTAGTTCAGCATGGCCGGAAGCATTTCATCCCCCGAATCGAGGAATGCCACACCGCAACCGGAAAGTTTCTTGATGTTTTCCGGTTCGAACAGCACGGCCCACGAGTCAATCTTGTCGACGCCCAGTGCAGCTTTGACCTTCTCGACGTTGTAACCGATGCCATTGGTGCCCCACAGATACGGCACAGCGTACTGGTTGCCCGGATCATTCTTCTCCAGACGCTTGAGCAATACTGGATCGAGGTTGGGATAGTTAGTCAGCTGCGATTTGTCGAGTTTCTGAAAAGCCCCGGCCTTGATTTGCTTGCCCAGGAAGTGGTTGGACGGCACGACCACGTCATAACCGGTTCGCCCGGCCAATAACTTGCCTTCCAGGGTTTCGTTGGAATCGAATACGTCATACACCGGCTTGATACCGGTTTCTTTCTGAAAGTCGGCCAGGGTGGTCTCACCGATGTAGTCCGACCAGTTATAAATATGCACTGTGCCGGCCGCTTGAACGCCGACGGTAACTGTCAGCCCGACACTGACCAGCAGGGCACTACGCAACAAAGAAAAAATAGGCAAGTGGAGGTCCTCTAAAATGAGTTGGGCCCAAGTTGCCCCGCGTTACAGGACAGCCATGGCTGCCTGGCAACAAAACCGGCGCGCAACTTACCCGCGAAAAACCGTTCCAGCAAAACTTTCTGACATTTAATTATTCCCGTTGCCGTCGTCGCGCGACGACGGCAACAGGTAGTTGCCTCAAACCGGCTTATTTACCGGATTTGATCTTGGTCCAGCTGCGAGTCAGGATCCGCTGGGTGGCGGCCGGCAAGTCGGCAATCGCGTACAGCTTGGCCAGCACTTCCGCTGGTGGGTAGATGCCTGGATCGCTGGTGATTTCTTTATCGACCAGTGGGGTGGCCGCCGCGTTACCGTTCGGGAATTGCACGGCGTTGGTGATTTCGGCCATGATTTCCGGCTTCTGCAGGAAGGTCATGAACTTGTAGGCGCCTTCGACGTTTTCGGCATCTTTAGGGATGGCGACCATGTCGTAGAAGCTGCCGGCACCTTCTTTCGGAATGTTGTAGCTGACTTTCACCTTGTCACCGGCTTCAGCAGCGCGAGCCTTGGCCTGGTAAATGTCACCCGAGTAACCCACGGCGACGCAGATGTTGCCGTTGGCCAGGTCGGAAATGTACTTGGACGAGTGGAAGTAGCCCACCGAAGGACGAATCTTCAGGAACAACGCTTCGGCTTCGGCCAGTTGTTTCTTGTCCTGGCTGTCGGTTGGATAGCCCAGGTAATGCAACGCCACCGGGATCATCTCGGTTGGCGAATCGAGGAAGCTGATACCGCACGATTTCAACTTGGCAGCGTTTTCAGGTTTGAACAGCAAGTCCCAGGAGTTGGTTGGCGCATCGGCACCCAGTGCAGCCTTGACCTTCTCGGCGTTGAAACCGATACCGATCGAACCCCACATGTAAGGGAACGCGTGTTCGTTACCCGGATCGCTCACCGATACCGCTTTAAGCAGGTCTGTGTTCAGGTTTTTCCAGTTAGGCAGCTTGGACTTGTCCAGTTTCTGGTAAACACCGGCCTTGATCTGCTTGGCCAGGAAGTTGTTCGACGGTACGACGATGTCGTAGCCGGACTTGCCTGCCAACAGCTTGGCTTCGAGGGTTTCATTACTGTCGAACACGTCGTAGACGACTTTGATACCCGACTCGGCTTCAAACTTCTTGACGGTATCCGGTGCGATGTAATCGGACCAGTTGTACACATGCAGCACTTTGTCGTCAGCCTGAACGGCGCCCGCCATCACGCCCATCAGGGACATGGCGAGGAGGGTCTTGCCAGCTATCTTCATACCTAATGCCTTCATGGGTAATGCTCCAGTTTTTCTTTTTAACCACGTGCTCAGTGGCCTGTTACAGGGCATCCGAACAACCGTTAGTCTGGCAAGATCCAAGGCAGGCTTTCAAGGAAAGCCCCATCCTTTGTTTGCACTGAGCGAAGTGCACACTTCACACCTCGCTCAGAGCCTAGCACTTAGCCCTGTAACGCACTCAGGGTCAGATCCAGGCACTTGCGTGCTTTTGTTACCAGCTCATCGATTTCAGCCGGTGTAATCACCAGTGGTGGAGCAATGATCATGGTGTCGCCGACGGCACGCATGATCAGGCCGTTTTCGAAACAGAACGTACGGCAGATCATGCCGACGCCTTTGCCTTCGTGACGTTTGCGGGTGGCTTTGTCCTGAACCAGTTCGATGGCCCCCAACAGACCGACCCCACGCACTTCCCCCACCAACGGGTGATCGCTCAGTTCCCGTAGACGCTTTTGCAAATAAGGTGCCGTTTCTGCACGCACGCGCTCGACAATTTTCTCGTCGCGCAGGATGCGGATGTTTTCCAGCGCCACCGCCGCGGCCACCGGGTGCCCGGAATAGGTGAAACCGTGGTTGAAATCACCGCCTTCGTTGAGCACCTCGACCACGTCGTCATGCACGATCAGGCCACCCATAGGGATGTAGCCGGACGTCAGGCCTTTGGCGATGGTCATCATGTGGGGTTTGAGGTCATAGAAATCGCTACCGAACCATTCACCGGTGCGGCCGAAACCGCAGATCACTTCGTCGGCCACGAACAGAATGTCGTATTTGGCGAGGATTTCCTTGATGCGCGGCCAGTAGCTGTCTGGCGGAATGATCACACCGCCGGCGCCCTGGATCGGCTCGGCAATAAAGGCACCGACATTGTCGACGCCGACTTCCAGAATCTTCTCTTCCAGCTGATTGGCGGCCCAGATACCGAACTCGTTCGGGGTCATGTCGCCGCCTTCGCCGAACCAGTACGGCTGAGCGATGTGGACGATGCCCGGGATCGGCAAGTCGCCCTGTTCGTGCATGTACGTCATACCGCCCAGGCTCGCGCCGGCCACGGTGGAACCGTGATAGCCGTTCTTGCGACTGATGATGACTTTCTTCTTCGGCTGCCCCTTGATCGCCCAGTAGTGGCGAACCATCCGCAACATGGTGTCGTTGCCTTCGGAACCGGAACCGGTGAAGAACACGTGGTTCATGCCTTCGGGCGCAACGTCGGCAATCACTTTGGCCAGTTCCAGCACCGGCGGGTGAGCGGTCTGGAAGAACAGGTTGTAGTAAGGCAATTCACGCATCTGCTTGCTGGCGGCATCGGCCAACTCATCGCGACCGTAACCGACCGCGACGCACCACAGGCCGGCCATGCCGTCGAGGATCTTGTTGCCTTCGCTGTCCCAGAGGTAAACGCCCTTGGCATGGGTGATGATTCGCGGGCCTTTCTCTTTCAGCTGCTTGAAGTCGCTGAACGGGGCCAGGTGATGATCGCTGCTCAGGGCCTGCCACTCACGGGTTTGCGGGTTGTTGCTGGTCATGCGAATTCTCCTTGGATTTCCAGTAACGGCGCCGCCAAGAACAGCGGCGCCCGGTGCATCAGACGGCGAAGAGCAGGAATTCCCGCTCCCACGAACTGATCACGCGCTTGAAGTTTTCATGCTCGGCCCGCTTGACCGCGACGTAGCCCGTGATGAATTTCTTGCCCAGATACGTTTCGATGGTCTTGCTGTTTTCCATGCGATCCAGAGCGTCTTCGATGGTCAACGGCAGGCGCAGGTTGCGCCGCTCGTAACCACGGCCCACGACCGGAGGACTCGGGTTATGCCCTTCGACCATGCCGATAAAGCCGCACAACAGACTGGCGGCGATGGCCAGGTAAGGGTTGGCATCGGCACCCGGCAGACGGTTTTCCACCCGACGGTTCTGCGGCCCGGCATCCGGAACCCGCAGGCCCACGGTACGGTTCTCTTCACCCCACTCCACGTTCACCGGTGCCGAGGTATCCGGCAGGAAGCGGCGGAACGAGTTGACGTTGGGTGCGAACAACGGCAGCAGCTCAGGAATGAACTTCTGCAAGCCGCCGATGTGGTTGAGGAACAACTGGCTCATGGTCCCGTCTTCATTGGAGAAAACGTTTTTGCCGGTCTCGATGCTGATGATGCTCTGGTGCAAGTGCATGGCACTGCCCGGCTCGCCGGTCATGGGCTTGGCCATGAAGGTTGCGGCCACGTTGTGCTTGAGCGCGGCTTCACGCATGGTGCGCTTGAACACCAGAATCTGGTCGGCAAGGGACAAGGCATCGCCATGACGGAAGTTGATTTCCATCTGCGCGGTGCCGTCCTCATGGATCAACGTGTCGAGGTCCAGCTCTTGCAGTTCGCACCAGTCGTAGACGTCTTCGAACAACGGATCGAATTCATTCGCTGCTTCAATCGAGAAGGACTGGCGACCGGTTTCCGGACGACCGGAACGGCCAATCGGCGGTTGCAGCGGGTAGTCCGGGTCATCGCTGCGCTTGGTGAGATAGAACTCCATTTCCGGCGCCACGATCGGCTGCCAGCCGTGGTCGGCGTAGAGTTTCAGCACCTTCTTGAGCACGTTGCGCGGCGACAACTCGATCGGATTGCCCTGCTTGTCGTAGGTATCGTGGATCACCTGTGCGGTGGGCTCGATGGCCCAGGGCACCAGGAATACGGCGTTATGGTCGGGACGACAGATCATGTCGATGTCGGCCGGGTCGAGCAGTTCGTAATAGATGTCGTCTTCGACGTAGTCGCCGGTGACGGTCTGCAACAGAACGCTTTCGGGCAGGCGCATGCCTTTTTCGGCAATGAACTTGTTGGTCGGCGAAATCTTGCCCCGGGTGATGCCGGTCAAGTCGCCAATCATGCATTCGACTTCTGTGATCTTGTGGTCTTTCAACCAATCGGTGAGCTGGTCGAGGTTGTTACTCATAAATGCCTCTTAGGCTGAGTTTCCTGACTCTTATAAGTCAGGCGTTGTTTGACGCATCGGCGTCGCGTTGTAATGCGTGCTTGCGGCAGGCATCGCCAAATGCCTGGAAAATCGCAAGGTAGTCAGGATTCAAGCTTACCTGCCATTCGGGATGCCATTGCACGCCTAAAGCAAAAGCCTTGCCTTCGATAACAGAAACGGCTTCGATCAACCCGTCGGGCGCCACCGCTTCCACGCGCAGGCCCGGTGCCAGACGCTCGATGCCCTGGCCATGAATCGAGTTGACTTGAATCTCGCTTGTCAGGCCCAGCCCGGCCAATACACCACCCGGCTGAACGTGCACAGGGTGACTGGGCGCGTACTGCGCTTCCAGCGGCAGGCTGTCATCTTCACGGTGATCCATGAAGGGACCGGCCTCGTGGACCTTCTGATGCAGACTGCCGCCGAACGCCACATTCATCTCCTGGAAGCCGCGGCAAATGCCGAGCACGGGAATACCGGCCTCGACAGCGGCGCGGATCAGCGGGAGAGTGGTGGCATCGCGTGCAGAATCATGAGCAGTACCTGGCGCACTGGCCGGGCCGTTATAGTGAAACGGTTCTATATTGGAAGGAGAGCCTGTAAAGAGAATGCCGTCCAGAGCGTCCAGAATATCGGACGATGTCAGTAGATTCGCCAGGGATGGAAGAATCAACGGCAGGCCCTTGGCAGCTGATGCCACGGCGCGTACGTATTTGTCGCCACTGATGTGATAAGCATGCAGACCGATCTGCTTTGAGCAGGCGGTGACGCCGATTAACGGCAGGCGAGACATGAAGCACCCCGGTATTATTGCTGTTATGGGTTTAAATCGAGCTTAGCCTTGTTCATTTTTTTACACAACACCCCCGTAAAAAATACAACACGGCCCGCTCAAGCTCGCGGGCGCCAAGAAGGCTGAAGGCAAAAAAACGCCCCAAAGTGCCTCAAAAAAGCCCCATGAGTGCTTTTTTAGGGCAAAAAAGGCCTCGCTTGACTTCGGCATGCCGTTCGGGTTGACTGGAATCCGAAGAGATCAATGATTGATATTTTTAACAACAAAGGTGTTGCATCATGTCGGTACCCCCGCGTGCCGTTCAGCTTAATGAAGCGAACGCGTTCCTTAAGGAACATCCTGAGGTTCTGTACGTTGACCTTCTGATTGCGGATATGAATGGTGTGGTGCGCGGCAAGCGCATTGAACGCACCAGCCTCCACAAGGTTTACGAGAAAGGCATCAACCTGCCGGCCTCTCTATTTGCTCTGGATATCAATGGCTCGACGGTGGAAAGCACCGGCCTGGGCCTGGACATCGGCGATGCTGACCGAATCTGTTATCCAATCCCCGACACCCTGTGCAATGAGCCCTGGCAGAAGCGCCCAACCGCGCAGCTATTAATGACCATGCACGAACTCGAAGGTCAGCCATTCTTCGCCGACCCGCGTGAAGTGCTGGCCAATGTGGTGCGCAAGTTCGACGAAATGGGCCTGACCATCTGCGCCGCGTTCGAACTGGAGTTCTACCTGATCGACCAGGAGAACGTGAACGGTCGCCCGCAACCACCTCGTTCGCCGGTTTCCGGCAAACGCCCGCACTCGACACAGGTCTACCTGATCGACGACCTCGACGAATACGTCGACTGCCTCCAGGACATTCTGGAAGGTGCGAAAGAGCAAGGCATCCCTGCCGACGCGATCGTCAAGGAAAGTGCCCCGGCACAGTTCGAAGTGAACCTGCACCACGTGGCCGACCCGATCAAGGCCTGCGACTATGCGGTCCTGCTCAAGCGTCTGATCAAAAACATCGCCTACGACCATGAGATGGACACCACCTTCATGGCCAAGCCTTATCCGGGCCAGGCGGGTAATGGTCTGCACGTCCACATCTCGATTCTTGATAAAGATGGCAAAAACATTTTTGCCAGCGAGGATCCCGAGCAGAACGCCGCACTGCGTCACGCGATCGGCGGTGTGCTCGAGACCCTGCCGGCGCAGATGGCTTTCCTCTGCCCGAACGTCAACTCCTACCGTCGTTTCGGCGCACAGTTCTACGTGCCGAACTCGCCATGCTGGGGGCTGGACAACCGCACCGTGGCCATCCGCGTACCGACCGGTTCCTCCGATGCCGTGCGCATCGAGCATCGCGTTGCCGGCGCCGACGCCAACCCGTATCTGTTGATGGCTTCGGTATTGGCCGGCGTGCACCACGGCCTGATCAACAAGATCGAACCAGGCGCGCCCGTGGAAGGCAACTCCTACGAGCAGAACGAGCAAAGCCTGCCGAACAACTTGCGTGATGCACTGCGTGAGCTGGATGACAGCGAAGTCATGGCCAAATACATCGATCCGAAATACATCGATATCTTTGTCGCCTGTAAAGAGAGCGAGCTGGAGGAGTTCGAACACTCCATCTCCGACCTCGAGTACAACTGGTACCTGCATACCGTGTAAGCGGTTGCAGTAAAAAAAACGCCGCCGGCCTTACAGCTTGCGGCGTTTTTTTGTGCATCGATCGTTCCCACGCTCCTGCGTGGGAATGCATCAAGGGACGCTCCGCGTTCCAGTCTCACCGATGGTGTCTTGCCTGACATCGATGTGACGCGGAGCATCACGGGCTGCATTCCCACGCAGAGCGTGGGAACGATCAATAAGGCCTGCGGCGTTTTTTTATGGCCGCCTGCGGCGGTTCGCGGGCAAGCCTCGCTCCTACAAGTCGCATATATCACCCTGCAGGAGCGAGGCTTGCCCGCGAAGGCGTCCCGGCAGACAACGCAGATGCCTGCTCGTACAATGCCCGCTGCCCAGCAGGAGACTTCAATGACGCGCACCGCCACCATTCGCAAACCTCGCGCCCGCAGCCAGGCCCGGATCGACTCGATACTCGATGCCGCCCGCACGCTGCTGGCCGCCGAGGGCGTGGCCAGCCTGTCGATCTACAGCGTCGCCGAACGCGCCGAGATCCCGCCCTCCTCCGTCTACCACTTTTTCGCCAGCGTCCCGGCCCTGCTCGAAGCCCTGACCGCCGACGTCCACGCCGCGTTCCGCGCCTGCCTGCAAGCGCCCATCGACCATAACGCCCTCAACGGCTGGCGCGATCTGTCGCGACTGGTGGAACAACGCATGCTCGCCATCTACGACGAAGACGCCGCCGCCCGCCAACTGATCCTCGCCCAGCACGGCCTGACCGAAGTCACCCAGGCCGACCGCCAGCACGACATCGAACTCGGCGACCTGATGCACAAGTTGTTCGATCATCACTTCGAGCTGCCGAGACTGCCGGGTGATGTCGATGTGTTTGCGCTGGCCATGGAGCTGGGCGATCGGGTGTATGCACGCTCGGTGCAGCAGCATGGGCAGATCACGCCGCGTATGGCTGAGGAAGGGATGCGGGTGTTTGATGCTTATCTTGGGCTGTATTTGCCACCCTACCTGCCCAAGCGCGAAGTGCTTTGATCATTCCCACGCTCTGCGTGGGAATGCAGCCCGGGACGCTCTGCGTCCCAAAAGCCGAACGCGGAGCGTCCGAAGAGGCGTTCCCACGCAGAGCGTGGGAACGATCAGTTCACTGAATCACGCGCATAAAAAACCCCGAAGGGCTCAAACCCTCCGGGGTTGTTGTTGACGCACACGACTTACAACTTGGCGATCGACACCTCGGTGGATTTCACGAACGCGATCACTTCACTGCCGACGGCCAGTTCCAGCTCCTTGACCGAACGCGTAGTGATCACCGAAGTGACGATGCCGGAAGCGGTCTGCACGTCGATTTCCGACAGCACGTCACCGAGGACGATTTCCTTGATGGAGCCTTTGAACTGGTTGCGTACGTTGATGGCTTTGATAGTCATGATGATGATTCCTGTCGTGGGGTAAGACTTGAGTTATTGAGCCCAGCGCAATTGCGCAGGCAGTGGTGAAACAGGTTCCGGTTCCGGCGGTTGGCCAGGCAGGGACAGCACGCGGTTGAGCACTTCGGTTTCCAGTGCCGCCAGCCGATGGGAGCCACGAACCCGAGGGCGCGGCAGTTCCACCGTCAGGTCGAGGCCGACTTCGCCGTCTTCGATCAGGATCACCCGATCGGCAATCGCCACCGCTTCGCTGACGTCGTGGGTCACCAGCAACACGGTGAAGCCATGCTGTTGCCAGAGCCGTTCGATCAGTTGCTGCATTTCGATTCGGGTCAGGGCATCCAATGCGCCCAGAGGTTCGTCGAGCAACAGCAAGCGCGGTTGATGGATCAGCGCACGAGCCAAGGCCACACGTTGCTTCTGCCCGCCGGACAACGCTGCTGGCCATTCGTTGGCGCGATCCGCCAGACCGACCGCTTCCAGCGCTTCCAGTGCTTGCGGCCGCCAGTTGCCTTTAAGCCCGAGACCGACGTTGTCGATAATCTTTTTCCACGGCAGCAGACGTGCTTCCTGGAACATCAGTCGGGTGTCTTCCTGTGCATCACTCAGCGGCGCAGAGCCGGCCAGCAGTTCGCCGCCCGTAGGCTTGTCGAGACCGGCGAGCAAGCGCAGCAAGGTACTTTTACCGCAGCCACTACGCCCGACCACCGCCACAAACTGCCCGGCCGGAATGTGCAGATCGATTTCACGCAGCACTTGCCGCGAACCAAAGGTTTTTTGCAGCTTGCGCACCACTAGCGGAATGCCGCGCAGCAAGCGTGGAGGTTGTTGAGCCGTCATGCGGCACCTTCCTTGGCAACCTGATAAGCCGGATGCCAGCGTAGCCAAACGCGCTCAAGTCCGCGCGCCGCGAGGTCGGCCAACTTGCCGAGCACCGCATACAAAAGAATCGCCAGCACCACCACGTCGGTCTGCAAAAACTCCCGGGCATTCATTGCCAGGTAGCCGATGCCCGAGCTGGCGGAGATGGTTTCCGCCACGATCAATGTCAGCCACATAAAGCCCAACGCGAAACGCACGCCGACTAGAATCGAAGGCAATGCACCCGGCAAAATCACCTGACGAAACAGGCTGAACCCGGACAAGCCATAACTGCGGGACATTTCCACCAGCGCCGGATCGACGTTACGGATGCCGTGATAAGTGTTGAGGTAGATCGGGAACAACGTGCCCAACGCCACCAGAAAAATCTTCGCCGACTCGTCGATGCCGAACCACAGGATCACCAGCGGAATCAGCGCCAGGTGCGGCACGTTGCGGATCATCTGCACCGAACTGTCGAGCAGGCGCTCGCCCCATGCCGACAACCCCGTTACGAAGCCCAAGGCCAGACCAATGCCGCCACCAATGGCGAAACCGAGCGCCGCGCGCCAGCCGCTGATGGCCAGGTGAGTCCAGATTTCACCGCTGCTGACCAGGCTCAAACCGGCTTCGATCACCGCGATCGGTGCCGGCAGAATCCGCGTCGACAACCAGCCCGCCGACACCGACAACTGCCATACCTCCAGCAACAAGAGCGGCAATGCCCAAGGCGCGAGGTTGTGGATGATTTTCTTCATGGCGGCGCCTCAGCTCTGGGACGCGGCTTTGGGAAGAATGTCGTTAGCCACCATCTCGCCGAACGGGCTGACGTAACCGGCGCTTTTCGGCAGCTCCGGGCGCTCGATATCGAGGTGTGGGAATAGCAACTCGGCCACCCGGTAGGACTCTTCCAGGTGTGGATAACCGGAGAAGATGAACGTGTCGATGCCCAGGTCCGCGTATTCTTTCACCCGAGCCGCGACGGTCGGGCCATCACCTACCAGCGCCGTACCCGCCCCGCCGCGCACCAGACCAACGCCGGCCCAAAGATTGGGGCTGACTTCCAGGTTGTCGCGGCTACCGCCGTGCAACGCAGCCATGCGTTGTTGGCCGACCGAATCGAAACGCGCCAGAGACGCCTGGGCACGGGCGATGGTTTCGTCGTCCAGATGCGAGATCAGCCGATCCGCCGCTTGCCACGCCTCGGCATTGGTTTCACGAACGATCACATGCAAGCGAATACCGAAGCGCACGGTGCGACCGAGCTTCGCGGCTTTGGCGCGTACCTGCTCGATCTTTTCTGCCACGGCGGCCGGTGGCTCACCCCAGGTCAGGACCATTTCGACCTGTTCTGCCGCGAGGTCTTGCGCGGCTTCCGAAGAACCGCCGAAATACAGTGGTGGACGCGGTTGCTGGATCGGCGGATAGAGCAATTTGGCGCCCTTCACGCTGATGTGCTGACCGTCGTAGTCGACGGTTTCGCCTTCCAGCACCCGGCGCCAGATGCGGGTGAATTCCACCGAGGCCTGATAGCGCTCTTCGTGACTGAGGAACAAACCGTCGCCGGCCAGTTCTTCCGGATCGCCACCGGTGACCAGGTTGAACAGTGCCCGACCGCCAGACAAGCGATCCAGTGTCGCGGCCTGACGCGCCGCCACCGTCGGGGAAATGATCCCGGGGCGCAGGGCGACAAGGAATTTCAAACGCTGGGTCACCGGGATCAGCGATGCGGCCACCAGCCACGAATCTTCGCAGGAGCGACCGGTGGGAATCAGCACCCCGCCAAAGCCCAGACGATCCGCCGCTTGCGCAACCTGTTGCAGATAACCGTGGTCGACGGCGCGAGCGCCTTCGGCGGTGCCAAGGTAATGGCCGTCGCCGTGGGTAGGCAGGAACCAGAAGATATTAAGGCTCATGGAGTCGTCTCCTTGGGAAGTCGAATTACGGCGCTTTGGCCACAGCGGCGGAGGGTGTCCAGATCACGTCTTTGATGCTCAAGGGCTTGGGAATCAGCTTGAGCTGGTAGAAGCTGTCGGCGATTTTTTGCTGGGCAGCGACTACTTCCGGCGTGAGGAACAGCGCGCCGTAGCCCTGGCGTTTCACCGAGGTCAGGGTGATGTCCGCTGGCAGGCCGAGCAGTGGCGAAACTTGCTGGGTCACGTCCTCGGGATTGGCCTTGGACCAATCGCCAACCGCGCGTACTTCTTCCACCAGCGCCTTGATCACTTCAGGATTTTTCTGCGCGTAAGGTTTGGTCGCCAGGTAGAACTGGTGGTTGTCGACGAGGCCTTTGCCATCGCGCAGAGTGCGTGCTTGCAGTTGCTGTTCGGCGGCGGCCTGGTACGGGTCCCAGATCACCCAGGCATCGACACTGCCACGCTCGAACGCGGCGCGGGCATCGGCGGGCGGCAGGAACACGGTCTGGATGTCGGTGTATTTGAGGCCGGCATCTTCAAGCGCACGCACCAACAGGTAGTGCACGTTGGAGCCTTTGTTGAGCACGACTTTCTTGCCCTTTAGCTCCTGCACCGATTGGATCGGCGAACCCTTCGGCACCAGGATCGCTTCGCTGTGGGGCGCCGGTGGTTCGTAGGCGACGTAGAGCAGATCGGCGCCGGCCGCTTGGGCGAACACCGGCGGTATTTCGCCGGTAACGCCAAAGTCGATGGAGCCGACGTTCAGGCCTTCGAGCAGTTGCGGGCCGCCGGGAAACTCAGTCCATTGCACGTCCACGCCTTGGGCGGCGAGGCGTTTTTCCAGCGTGCCTTTGGCTTTGAGCAGCACCAGGGTGCCGTATTTTTGATAGCCGATTCGTAACGTCTCGGCTTGAGCTTGAGTAATGGCGCCGAAGGACACAGCCGCAGCAAACAGAGCGACCAGACCACGACGCAAAATGACAGGGCGCATGGCGCTCTCCTTTTTGCAGTTGGGTTTTGGCTGCACCTGCTTGGCCGTTAGCGGCTGAGTAAGGTGGAGTACATCAAATTCAGGTGTGGCTTAAGTGCTGACTTAAATACTCCAGCGAGCACTCAACAATCGTTCATTCAACAGATTCGGATCGAGCGGCTTGGGCCGTCGGGCCATGGCGCTGAAAAACTGCTCCAGCGCTTCAAACAATCGTTGAGTAAGCTCCGGTGCCAACTGCGCCTGGGCACTGCCCTCGCCATAAGCGATCTGGCTGTCCACTGCGAAAATCCCTTGCAGCATTTCCTGGGCTTTCAACGCCGACAGCACCGGTTTGAGCGCGTAATCCACCGCCAGCATGTGGGCGATGCTGCCGCCGGTAGCCATCGGCAGAACCACCTTATGGCTCAGCGCGCGTTCGGGCAGCAGATCGAGCAGGGTTTTCAACGCGCCGGAGAACGACGCTTTGTAAACCGGTGTGGCGATCAGCAAGCCATCGGCGTTTTCAATCTGTTGCAGCAGATCGATCACTTTCGGGCTGTCGAAGCGGGCATGCAGCAAATCTTCAGCCGGAAAATCCCGCACCTGGTAACTCACCACTTCCACCCCTTGCTCTTGCAACCAGCGTTGGGAGCGCTCCAGCAAAACCCCGGAACGTGAGCGTAGGCTGGGACTGCCACCGAGTGAGACGACCAGCATTCAGACAATTCCTTGAACGGTATTGGCGATTCGCGGCTTGCGATTTCGCGTTGGTGGAGTGACCTTAACAGCTGATTTATATATCCATAAATCATATTTGTTCATTTGTTTATACTTAAAATGAATATAGAAGTTGTCTTTTTTCAGACAAAAAAACAGGCCGTCAAAACGGCCCGAAATCCCCTGCTTTGGTGGACTGATCGTTCCCACGCTCTGCGTGGGAATGCATCCATGGACGCTCCGCGTCCACTGTGACGCAGAGCGTCACGGGCGGCGCTCCCACGTAGAGGGAGCGATCGTCACGCCTGACATCGATGGCGGCCATGACGACGCCTTCGCGGGCAAGCCTCGCTCCTACCGATTCGGTTGGGGCGTCAGGCGCAGGTACGGCTTCACTGCGCGATAACCCTTGGGAAAACGTCGTTTGATTTCGTCTTCGTCCTTGAGCGACGGCACGATCACCACTTCATCACCGTCCTGCCAGTTGGCCGGGGTGGCCACCTTGTAATTGTCGGTGAGCTGCAGTGAATCGATCACCCGCAAAATTTCATTGAAGTTACGGCCGGTACTCGCCGGGTAAGTAATCGTCAGTCGAATCTTCTTGTTCGGATCGATCACGAATAGAGAACGTACGGTCAGGGTGTCGTTGGCATTCGGGTGGATCAGATCGTACAGGTCGGACACTTTACGGTCCGCATCGGCAAGGATCGGGAAATTGACGATGGCGCTCTGGGTTTCGTTGATGTCCTCGATCCATTTGTGATGCGAGTCCACCGGGTCGACCGACAGAGCAATGGCTTTGACGCCGCGCTGGGCGAATTCATCCTTGAGCCTGGCGGTGAAGCCCAACTCGGTGGTGCACACCGGCGTGAAGTCCGCCGGATGGGAAAACAACACGCCCCAACTATCGCTCAGCCATTCATGGAAACGAATGGTGCCGGCGCTGGAATCCTGTTCGAAATCGGGGGCGATATCGCCCAGTCTGAGGCTCATGGTGATGCTCCTTGTGAGTGCTTGTTTGAGCTCGACTGTGCCTGCGCTCGATATAAATTAAAAAGAATAAATATCGATTTGTTTATATCTAAAATGAATATTAAAAATCTGTTCACTGGACCTGAACGGTCATCGGGACGAACATCGACAACAAGGTTCGAGAAGGCCTTGAGTTGTTGCAAAAAGGGGAATTTCAAGGAGGGTTTACGGGGGTGAGCCCGCCTTGAAAACGCAAAAGCCCCGCCCCGGCGTGATGCCGGGCGGGGCTTTTTTTTCTACGTCTTACATGAAGTTGTAAGTGTAGTTGAAGATCAGGCGAGTCTGATCCTGATCAGCGATACCGGTACTGCTGCCACGGTAGGTGCCGTGACGCAGGGTGGTGCCGAAGCCTTTCAGAGCGCCTTGCTGGACAACGTAGTCCAGGCGCATGTCGCGTTCCCATTCGGACGAATCGCTTCCGCCAGTGGCGGATTTGATGTCGTCACCGTGGAGGTAGGCAACTGCAGCCTTCAAGCCCGGAACGCCCAAGGCGGCGAAGTCGTACGAGTATTGACCGAACGTTGTGTTCTCACCTGCGCGGACAAACTGGTGGATCATGCTATCGGTAAACAGATAGAAGCTTGAGCCACCAGCCCCTTCGTTACGACCGCTGTCATTCAAAAGGCTGCCTTGGTTCATGTAGACGAAGCCACCGTCATCGCCGACTTGTTGGTGACCCAACAGGAAGGCGTTGCCACCCAGGGTATAAGTGAACATGGCACTCCAGGTCTTGTTATCGACCTCGCCCGGGTTCTTGGCATAACCACCGTTGTTGTTGAACCGATAGCCAGCATCGCCATTGCGGCCATCCGAGCTGCTGTCGAAGTAACGCAGGTCAGTCTTGAACGATTGGCCTTCGCTGATCGGGAAAACGTGTACCGCGCCCAGGAAGTGCTGTTTGTAATAGTCTTGCAGGTTGGCGTAGTAGTACTGCAGGGTCAGGTCTTTGGTGACTTTCCAGTCCGCACCACCGTAACGGAACTGGTTACTTTCCTCAGTACCGCCGCTCACTGCCAGGCCGGTGCTGTTAGTCCCCGCACGGCCAACGGCGTGCTCCAACTGACCGGCGTTGAAGGTTACGTTGTCGATTTCCTTGGAGGTGATAGTGCCACCTTCAAAGGTTTGCGGCAGCAGTCGACCATCGTTGGCCACCAGAATTGGCAGGTTAGGCGCCAGGGCACCACCCAAGTGAGCCTCGGTTTTCGAGAAAAGCGCCTTTACGTTGCCAGACAGACGACTCCAGTTGTGTACGGCCGAACCGTCGGTGTCGCTTGGAACAAAGGAGTTGTTATCCGGGTGGTGACCTTTCCCGCCATCGAGGTGGATACCGACCAAGGCTTGGGCGTCGATACCAAAACCTACGACGCCTTGGGTGAAGCCGGACTTGTAATCGAACTTCAGGCCGGTGGCCGTTTCGCGCTGGTCGGCACCGCCTTCATGGTTATCGTTATTGAAATACAGGGTACGGGAACTGACAGACGCTTTGCTGTCTTCGATGAAACCGGCGGCGCCTGCCTGCTGCGCCAAAACCCCTACGGCCACAGCCAGGGCCAAGGTGGACTTCTTCATTGTTTCGCTCCTCTCGTTCTAATTTTTATGTTCTTTGGTCCAGGGTCTAACGCCCCGGATCCACAGATGCGCGATTAGCGCCAGACCGTGCCTGACAAGTCAATCGTAACCATGTGTGTCTACGACCAAGGTCTAACCGCAGTGATTTGGTCCCTGCAGGGTAGTGATTTTCTCATAAATCAAAAAAGAATCATTTTATTCTTTTTAATTCCATTTAGGAATATAGCTCGCTGCTAATAATCCGAACCGGGACATAATCTATCGGCTCATAAGCTAATTCCTAAATGGTATTGCGTGGCGACATCGATGGCGCGTTTGTCTGGTCGCCGGCGCTGGGGGAAGTCCGCAAGACCGGCAAGACCTTGACCGATGCCGCGCAGGTCGGCCAATGGGGCGCGCCGACCTTCGAGGTGTGGGTCGCTCGCAAGGATTACGCCGAAAAGCATCCTGAAGTGGTGGCCCGATTTGCCAGGGTCACGCTGGATTCATTCGCCGACTATGCCGCCCATAAAGCCGTATGTCAGCGCGAAATTCGTCACTGAATAACATCCCCGCCCTCCCTTGTAGGAGCGAGGCTTGCCCGCGAAGAGGCCATATCTGCCGACACAAGTGTTGAAATGTCAGGCCGCCTTCGCGGGCAAGCCTCGCTCCTACAGGGTTCGGGGTGGCGCGGGTCAGAGCGCTTTTTCGAAGATCTTCGAATTACGCTGGTAGTTGTAAAGCGACGCCCGCGCCGATGGCAGGCGTTCGACGCTGCTCGGCACGAAACCGCGCTCACGGAACCAGTGGGCCGTCCGGGTCGTCAGCACGAACAAGGTTTTCAGGCCCTGTGCCCGGGCGCGGGTTTCGATGCGTTCCAGCAGTTCATCGCCGCGACCGCCATGGCGGTACTCCGGGTTCACTGCCAGACATGCCAATTCCCCGGCATCCGAATCGGCAATCTGATACAGCGCCGCGCAGGCGATGATCATCCCTTCACGCTCGACCACGCTGAACTGCTCGATCTCACGCTCAAGCACCTCACGGGAACGCCGTACCAGAATCCCCTGCTCTTCCAGCGGGCTGATCAAGTCCAGCAAACCGCCGACGTCCTCGATGGCGGCCTCACGCACAACCTCAAATTGTTCCTGGGCCACCAGCGTACCGCCACCGTCACGAGTGAACAGTTCGGTCAGCAGCGCGCCATCTTCGGCGTAGCTGACGATATGGCTGCGCGCCACACCGCCCCGGCACGCCTCAGCAGCCGCGTCCAGCAGCTCGGCTTGATAATTGTTGCCCAGACGCTGCAAATGCGCCGGCACTTGCTGCGGGCGCAATTCGCGAACCAGACGACCATTTTCATCGATCAAGCCGAGATCGGCGCCAAACAACAGCAGCTTGTCTGCCCCGAGGTCAATGGCTGCGCGGGTAGCGACGTCTTCGCAAGCGAGATTGAAGATCTCACCGGTCGGTGAGTAACCCAATGGCGACAGCAAAACGATGGAGCGTTCGTCCAACAGGCGATTGATGCCCTTGCGGTCGACCCGACGCACTTCGCCGGTATGGTGATAGTCGACACCTTCAAGCACACCGATTGGCCGCGCAGTGACCAGATTGCCGCTGGCCACCCGCAGGCGCGAACCCTGCATCGGCGATGAAGCCATGTCCATGGACAGCCGCGCTTCGATGGCGATGCGCAGTTGGCCAACCGCATCGATCACGCACTCAAGCGTCGCCGCATCGGTGATGCGCATGCCATGGTGGTAATGCGGGGTCAGGCCGCGAGCGGCGAGGCGGGTTTCAATTTGCGGACGCGAACCGTGGACCAGCACCAGTCGCACGCCCAGGCTGTGCAGCAGCACCAGGTCGTGGACGATATTGCCGAAGTTCGGGTGCTCCACGCCGTCGCCGGGCAGCATGACGACGAAGGTGCAATCGCGGTGGGCGTTGATGTAAGGCGAAGCGTGACGAAGCCAATTGACGTATTCGGGCATGAACCTGGGCCTGTAATAAATAGCAGCCGAAAAAGTGTAAAGCAGTAAACGCACGGCGGGCTGATGGTTATCGTCGGAACAGGCTTGGCGACACGCGCGCTCTCCTCATGAATACGGGTTGGGACATCGGCAATTTATACGGTTAGTCAGCCAAAACACAGAACCTGTGGGAGCGGGCTTGCTCGCGAAGGCGGCGTATCAGACACATTAATATCAACTGACACTCCCTATTCGCGAGCAAGCCCGCTCCCACATTGGTTGCGCTCAACTGACTGGCATCGTCGTTTTGGCTGGTGCCAGGCAGTAATGTTCAATCAGTTGACGTAATAGATGCACGGTAGGCTGCAAACGTGACATTTCGAGGTATTCCCCCGGTTGGTGAGCGCAGGCGATATCACCAGGCCCCAATACCAATGTTTCACAGCCAAGTCGCTGAAGATAAGGCGCTTCTGTGCCGAATGCCACTGCTTCGGCGCGATGGCCGGTGAGCTTTTCAGCGATCCTCACCAATTCCGAGTCCTCGGCCTGCTCGAACGGCGGCACTTCGGGGAACAACGGCGCGTAATCGATCTTCACCTGATGACGTTCGGCAATCGGCTTGAGCTTCTGCAAAATCGCCGCACGCAGGGCTTTGGGGTCCATGCCCGGCAGCGGACGCAGGTCAAATTCCAGGGAACATTGCCCACAGATGCGGTTGGGGTTATCGCCACCGTGAATGCAGCCGAAATTCATCGTTGGCTGCGGCACGCTGAACTGCGTGTTACGGAATTCGCGCTGCCACGCCAGGCGCAAGCCGCGCAGTTCGCCGATGGCGTCGTGCATGGCTTCGAGGGCGCTATGGCCCAGCCGTGGGTCCGATGAATGGCCGCTCTGCCCGAGGATGTCGATGCGCTCCATCATGATGCCTTTGTGCATCCGCACCGGCTTCAGTCCGGTCGGCTCACCGATCACCGCCGCGCGACCTAATGGCCGCCCGGCTTCGGCCAGAGCGCGAGCGCCGGACATCGAGCTTTCTTCATCGCAGGTGGCGAGGATCAGCAAGGGATGCTTGAACGGTTGGTCGAGCAAGGGTTTGACGGCTTCGATGGCCAGGGCGAAAAAGCCCTTCATGTCGCAACTGCCCAAGCCGACCCAGCGACCGTCCACTTCCGTCAGTTTCAGCGGGTCGGTCTGCCACAACGCCTCGTCGTACGGCACCGTATCGCTGTGACCGGCCAGCACCAGACCGCCGGGGCCGGAACCAAAACTGGCCAGCAGATTGAATTTGCCGGGGCTGACCTGCTGGATATCGCAGGCAAAACCCAAGTCCCCGAGCCATGTTGCCAACAGGTCGATGACCGGCCGATTGGTCTGATCCAGGCGGGGTTGGGTACAGCTGACCGACGGAGCGGCGATCAGCGCAGCGAACTGATCTTTCATGGATGGCAAAGGCATCGCTGACTCCCGACTCGCGAATTGAAGTCCATCATAGAACCATCTGGCGACAGGAATAAACCGTCGCGCGTAGGGCCTATTGACGCTTGGTGACGAGCCGCGACGGAGCCCCACTTGGTGCAGGGCAAGGCGCGAGGAACGTGGTTTGGTTTTCCCCAAATAAGTTCCGAGCAACACAGCCCTGCGCCAAGTGGGGCCCGTCAACAGACCCTATCTTGGATGAGTCCTGTACACTGCACGACCTTGGCAGCCACACATTCCCCCGGCTGCGCTCCCGATCCTGGATTTTCCGGCCATGCAGAAAGAAACCGAAATCAAACTCCGCGTCAGTCGCGAAACCCTCGCCGCCCTGCGCGAGCACCCGTTACTGAAAAAACGCAACAAAAGTGGCTGGGAACGCCGTGAGTTGATGAACCAGTACTTCGACACGCCTGAGCGCGACCTGGCCCGCGCCAAGGTTGCCCTGCGCCTGCGCCGCGATGGCGAAGAAGTGATTCAGACCCTCAAGACCCGTGGCCAGAGCGTCGCCGGCCTGTCCGAGCGTCACGAATACGACTGGCCCCTGCCCAAAGCCAAACTCGACGTGAAGAAACTCGACGGTGAATGCTGGCCCGAAGAGCTGGCCGAGCTGGACAAGAAAACCCTGAAAGCCATCTTCACCACCGATTTCGTGCGCGAACGCGCGGAAATCGCTTGGGGCCGTGGCAAGACCAAAGTGGTCATCGAAGCCGCGCTGGACCTGGGCCACGTAGTGGTCGGCAAGCAGAAAGAAGAAATCTGTGAGCTGGAACTGGAACTGCGCGAAGGCGAACCGGCCGCCCTGCTGGAACTGGCCGCCGAACTGGCCGAGACCCTGGCGCTGATGCCGTGTGACATCAGCAAGGCCGAACGCGGTTATCGCCTGTTCGACGCCAACAGCTACTCGCTAAGCTTGCCGGCGCCACAGATCACCGCCGAAATGCCGCTGGATGATGCGTTCGCCGCCCTGAGCTGGCATTTGCTGAGCAGCAGCCAGCGTCTGGCCGAGCAATATCGCTTCAATGGCCATTGGCGCCTGTTGCAGGACTGGGTCGAGAACCTCGCTGAAATGCGCGCGCTGATCAGCAGCCTCGGCCAAGCCGCACCGCGTCAGTCGACTCACGATCTGCGGGTCGCGCTGGATGCCCTGCTGGAAGACTGGCGCCCGCTGGTACAAGCCGGCCTGGACGATGAAGACGTGCGCAAAGCCGCGCCGGAGCAGTTCCTCGAAGAGCTGGAAGATCCGCGCTGGGGTCTGTTCTCGCTGAATACTTCGCGCTGGTTGCTGGGCCGCACCTGGGCCGCCGATCGCAACACCCGCGGCAATCGCCAGGGTGCTGCGCAACTGGCCAACTGGCTGCCGCGCCTGCTGGGCGAAGAAGCCAACTCGCTGCAATTGCAGCGTTACCAGCAACAACCGGAAGACTTGGCCGAACAGTTGCCGCGTATCGAGCGCATTCAGGCCTGGCTGCACCATGCCCGCGGCGTGTTGGAGATCCCGGAAATGGATCGCCTGTACGGCGAGCTGAACAAACTGACGCAACTGGCCAACGAGCCGATCACCGATGAAGTCCTGGATGCGCGTAAGCAGCAGGCGATCGCGGTGTATCAGAATCGTGCGTGGAAGATGCTGCTGCGCATGTAATCTCGCGATGATGATCGTTCCCACGCTCCCGCGTGGGAATGCAGCCGGTGACGCTCCGCGTCACCTGGACGCGGAGCGTCCCTTGAGGCATTACCACGCAGAGCGTGGGAACGATCAAATCTCTACCCCCGCAACACCGGCAAACTCGTTGTGGATTTGATCTCCGACAAGGCCACGATCGAGTTGACCTCCTGAATCCCCGGCACCATCGACAGCTTCTCGAAGAAGAAGCGCTCATAAGCCTCGATGTCCGCCGTGACGATCCGCAGCAAGAAATCCACCGACCCCATCAGCACATAACATTCCAGCACTTCGGGAAATCCGCGAATCGCCTCGGTGAACTCAGTGAAGTTCGAACGTCCATGGGCGTTGAGTTTGATCTCGGCGAATATCTGCGTGTTAAGACCGATTTTCTTGCGGTCAAGCAACGTCACCTGACCGCGAATGATCCCCTCTTCCTTCATCCGCTGAATCCGCCGCCAGCACGGCGACTGTGAGAGCCCTACCTGTTCGGCGATCTGCGCGCTGGAGAGCGAAGCGTCCTCTTGCAGCAACGCGAGAATCTTGCGGTCGTAGCCATCCAGCTCGCTGTGCATAGAAAAACCTATAGTTGGCACTAAATCGAATTAGCTGATTCGATAAATGATCGATAAGCCCAATCATAGATAAGAAATGCCCGGCACCGAATGTAAAAATTCCTCCAATGACTTTGGAGCCCCACCATGCCGCATTTAGAAGCCGTGAATACCCCGCCCGCCCGCGCCGATGTCTGGAACGTCAGCAACGCCCACTGTCGCGTTCACTATCAATTACTGGCCGAGGCCGAACCGGATCTGCTGTGCCGCGCACTCAATCTGTTCGCCTTGCAGTTTCTGACGCCGCAGCAGGTCAACGTGCAGCGCATGGACGATCTGCTGTCGGTCGATATCGTCATGGACGGCCTGAGCTGGCACCGTGCCCAAGTGATCGCGGAAAAATTACGTAACCTGATCAGCGTCTACTCGGTGAACCTGCAAGCGGCTGATTCTGCGTGGGAAGAACCCGCTCAGGCAGCGGGCTGAAAAAAACCGACACGTCTTGGTCTGGTGGTGGCCCAACGGTCTACGGGTGCGCGACTATCCTTTGCGAACGGTTGTTCATAAGGAGCCCGCATGTCCGTTCAATTCGCCACTCAGGACCGCTGGCTGGACCTCAATGATTTGCTGCGTGAACTGGTCGCCCAAGGCTTTATCAGCCAGGATTCGGCCGAACACGCGCTCAACGCCCGCCGCCGTCACGCCATCAATGGTCAGCAGCACCCGCTGGAGTTCATCGCCAGCCAACACCTGGACGACCTCAGCCGTCCCGGCAAACACCTCGATCTGGAAAGCCTGACACTGTGGCTGTCTCAGCAGGCCGGTCAGCCTTACTTGCGCATCGACCCGCTGAAAATCAACGTCGCGGCCATTACGCCGTTGATGTCCTATGCCTTCGCGCAACGCCACAAGATTCTGGCAGTGTCCGTCGACCGCGATGCCGTCACTGTGGCCAGCGCCCAGCCCTTCGTCAGCAGCTGGGAAGCCGATCTGACCCACGTGTTGAAGCTGCCAATCAAGCGCGTAGTGGCCAACCCGGTGGATATCCAGCGCTTCAGCGTGGAGTTTTTCCGCCTGGCCAAATCGGTCACCGGCGCCACCAACGCCGATCAACAGACAAGTACCCTGGGCAACTTCGAACAGTTGCTCAACCTCGGCGCCAGCGACCAGGAGCCGGACGCCAACGACGCGCACATCGTCAACATCGTCGATTGGCTGTTCCAGTACGCGTTCCAGCAACGCGCCAGCGATATCCACATCGAACCCCGGCGCGAGCAAGGCACGGTGCGTTTTCGCATCGATGGCGTGCTGCACAACGTCTATCAATTCCCGCCGCAGGTGACCATGGCCATCGTCAGTCGCCTGAAAAGCCTGGGGCGGATGAACGTCGCAGAAAAGCGTAAACCCCAGGACGGTCGGGTCAAGACCAAAACCCCGGACGGCGGTGAAGTCGAGCTGCGCCTGTCGACATTACCCACTGCGTTCGGCGAAAAAATGGTCATGCGGATCTTCGACCCGGAAGTGCTGCTCAAGGACTTCGATCAGCTGGGTTTTTCCGCCGATGACCTGCGCCGCTGGCAAGACATGACCCGCCAGCCCAATGGCATCATTCTGGTGACCGGGCCGACCGGTTCAGGCAAGACCACCACGCTGTACACCACGCTGAAGAAACTGGCGACGCCGGAGGTCAACCTCTGCACCATCGAAGACCCGATCGAAATGGTCGAGCCGGCGTTCAATCAGATGCAGGTCCAGCACAACATCGACCTGACCTTTGCCGCCGGCGTGCGCGCGCTGATGCGGCAAGACCCGGACATCATCATGATTGGCGAAATCCGCGACCTCGAAACCGCCGAGATGGCGATTCAGGCCGCACTCACCGGCCACTTGGTGCTGTCGACGTTACACACCAACGACGCCCCGAGCGCCATCAGCCGCCTGCTGGAACTCGGCGTGCCACATTACCTGATCAAGGCCACGGTGCTCGGGGTCATGGCTCAGCGTCTGGTCCGAACCTTGTGTCCTCACTGCAAAGCGCCGCTGACCTTGGGCGAGGACGACTGGCAAACCCTGACCCGGCCCTGGCAAGCGCCACTGCCAGGCAACGCACAACGTGCCATCGGTTGCCTGGAATGCCGCGAAACCGGTTATCGCGGTCGTGCCGGGGTTTACGAAATCATGCAACTGACTGACGGCATCAAAGCGCTGATCAACCCCGACACCGACTTGCTGGCGGTCCGCCGTCAGGCGTTCAAGGAAGGAATGCGCAGTTTGCGCTTGTCGGGGGCGCAGAAAGTGGCGGCGGGTTTGACCACGATCGAAGAGGTGTTGCGCGTGACGCCGCAGAGTGAGCAGAAGTAGGTCATTTCAACCGCTACGCGCACTCCTTGCTTGTAGCAGTTGCGAAGCCTGTGTTCCCCGTCGGAGCTGCCGCAGGCTGCGATCCTTTGATCTTGTTTTTAAAGGAAAAATCAAAAGATCGCAGTCTGCGGCAGACTCTACGGCGAGCCGACTAACGTCACGGAACTCGATTGGGTATTTGGCAATCAAACGCCGCAGTTAAAACCCAGTGGAGTCACCTTTTATGCGTCTCAAACTTGCTGTCGCTACCTTCGCCGTGTTGTCCCTTCCAGTCGGTTCGGCGATGGCTGATGACAGCTTTTGGCGTAACGTCCTTACTTCCGGTGCCACCACCGGTACGTCCTACCTGACCTCCAAGGATCACAAGCTGGTCGTCGCCGCGCAGGACGACGCCAGCAGCTTTGTCGCCAGTGAAGGCACAATTCGCGGCCCGTATCTGGAAGCTGCGATGCAGAAAGTTCGTGCCGACAACCCTGGCCTGCAAGCCACGGACATGGAACTGGCGAACGCAATCCTGGCGAAGAATGCCATCGCTTCGAAATAAGGTTCGTTGCTGAACAAAAAAATGCCGCTCTACATGAGCGGCATTTTTTTTTGCCCGAATGCGATCCATTGTGGGAGCGGGCTTGCTCGCGAAAGCGGTATTTCAGTCGACATCGATGGTGAATGTTGAACCGCATTCGCGAGCAAGCCCGCTCCCACATTGGTTTTGTGTGTTCCGTTACTTCAGCGGTATTCATCCACCGGCACACAGGCGCAAAACAGGTTACGGTCACCATAGACATTGTCCACACGGTTCACCACCGGCCAGTACTTATGGGCCTTGGTATGAGCATCCGGCGTCACGGCTTGCGTGATGCTGTACGGCCGCTCCCAAACCCCGGTGATGTCGGCCAAGGTATGCGGAGAACGCTTCAGCGGGTTGTCCTCGGCGGGCCAATTACCGTTCTGCACCTCGGTGATTTCCGCGCGAATACTCAGCATCGCGCCGATAAAACGGTCCAGCTCCGCCTTCGATTCACTCTCGGTCGGTTCGACCATCAACGTCCCCGGCACCGGGAACGACATGGTTGGCGCATGGAAACCGTAGTCCATCAGGCGCTTGGCAACGTCCTCTTCACTGATCCCGGTCAGCGCCTTGAGCGGCCGCAAATCGAGGATGCACTCGTGGGCCACGCGCTCGTTGCGCCCGGTGTAGAGCACCGGGAACGCCCCGGACAAATGCCGCGCCAGGTAATTCGCGGCGAGAATCGCTACCTCGCTCGCGTCCGCCAGTTGCGGCCCCATCATGGCGATATACATCCAGCTGATGGGCAGAATGCTTGCACTGCCCCAAGGGGCCGCGCTCACTGCGCCGTTTTCCGGTAGCGGGCCATCGATGGGCACCACTGGGTGATTGGCGACGAATGGCGCCAGGTGCGCCCGAACGCCGATCGGGCCCATCCCCGGTCCGCCACCGCCGTGGGGAATGCAGAAGGTTTTGTGCAGGTTCATGTGCGACACGTCAGCACCGATGTCAGCCGGCCGCGCCAATCCAACCTGCGCATTAAGGTTGGCGCCATCCATGTACACCTGACCGCCATGGCTGTGGATAACTTCACAGATTTCGCTGATGCCTTCCTCGTAGACCCCGTGGGTAGAAGGATAAGTCGCCATCAGGCAGGCGAGTTTGTCCCCCGCCTCCGAGGCTTTTTCCTTCAGATCATTCAGATCGACATTACCCGCCTCGTCGCACTCGACGATCACCACCCGCATCCCGGCCATTTGCGCCGAGGCCGGGTTGGTGCCGTGGGCCGAAGACGGGATCAGGCAGATATCCCGCGCGCCCTGATGGCGGCTCTCGTGATATTTACGGATCGCCAGCAACCCGGCGTACTCGCCCTGAGCGCCCGAGTTGGGTTGCATGCAAATCGCATCGAAACCGGTGATCGCGCAGAGCCAGCGCTCAAGCTCTTCGATCATCAAGGAATAACCCACCACCTGCTCTTTCGGCACGAACGGATGCACGTTGGCGAACTGCGGCCAGGTGATGGGGATCATCTCGCTGGTGGCATTGAGTTTCATGGTGCAGGAGCCCAGCGGAATCATTGATTGATTGAGCGCCAGGTCTTTGTTTTCCAGCTGCTTGAGGTAACGCAGCATTTCGGTTTCGCTGTGATGAGCATTGAACACCGGATGACGCAAATAAGGCGTACTGCGCTGCAATCCGGCAGGGATGCCGGACACCAGCGTTTCAGCGTCCAACTCATCGACGTTGAGCCCATGATCGGCACCGAGAAACACATCGAACAGCTTCGCCACGGTGGTTTCGTCACAGGTTTCGTCGAGGCTCAGGCCTAGTTGCCCCCGGCCGAGGATGCGCAAGTTGATCTGCGCCGCCAGGGCACTTTCGATGATCGCGGTCTGAGTGCCGCCAACCTCCAGGGTCAGGGTATCGAAGAAATGTTGGTTGAGACGGGTGATGCCGTGGCGCTCCAGGCCGGCAGCGAGGATGCAAGTCAGCCGATGGACGCGCTGGGCAATCCGTTTGAGCCCTTCCGGACCGTGGTAGACCGCGTAGAAACTGGCGATATTGGCCAGTAGCACTTGGGCAGTGCAAATGTTGGAATTGGCTTTCTCCCGGCGGATATGTTGCTCGCGGGTCTGCAGGGCCATGCGCAGGGCGACGTTGCCGCGGGCATCTTTCGACACGCCGATGATCCGCCCGGGAATCGCCCGTTTGTATTCGTCGCGACTGGCAAAAAACGCCGCGTGCGGGCCGCCATAACCCATGGGCACGCCGAATCGCTGGGACGAACCGAACACCACGTCGGCGCCCAGTTCCCCCGGCGGGGTCAGCAACAACAGGCTTAGCAGATCGGTCGCCACACAGGCCAGAGCTTGCTGGGCATGCAGATGATCGATCAATGGGCGCAGATCACGCACTTCGCCATGGGTGTCGGGATATTGCAGCAGCGCGCCGAACACCTGATGCTGTTTCAAGTTATCCACAGCGTCGACGATCAGCTCGAAACCGAACCCTTCGGCCCGGGTCCGCACTACGGAAATGGTCTGCGGATGGCAATTCTCATCGACGAAAAACAGGTTACTTCTGGATTTGGCGACCCGCTTGGCCAGTGCCATGGCCTCGGCTGCCGCCGTGGCTTCATCGAGCAGCGAGGCGTTGGCCAATTCCAGGCCGGTCAGGTCGATGGTCAGTTGCTGGAAATTCAGCAACGCTTCGAGCCGACCCTGGGCGATCTCCGGTTGATAGGGGGTGTAAGCGGTGTACCAACCGGGATTTTCCAGCACATTGCGCAGGATGACGGCTGGCGTGAGGGTGCCGTGGTAACCCATGCCGATCAGGCTGGTCCAGACCTGGTTCTGCTCGGCGTAGCCCCGCAGCTTGGCGAGTGCGGCCTCTTCATCGAGCGCTGGTGGCAGGTCCAGCGCTCGGTTGAGGAGGATTCCCGGCGGCACTGTCTGCTCGATCAGCTCGACCCGACTGCCAAGACCGAGGCTGTCGAGCATCGCCTGCTGCTCGGTGGCATCGGGGCCCAGATGGCGGCGCAGGAAGGTATTGGGGTCGCGTAACTGGCTCAAGGACGGCAACTGGGACATGACGGGCTCTCTCTTGACTGGCGCTCAGCGTCGATGCAATGCGGTCAAACCAGCATAGCAGTCGCTGCCGCAGTGCCCTTGAAGAAGGCGTCATTCGACAAGGTAGATACCGTCTTGAACCGCACCGGGCAAAACGCGAGTTCCGGGTCATAGGTCTGGCCCGAATCTGTAAGAGCTGGCTTGCCAGCGAAGGCGGCCTCACGTCATGCAGCGCCGATGAAAACGCCTTCGCCGGCAAGCCGGGCTCCTACGAGGTTCGCGTCGTTCACGGCATCTGTAGGAGCTGGCTTGCCAGCGAAGGCGACCTCACGTCATGCAGCGCCGACGAAAACGCCTTCGCCGGCAAGCCGGGCTCCTACGGAGTTCGCGGCGTTCACGGCATCTGTAGGATGCTGGCTTGCCAGCGAAGGCGGCCTCACGTCATACAGCGCCAATGAAAACGCCTTCGCCGGCAAGCCGGGCTCCTACGGAGTTCGCGGCGTTCACGGCATCTGTAGGAGCTGGCTTGCCAGCGAAGACGGCCTCACGTCATGCAGCGCCGATGAAAACGCCTTCGCCGGCAAGCCGGGCTCCTACGGAGTTCGCGGCGTTCACGGCATCTGTAGGATGCTGGCTTGCCAGCGAAGGCGGCCTCACGTCATACAGCGCCAATGAAAACGCCTTCGCCGGC
>NZ_JAKLSP010000044.1:0-38414 GCF_022014505.1 Pseudomonas sp. PGPR40 | reverse complement strand
CTAACACTTCCCCTTGCCGGGTGTGTAGAGGACTTCCACCTCCAAGTCATCCAACTCATCACCATAATGAGCTGAACAGCGCCAGTCACGGCGCTACGCGCCATGCCTGGCGCACCATAAAAAAAGGGCGCCAACCGGCGCCCCTCTCTAGATTGATCGTTCCCACGCTCTGCGTGGGAATGCCGCCACGGACGCTCCGCGTCCATGCTGATGTGACGCAGAGCGTCACGGGATGCATTCCCACGCAGAGCGTGGGAACGATCACCGGTAGTCGAAAATCAGCGCTTGTCGCGGCGCTTTTTGTCGGCTTTTTTGTGGTGCGACATCATGCGGCGCTTCTTGTTGACTTGGCGATCGGTCAGCGAGTTCTTGTTGCCTTCATACGGGTTCTCGCCGCCCTTGAACTCGATGCGGATCGGCGTACCGACCAGCTTGAGCACACGACGGTAAGTGTTTTCCAGGTAACGGACGTAAGACTTCGGCACCTTCTCGATCTGGTTACCGTGAATCACGATGATCGGCGGGTTCGCGCCACCCAAGTGGGCATAACGCAGCTTGATCCGGCGGTTGTTGACCATCGGTGGCGCGTGCTCGCCAACCGCATCTTCCAGAATCTGGGTCAGGCGGTTGGTCGGCCAGCGGGTGACCGCGGACTTGAACGAGTTCTGTACCGACGCGTAGAGGTTGCCCACGCCAGTGCCGTGCAAGGCCGAGATAAAGTGGATGTCGGCGTAGTCAACGAAGAACAGTCGACGTTGCAGCTCAACCTTCACGAAGTCGCGCTCGCTCGGCGTCATGCCGTCCCACTTGTTGATCGCGATGACCAGCGCACGACCCGATTCAATGGCGAAGCCCAGCAGGTTGAGGTCGTGGTCCACCACGCCTTCGCGGGCGTCCATCACGAAGATCACCACGTTGGCGTCTTTGATCGCCTGCAGGGTTTTGACCACGGAGAACTTTTCGACTTCTTCGTGGATCTTGCCGCGCTTGCGCACACCGGCGGTGTCGATCAGCGTGTACTTCTCGTCGTTACGCTCGAACGGGATGTAGATACTGTCGCGGGTAGTGCCGGGCTGGTCATAAACGATGACTCGGTCTTCACCCAGCATGCGGTTGACCAGGGTCGACTTGCCAACGTTCGGACGGCCGATGATGGCGATCTTGATACCGTCTTTTTCGCTCGGGCCAGGAATGCGCTTGGCTTCCTCGCCTTCGGCAACGATCTCTTCCTCGCCTTCTTCCGCTTCTTCTTCGTCTTTCGGGAAATCGCTCAGGGCGATTTCCAGCATCTGGGTGATGCCACGACCATGAGCACCGGCGATTGGAATCGCGTGGCCCATGCCCAACGGGGCGAATTCAGCGCGGGCCATTTCAGGGTCGATGTTGTCGACCTTGTTGGCGACCACATAAGAACGCTTGTTACGCTTGCGCAAATGCTCGGCGATCATCTGGTCGGCGGCGGTGAAACCGGCCTTGGCATCTACCAGGAACAGAACGACATCCGCTTCTTCAATGGCCAGCAGCGACTGCTCGGCCATTTTTTCGTCCATACCGTGCTCGTCACCGGAGATACCGCCGGTGTCGACCAGAATGTAGGAACGCCCTTGCCACTTGGCCTCACCGTACTGGCGATCACGGGTCAGACCGGACAAGTCGCCGACAATGGCGTCGCGAGTCCTGGTCAGGCGGTTGAACAAGGTGGACTTGCCGACGTTCGGTCGGCCCACCAGGGCGATTACGGGAACCATGCGGCTCTCCACTTCGTTATTTCAGAAAATACAAAAGCCGCTGCGAGGCAGCGGCTGGTGCTCGGGGCAATCACTGTAGGAGCTGGCTTGCCAGCGAAGGCGATCTCAAGATCACCGCAATATTCAGCGGCCCCTTCGCCGGTAAGCCGGCTCCTACAGTGAAGCAGCCTGGGGGATTAACCCCAAGCATAGTCAAACCTTTACTTGATGGTCAGGGCTTCCAGTTTGCCGCTGTTGCCATACAGATAAATCGTGTCACCCACCACCAGCGGACGGGCACGCAGGCCGTCGCTGTCGATGCGCTCGCGGCCGACGAAACGACCGTCCACCTGACTCAGCAGGTGCAGGTAACCTTCCATATCACCGACTGCAACATAGCTGGAGAACACTTCCGGAGCCGACAGTTGACGGCGGGCCAGCGAATCGTTGCTCCACAAAGCCGTGGTAGAACGTTCATCGACGCCTTCAACGGTGCCTGCAGACAGGCTCACGTAGACGCTGCCAAAGCCCTGAGCAACGCCGGCATAGCTGGAAGCATCACGCTGCCAGAGCTGACGACCGCTTTCCAGGTCCAGTGCCGCGACGCGACCCTGGTAGCTGGCGACATACAGTGTACCGCCGGACAGCAGCAGGCCACCGTCGATATCGACCACACGCTCCAGTTCCGAACGACCTTGTGGAATCGCTACGCGTTGTTCCCATACCGGCACGCCGTTGGAAACATCCAGAGCAACCACTTTACCGGTCGACAGGCCAGCCACCGCGACGCGGTTGGTGACGATCGGTGCGCTGGTGCCGCGCAGGGTCAGAACCGCTGGCGTGCTGTCATACAACCAGCGCTGGTTGCCGGTAGCGGCATCCAGACCGATCAGACGGTCATCCTGGGTCTGAACCACAACAACGTCACCATTGGTGGCCGGCGGCGCGAGCACTTCACTGGTCACGCGAGCGCGCCATTTCTCTTCACCGCTGCTGGCGTCCAGGGCAACGATTTCACCCTTGATCGTGCCGATCATGACCAGACCGTAACCCACGCCAACGGCGCCGGAGACAGGCAGTTCGAGATCTTTCTTCCATTTGACGTCGCCATTGCTGCGATCCATCGCCATCACCACACCGGTGACGTCGGCGGCATAGATGGTATCGCCATCGATCGCCGGAACCAGCATGTTGTAGGTTTCGCCCTGACCGTCACCGATCGAACGACTCCACTGCTTTTGCAGAACCACTTCTTCTTTGAAGTCGGTCAACTCGGCCGGTGGCAATTCTTTTTTGCTATTGCTGCTGCAACCCGCGGCCAATATGGCCAGAGCCAGCAATGCTGCATGTTTCCAACGGATCACGTCACGCATCCCCTTTGGCCAGGTCGTCCAGCTTGATTTGTAGGCCGCCGACCGCCGCTTCATCCGACAGTGCCGCCTTGGCTTTCTGATACGCCGCGTTCGCTTCGTCGGTACGACCCAACTGCACCAGCAGGTCGCCTTTGAGTTCTTCGCGAGTGGCCAGGAATGCTTTGTCCGCATCGCCTTCGAGCAATTTCAGGGCTTCATCGACCTTGTTCTGCGCGGCCAGCACCTGCGCCAGGCGCTGACGGGCGATTTCGCCGAGTGCCGGGTTGGCCGGTTTGGCGACAATGGCTTTCAGCTCGCTGGCTGCGTCGTCCAGCTTGGCGCTGTCGACCGCGACTTTCGCCACGAACAGGCTGCCGTATTGCGCGTAAGCGGTGCCGCCGAACTCGCTGTTGAGCTTGCCAGCCAGGTCCGAAACACGTGCAGCATCGGGCTTGCCGTCAGGCGTCAGCGTGGTTTCGAGCAATTGCTGATAGAGAATCGAGGCGCCTTGCGACTGATTGCTCTGATACTTCTGAAAGGCCTGCCAGCCGAACACGATGACCAGCGCCAACAGGCCGCCAGTGACCAGGGGCTTGCCGTTGCGTGTCCACCAGTCCTTCAACTCCACCAGATGTTCGTCTTCGGTACTCGACACCCCAATACTCCTTAATCGCTAAATCGGCTGTTTGACAGCTTCAACCCTGCACGACGCAGGTGGCCAGGTGTGCAGCAAGCGCATCCCAGGCAATGCTTTGTTGTTCGCCCTGGCCACGCAGGGGTTTGAAACCTACCACTTGCTGGGCCATTTCGTCCTCACCGAGAATCAATGCGTACAGCGCACCGCTCTTGTCGGCTTTCTTGAACTGGCTTTTGAAGCTGCCGGCGCCGGCATTGACTTGCAGGCGCAGGTTGGGCAATTGATCACGAACGCGCTCGCTCAATGCCAGACCGGCCAGCTCGGCGGCTTCACCGAAGGCGCAGAGGTAAACATCGACCTGACGGGAGATTTCTTCGGGAATCTGCTCCAGGGTTTCAAGCAGCAGCACCAGACGCTCGATGCCCATGGCGAAGCCAACGCCCGTGGTCGGCTTGCCGCCCATCTGCTCCACCAGACCGTCGTAACGGCCACCGGCACACACGGTGCCCTGAGCGCCCAACTTGTCGGTGACCCATTCGAAAACGGTCTTGCTGTAGTAATCCAGCCCGCGAACCAGCTTCGGGTTGATCACATAAGGAATGCCGGCGGCGTCCAGACGAGCCTTGAGGCCCTCGAAGTGCACGCGGGACTCTTCGTCGAGGTAGTCGGCCATTTTTGGCGCGTCGGCCAACGCCGCTTGGGTGTCGGGGTTCTTGGTATCCAGAACCCGCAGCGGGTTGGTTTTCAGACGGCGCTGGCTGTCTTCGTCCAGTTGATCCAGGCGAGCGGACAGGTATTCGACCAGTGCTTCACGATAACGACCACGGGACTCGCTGGTGCCCAGGCTATTGAGTTCGAGCTTGACCGCATCGCGGATACCCAGCTCGCCCCACAGGCGCCAGGTCAGCACGATCAACTCGGCGTCGATGTCCGGACCGTCGAGGTTGAAGACTTCGCAACCAATCTGGTGAAACTGGCGATAACGACCTTTCTGTGGACGTTCGTGACGGAACATCGGGCCGATGTACCAGAGTTTCTGCACTTGGCCGCCGCCGGTGATGCCGTGCTCGAGCACCGCACGCACGCAGGCCGCTGTGCCTTCAGGGCGCAGGGTCAGGGAATCGCCGTTGCGGTCGTCGAAGGTGTACATCTCTTTTTCGACGATGTCGGTCACTTCACCGATGGAGCGTTTGAACAGCTCGGTGAACTCAACGATCGGCATGCGAATCTGCTTGTAACCGTAGTTATCCAGCAGACGCGAAACAGTGCCCTCGAAATGACGCCACAGGGGAGTCTGTTCGGGCAGGATGTCGTTCATGCCACGTATGGCTTGCAGAGACTTGCTCACTATAAATCCTTAAATTCGTTCGACTTAGCCACGCGCAATGACTGCTGCGTCGGCTTCGACCTTTTCGGCCGCTTTCTGACGGATCAAGCGTTCAAGCTCATCCACCAGATTGTCATTCGTCAGTTTCTGCGCCGGCTTGCCGTCGATGTAAATCAGGTTTGGCGTGCCGCCGGTCAAGCCGATATGGGCTTCCTTGGCTTCGCCCGGCCCGTTGACCACGCAACCGATCACCGCGACATCCAGCGGCACCAGCAGGTCTTCAAGGCGCCCTTCCAGTTCGTTCATGGTTTTGACCACATCGAAATTCTGCCGCGAGCAGCTCGGGCAGGCGATGAAGTTGATGCCACGGGAACGCAGGTGCAGGGATTTGAGAATGTCGTAGCCGACTTTCACTTCCTCGACCGGGTCGGCCGCCAACGAGATGCGAATAGTATCGCCAATCCCTTCGGCGAGCAGCATACCGAGGCCTACGGCGGATTTCACTGTGCCTGAGCGCAAACCACCCGCTTCAGTGATGCCCAAGTGCAGCGGCTGGACGATTTCCTTGGCCAGCAAGCGGTAGGCGGCGACGGCCATGAATACGTCGGAGGCTTTCACGCTGACCTTGAAGTCCTGGAAATTCAGGCGTTCAAGGTGTTCGACGTGACGCAAGGCGGACTCGACCAGTGCAGCGGGAGTCGGCTCGCCGTATTTCTTTTGCAGGTCTTTTTCCAGGGAGCCGGCGTTGACGCCGATGCGGATTGGAATCCCGCGATCACGGGCAGCATCGACCACCGCACGCACGCGGTCTTCGCGACCAATGTTGCCCGGGTTGATCCGCAGGCAATCGACGCCCAGTTCGGCTACGCGCAATGCGATTTTGTAGTCGAAGTGGATGTCGGCCACCAACGGCACTTTGACCAGTTGCTTGATCTTGCCGAAGGCTTCGGCGGCATCCATGTCCGGCACGGAAACCCGCACGATATCGACGCCAGCGGCTTCCAGGCGATTGATCTGGGCCACGGTGGCGGCCACGTCATTGGTGTCGCTGTTGGTCATGCTCTGCACAGCGATAGGTGCATCGCCGCCCACGGGCACGTTACCGACCCAGATCTTGCGGGATTCGCGACGTTTGATTGGAGATTCGCCGTGCATGACTTATTGACCCAACTTCAGGCGAGCAGTTTCGCCACTGGTGAACGGAGCGACATCAACCACCTGTCCGTTGTAGCTGACCTGCGCGCCACGGGCGAAGCCCAGACGCACGGAAAATGGCGGTTTGCCGCTGACGGTAACATTTTCGCCTTTACGCTTTAGACCGCTTAATAGCACCTTGCCCGCGCCATCGGTCACTTGCGTCCAGCAATCGGCAGTGAATTGCAGTTGAACCTGGCCTTGGCCAGCCACCGGAGTTGCCGGAGCTGGAGCCGGGGCGGTCGGAGCAATCGGAGCCGTGATAACTGGTGCCGGTACAGCGGGAACAGCCGGAGCAGGCGTCGCCGGTGTCGCCGGTGTCGCGACAACCGGCGCAATGCTGTGGGCCGCAGGCGTTACTGCTGGAGCCGCTGGTGCTGGAACCGGTGCGCTCGTTTCGGCATTGACTGGTTCCTCGGTCGAAGTCTCGGCCTGAGGCAGCGCAAGAGGCGTTGCACCTTCAGCCTGGCCTTGAGCAACAGCCTGGTCTTCCGGCTCGTCCAGTGGATGGATCTGGGTGGTGCCGTCGGCGCCTTCGACTTCAACGTGTTCCGGGGCCAGGCCGATCAAGTCCTTGGTGCGCAATGAGGTTTGATCCTGCCACCAGACAAAACCACCGCCAATCACCGCGAGCAACAACAGCAGGCTGACAATTCGCAAAATGGTGTGAGAAACCCGAACCGGCTCTTCGATGCGCCCCAGGCTGTGGACGTTGCTGCCCTGGGAGTCGGTGCCGGTGGATTGGTCGAACTGCTGGACCAGAATGGCCTGGTCCATGCCGAGCAATTTGGCATACGTGCGAATATAGCCACGGGCAAAGGTATGCCCTGGCAGCTTGTCGAAAGCGCCGGCTTCCAGATTGCTCAGGGAATTGACGGTGAGGTTGAGCTTGAGGGCCACTTCGGCCAGCGACCAGCCATTGCTTTCGCGAGCCTGGCGCAAAGTCTCACCGGGGTTAACGCGATTCGCTGCTACAACTTCGGGATGCGCCGCTTTCATCATTGCTCCGACAGGTATTGCTGATATTCCGGCGTACCGGGATAGAGTCGTTTTAATTGCAGGCCAAAACTGGCGGCCTTGTCGCGATCTTCGAACACTTTTGCCAGCCGAACGCCGAGCAATAGACTACGTGCATTTTGTTCAGTGAGCAGGCTAAAACGGTCGTAATAGTCACGCGCGGGCACATAATGCCTGTCTTCGTAAGACAACTCAGCCATTTCCAGCAATGCTCGTGGCTGTTGGCGGTTCAAACGCAGGGCTTTTTCCAGTTGCTGACGGGCCAGATCACGCTGGCCAAGCTTTGAAGCGGTCATACCCAGGTTTTCGAAAACCCGCGAACGCTCAGGATACAGGGTATCGGCGGCGGCCTGTTCGAAGCGTTCGTACGCCGCTTTGTAACGTTTCTCTTCGAAAAGAAAACTGCCGTAGTTATTCAGGATTCGCGCATCGGCGGGGCGAGAAGACAACGCCTTGCGAAAATGCTGATCGGCCAGTTCCGGCTCCATCTCGGCCTGGAACACCAGCCCCAGAGCCGCGTTGGCGTCAGGATCCGAACTATCCAGGTCCAAAGCCTTCTTCAACGGGACTTTGGCGCGCTCGGTCATGCCTTGCTGCAAATACCCCAAGCCCAGTTGCACGTAGGCGGCACGCGCTTCATCACGGCCCTTGCTGGTCTTCATCGGGTTGAAATCGCCCGACAGGACACAACCAGCACAGAGGCTGGCCAACAGCACAAGCAGCGCGAAGCGCAGGGACATAGAGATCCTCTCTTAATTATTGTTCGCGGCGTTTGTTGCGATATCGTTTTCGGCGCTCAACTCGCGCACGGCGATATAACGTTCGCTGCGACGGGTGCGATCCAGCACCTGCCCTACCAATTGGCCACACGCGGCATCGATGTCTTCACCGCGGGTGGTGCGTACGGTGACGTTGAAGCCTGCATGGTGAAGCTGATCCTGGAACCGGCGAATCGCGTTGTTGCTCGGGCGCTCGTAACCGGAATGCGGGAACGGGTTGAACGGAATCAGGTTGATCTTGCACGGAATGTTCTTGAGCAACTCGATCATCTCAACGGCATGTTCAACCTTGTCGTTGATGTCCTTGAGCAAGGTGTACTCGATGGTCAGCACGCGCTTTTCGCCCAGGGACGACATGTAGCGCTGGCACGACTCGAGCAGCATCTTAAGCGGATATTTCTTGTTGATCGGCACCAATTGGTTACGCAATGCGTCGTTTGGTGCGTGCAGCGACAACGCCAGGGACACGTCGATGTGCTTGGACAGCTCATCGATCATCGGCACCACGCCCGAAGTGGACAGGGTTACGCGGCGCTTGGAGATCCCGTAGCCCAGGTCATCCATCATCAGATGCATGGCGGCCACGACGTTGTCGAAGTTCAGCAGCGGCTCACCCATGCCCATCATCACCACGTTGGTGATGGCACGGTCGGCGGTCGCCGGGATGCTGCCGAACGATTTATTGGCAATCCACACCTGGCCGATCACTTCGGCGGCGGTGAGGTTGCTGTTGAAACCTTGCTTGCCGGTGGAGCAGAAACTGCAATCCAGGGCACAGCCTGCCTGGGACGAAACGCACAGAGTGCCGCGTTTGCCCTGGGGAATGTACACGGTCTCGACGCAGCTACCGGACGCCACGCGCACCACCCACTTACGGGTGCCATCGGTGGAGATGTCCTCGCTGACCACTTCGGGGCCGCGGACTTCAGCAATGGCCTTGAGCTTGTCGCGCAGGGCCTTGCTGACGTTCGTCATGGCGTCGAAATCATCGACGCCAAGGTGGTGAATCCATTTCATTACCTGACCGGCACGGAAACGCTTCTCCCCGATTGAGTCGAAGAATTTTTCCATTTCCTGTTGAGTCAGACCCAGCAGGTTGGTTTTTACAGTCGATGTAGTCATGGATTCACCTTCACTCTTAAGCCAATGCTTAGCGAGTGGTTACTTCAGTAGCTGCGAAGAAGTACGAGATTTCGCGAGCAGCAGCGGCTTCGGAGTCCGAACCGTGTACAGCGTTGGCGTCGATGGAATCAGCGAAGTCAGCGCGGATGGTGCCGGCAGCAGCTTCTTTAGGGTTGGTAGCGCCCATCAGCTCACGGTTCAGAGCGATAGCGTTTTCGCCTTCCAGAACCTGAACGACAACCGGACCGGAGATCATGAAAGCAACCAGGTCGTTGAAGAAACCACGAGCGCTGTGCTCAGCGTAGAAGCCTTCAGCTTCGGCTTTGGACAGTTGCTTCAGTTTCGAAGCTACAACGCGCAGGCCAGCTTTTTCGAAACGAGTGGTGATCTCGCCGATAACGTTTTTTGCAACAGCGTCAGGCTTGATGATGGAGAAAGTACGTTGAACAGCCATGGTGTAACTCCAGAAACGGTAATTTGCGAAAAATTAAACCCGCGAATTATACGCGGGTTCTTTGGTATTGCCTAACTGCGTACGGTGCAGAGATCAGTCTGCTTCTTCGATCCAGGCGGCCTGAATGGCTTCAAGCACCTTCTCGCCACCGCGGGTCGGATCATCACTGAACTCCGGCAATGCCAGCACCCATTTGTGCAGATCGACGAAGTTCACGTAACGCGGGTCCACTTCCGGCCGGGACTCAGCCAACTGGATCGCGATTTCAAGCACATCAACCCATTTCAGACTCATATCGGTTCCTTGAATCAGTGCGGCGCTTCGGCTGCATGGTTGAGCGAGTATTTCGGAATCTCGACGGTCAGGTCTTCAGTCCCGACGATCGCCTGACAGCCTAGACGCGATTGCGCTTCCAGACCCCAGGCCCGATCAAGAAAATCTTCTTCCAGCTCATCCGCTTCTTCCAGCGAGTCAAAACCTTCGCGGATGATGCAATGGCAGGTAGTGCAAGCGCAGACGCCGCCACAGGCGCTTTCCATCTCGATATGGTGCTCATGGGCCAGTTCAAGAATAGAGATACCGGGCTCAGCCTCTACAACCATGCCTTCCGGGCAGAACTTCTCGTGTGGCAGAAAAATGACCTGCGGCATCAGTTATCCTCGATTTCATTCAGGTTGCGCCCCGCCAGCGCGGCTTTCACCGTCGAATCCAGGCGGCGGGCAGCAAAGGCATCGGTCACTTGCGACAGACGCTTGGTCTGCTGCTCGATGGCGTAACCATCGGTGCCTTTCATCAATTCGGTCAGTTCCTGCATCTGCAATTCGATGACCATGCGTTCTTCGGCATCGAGCAAGCGCTCGCCGTCAACTTCCAGAGCGCCCTGCACCGCCTCGATCAGGCGCTGGGCATCGACCTGCTGCTCGCGCAATACGCGGGCGACTTTGTCGTCGTTGGCGTGCTGGAACGAATCCTTGAGCATTTTGGCGATTTCGCCGTCGGTCAGGCCGTAGGACGGTTTAACCTGAATGCTGGCCTCGACACCCGAAGCCAATTCGCGGGCCGAGACACTGAGCAGACCGTCGGCATCGACCTGGAAGGTCACGCGAATCTTCGCCGCACCGGCCACCATCGCCGGAATACCGCGCAATTCGAAGCGCGCCAGGGAGCGGCAATCGCTGATCAACTCGCGCTCGCCCTGCAATACGTGGATCGCCATGGCCGACTGGCCATCTTTATAAGTGGTGAAGTCCTGGGCCCGGGCGACGGGGATGGTGGTGTTACGCGGAATCACCTTCTCCATCAGGCCGCCCATGGTTTCCAGCCCCAGGGACAACGGAATCACGTCGAGCAACAGCAGTTCGCCGCCATCACGCTTGTTGCCAGCCAGGGTATCGGCCTGGATCGCGGCACCGATGGCCACGACTTGATCCGGATCGATTTCGGTCAGCGGCTCGCGACCGAAGGCGTGCGCAACGGCATCGCGGACGCGAGGCACGCGCGTCGAGCCGCCGACCATGACCACAGCGTGTACGTCTTCCAGCTCGATACCGGAATCACGCACCGCGCGGCGGCAGGCTTTCAGGCTGCGAGCAACCATCGGCTCGATCAGTGCATTGAAGTCTTCACGGGTCAGCTCGGCCTTCCAGTCGCCATAAGCAACTTCGACGGACGAGGACTGGGTCAACGCTTCTTTGGCCGCGCAGGCGGTTTGCAGCAGATGGCGCTGCGTACCCGGATCGAGGTCGGCCGACAGACCGGCGTTCTCGATGATCCAGCCAGCAATAGCGTGATCGAAGTCATCGCCACCCAGGGCGCTGTCGCCGCCGGTAGCCAGCACTTCGAACACACCGCCAGTCAGGCGCAAAATCGAAATATCGAAGGTGCCGCCGCCCAGGTCATAAATCGCGACCAGGCCTTCGGCGTGCTGATCCAGACCGTAAGCGACCGCGGCAGCGGTTGGCTCATTGAGCAAACGCAGCACGTTCAGGCCGGCCAACTTGGCTGCATCCTTGGTGGCTTGACGCTGGGCATCGTCGAAATAGGCCGGAACTGTAATCACCGCACCAACCAATTCGCCACCCAACGTCGCTTCAGCGCGCTGACGCAGCACTTTGAGGATATCGGCGGAGACTTCGACCGGGCTTTTCGGGCCTTGCACCGTGTCGATGAACGGCATGTGCGACTCGCCATCGACAAAACGGTACGGCAGCTGATCGCCCAATTGCTTGACGTCGGACAGACCACGACCCATCAAGCGCTTGACCGACAGCACAGTGTTCAAAGGATCGGACGCGGCGGCCAGTTTGGCCGATTCGCCCACTTCGACGTGATCGGCGTGATAGCGCACGGCAGACGGCAGGATGACCTGCCCTTGCGCGTCGGCCAGAGGCTCGGAAAGACCACTGCGCAACGCAGCGACCAGCGAATTGGTAGTGCCCAAGTCGATCCCCACAGCCAGACGACGCTGGTGCGGTTGAGGACTTTGGCCGGGTTCGGCGATCTGCAGTAGGGCCATCGTGATCAGGACTTATCTGTATATCAGGCGTGCGACCGGAGCGGCACTGGGTTAATCGTCGAGGCGCTCTTCTAACTGGCGCACTTCGTAGGTGAGCTTGTCGAGGAATTGCATGCGCCGCATCAGGCGTTCGGCCCGTTCACGTTGCGCTGCATCATCCCAACAGGCTGCGAAGCTTTCGTTCAGTTCATCCTGCGCAACCTTCAAACGACGCTTGAACACGGCAATGCCGGCCAGGTCGGCGCTGTCTTGCAGGTCTTCGAGCTCTTCACGCAACTCCATCTGCTGCAGAAGAAACTCCGGATCATGCACCGTAACCTCCAGCGGCAGCTCGCGACCGCCCATGGCGAGCAAGTAGCGCGCGCGTTTGGGAGGGCTTTTGAGCGTCTGGTAGGCCTCGTTGAGGCTCGCGGATTGCTCGAGCGCCAGCCGCTGCTCACGCTCGGAAGCGTCGGCAAAACGGTCTGGATGAACACCGCGCGCCAACTCACGGTAGCGCGTGGCCAACTGCTCGAGATCCAGACGGAAACTCGGCTGCAGTTCAAATAAAGCGAAATGACAAGGAGTACCCACGAGCAGCCTCAGATATTGAAGCTTTCGCCGCAGCCACATTCACCGCGTACGTTGGGATTGTTGAACTTGAAGCCTTCGTTCAACCCTTCCTTGACGAAATCGAGCTCGGTTCCGTCCAGGTATGCCAGGCTTTTCGGGTCGATGATCACTTTCTCGCCGTGACTTTCGAACACTTGATCCTCTGCCACCACCTCGTCGACAAACTCCAGCACGTAGGCAAGGCCGGAACAGCCTGTGGTGCGAACACCCAGACGAATCCCTTCACCTTTGCCGCGCCCGTTGAGGGAGCGTCGCACGTGTTGAGCAGCCGCTTCTGTCATGCTGATAGCCATCGGTGACTCCTTACTCGTCGCCAAATCTTGAAAGTCAGATCAAGCCTTTCTTCTGCTTGTAGTCGCGAACGGCCGCTTTGATAGCGTCTTCAGCGAGTACGGAGCAGTGAATTTTTACTGGCGGTAGGGCCAGTTCTTCGGCCAGCTGAGTGTTCTTGATGGTCTCTGCTTCATCCAGAGTCTTGCCTTTCATCCACTCGGTCGCCAGGGAGCTGGAGGCGATCGCCGAACCGCAACCGTAAGTCTTGAACTTGGCGTCTTCGATGATGCCTTGTTCGTTGACCTTGATCTGCAGGCGCATCACGTCGCCGCACGCCGGAGCGCCGACCATGCCGGTGCCGACATCAGGATCTTCCGCGTCCATCTTGCCGACGTTGCGCGGGTTCTCGTAGTGGTCGATGACCTTTTCGCTGTAAGCCATGATTCTTAATCCTCACTCATCAGAGAGTCGCTCTTGAAGCCCTGCCAATCGTCGATTCGCAGGGCCCGGTTGCGGCGACTTGAATATCAGTGTGCCGCCCACTCGATTTTCGAAATGTCGACGCCATCTTTGTACATGTCCCACAGCGGCGAGAGAGTGCGCAGCTTGGTAACGGCCTCGCAAACTTTCTGCGCGGCGTAGTCGATTTCTTCTTCGGTGGTGAAACGGCCGAAGGTGAAGCGAATCGAGCTGTGTGCCAGTTCGTCGTTGCGGCCCAGGGCGCGCAATACGTACGAAGGCTCAAGCGACGCCGAGGTGCAGGCCGAACCGGACGAAACCGCCAGATCCTTGAGCGCCATGATCAGCGACTCGCCTTCAACGTAGTTGAAGCTCAGGTTCAGGTTGTGCGGTACGCGGGAGGTCATGCTGCCATTGACGTACAGCTCTTCGAGGCCTTCGACCTGCTTGAAGAAACGGTCGCTCAGGGCTTTGATGCGTACGTTCTCGGCAGCCATGTCTTCCTTGGCTACGCGGAAAGCTTCACCCATGCCGACGATCTGGTGGGTCGCCAGGGTGCCAGAGCGCATGCCACGTTCGTGACCGCCGCCATGCATGGTCGCTTCGATGCGAACACGCGGCTTGCGGCTGACGTACAGCGCGCCGATGCCTTTAGGGCCGTAGGTTTTGTGGGCAGAGAACGACATCATGTCGACTTTCAGCTTCGACAGGTCGATCTCGACCTTGCCGGTGGACTGAGCGGCATCGACGTGGAACAGGATCCCCTTGGAACGGGTCAGTTCGCCAATGGCTGCGATGTCGTTGACGGTGCCGATTTCGTTGTTCACGTGCATGATCGACACCAGGATGGTGTCATCGCGCAGGGCAGCTTCGACCATCTCTGGAGTGACCAGACCATCTTCACGAGGGTCGAGGTAGGTCACTTCGAAACCTTCACGCTCCAGTTGGCGCATGGTGTCGAGGACAGCCTTGTGCTCAATCTTGGTGGTGATCAGGTGCTTGCCTTTGGTGGAGTAGAAATGCGCCGCCCCCTTGATTGCCAGGTTGTCGGACTCGGTGGCACCGGAGGTCCAGACGATTTCACGCGGGTCGGCGTTAACCAGGTCAGCGACCTGACGGCGAGCGTTCTCGACGGACTCTTCAGCTTTCCAGCCGAACACGTGGGAACGGGACGCCGGGTTACCGAAGTTTCCGTCGACCAGCAGGCATTCACTCATCTTTTGCGCGACACGTGGATCAACCGGGGTCGTCGCAGAGTAATCAAGGTAAATCGGCAATTTCATGGACTATCTCCTAAATCAGGCTGGCTGGCGTGCCGCTAGCTCTTTGGCTGTCATTCGACGGCGGACGCTTCAATCTTGTCCAGGCGCGGCGCCTTGCTGTTGCAACGACGCTGGTCCTGACGCTGGGCTACTTCTTGCACCTCACGGCGAGTTACAAGGTCAGCCAAGCTGATACCGCTGAGAAATTCGTGAATCTGCAGGCTCAGGTCGCACCACAAGTGGTGGGTCAGACAGGTGTCGCCGGAATGGCAATCGCCCTGGCCCTGGCATTTGGTTGCATCGACCGATTCGTTGACCGCATCGATCACCTGGGCGACCTGGATGCCCTGCATGTCGCGGGACAACTGGTAACCACCGCCTGGACCGCGAACGCTGGACACCAGATTGCTGCGGCGCAATTTGGCGAAAAGCTGCTCGAGGTAGGACAGAGAGATGCCTTGGCGCTCGGAGATATCGGCCAGGGACACCGGCCCGTGCTGCGCGTGCAACGCCAGATCAAGCATGGCGGTCACGGCGTATCGGCCTTTTGTAGTCAGTCGCATGGACAATTACCACGGAATTCGGAATGGGGCGAGTATGCAATTCCCGAGTATTTAAGTCAACTATAAGACCTAGTGCTTTACTCGGGTTTACCCGCAAAAGAGCGCGCGCATCATAACAAAGGCTGGCCGTGTACAGCCAGCAATTGCGAGTTATCGTTCTTCGCGAGCAAGCCCGCTCCCACATTAGATCGCCTGTGGACACCGATTTTGTGCACGACACAAATCAAGTGTGGGAGCGGGCTTGCTCGCGAAGGGGCCAGCGCGGTTTAACTGGCCTGACTCTGATCTTTATCTTTCACACAGGCAAAGTCTTCTTCGCGCAATTCGGGCAGATCCTTGGCACAGTAATTACTGCCCAGATCCTTCAACGCGCCGCACATGCCCTCCAGGCGACCATCGACTGCCTGCAAGTGATCAAGCAATTGACCAATTGCCCGGGCCACCGGGTCCGGCATGTCTTCGCCGACACCATAGGCATCGAAACCGATCTTCTCGGCCATCGCCTTGCGCTTGGCGTCCTGCTCTTCATCGGACTTGACGATGATCCGCCCCGGAATCCCGACTACCGTCGCCCCCGGCGGAACGGCCTTCGTCACGACCGCATTGGAGCCGACCTTGGCGCCGGCGCCGACGGTAAACGGACCGAGCACCTTGGCGCCCGCCCCGACCACTACGCCGTCCTCCAGCGTCGGGTGACGCTTGCCCTTGTTCCAGCTGGTGCCGCCGAGCGTCACGCCCTGATACAGGGTGACATCGTTGCCAATCTCGGCGGTCTCACCGATAACGATGCCCATGCCATGGTCGATAAAGAAGCGACGACCGACCTTGGCACCCGGATGAATCTCGATCCCGGTCAACCAGCGACCGAAGTTCGACACCACCCGCGCCAGCCATTTCCAGCCCATGCCCCACAACGCTGACGACAGGCGATGGATCCAGATGGCGTGCATGCCCGGGTAGCACGTCAGCACCTCAAAAGCATTACGCGCAGCCGGGTCACGATGGAAAACACTTTGGATATCTTCACGCAAACGCTCGAACATCATTAATCCTTCCGCTTTAGAAGCTCGCCACGGGCCGCTTTCTGGGTTTCCGTGAGGATGCCACGCAATATATTCATTTCCGCCCGGCTGACCGAGCTGCGTCCGTACAACCGGCGCAGACGCGCCATCAAGTGCCGTGGTTTTTCCGGGTCGAGAAATTCGATGGCCACCAGGGTCTGCTCCAGGTGCTCATAGAAACGCTCCAACTCATCCATGGTCGCCAGCTCACCACTCTTGGTGGACGCCACTTCATCCTTCTCGACCTTGCTCGGCTGACCTACAGCCGCCAACCAGGACATACGCACTTCATAGCTCAACACCTGCACCGCCGCCCCAAGGTTCAGCGAACTGAACTCAGGGTCTGACGGGATGTGCACGTGATAATGACATCGCTGCAGTTCTTCATTGGTCAGGCCGGAGTCTTCACGACCGAACACCAATGCGATCTCGGCACCCTGCTCCGCTTCCTCGACCACCTTCACACCGCATTCACGGGGATCGAGCAACGGCCAGGGAATGCGACGATCGCGAGCACTGGTACCAAGTACCAGATTGCAGCCGACCAAGGCATCTTCCAGGGTGGCGACGACTTGAGCGCTTTCAAGAATGTCACCGGCACCGGACGCACGCGCATCAGCCTCGTGATGCGGGAACAACCGCGGCTCGACCAGTACCAGCCGCGACAGGCCCATGTTCTTCATGGCACGCGCAGCCCCGCCGATATTTCCGGGGTGACTGGTATTGACCAGGACGACACGAATGTTTTGCAGCAAGGGAGGCGCTCTCGAACACTTTAATGGGAGCAGAATCTTACAGCTCAACCTACCGTTAAGCTATGAAAGCGAACACCGACCTTCTCCTGTAGAAACTTTCTGATAGAATGCCCGGCTTTCTTTAACAACCTTAGGTGACACATCCATGCAGCCCATGCTGAATATCGCGCTGCGCGCCGCCCGCAGCGCCAGTGAATTGATTTTCCGCTCCATCGAGCGCCTGGATACCATCAAGGTCGACGAAAAAGACGCCAAGGATTACGTATCCGAGGTGGATCGCGCCGCCGAACAGAAAATCGTCGATGCATTGCGCAAGGCTTACCCGAATCACTCGATCATGGGTGAAGAAACCGGCATGCACGCCGGCAGCGGCATCGAAGGCGAAGAATACCTGTGGATCATTGACCCACTGGATGGCACCACCAACTTCCTGCGCGGCATTCCCCACTTCGCTGTCAGCATCGCCTGCAAATACCGTGGCCGCCTGGAACACGCCGTTGTTCTGGACCCGGTTCGCCAGGAAGAATTCACCGCCAGCCGCGGCCGTGGCGCCCAACTGAACGGTCGCCGCCTGCGCGTCAGCGGCCGCACCAGCCTGGATGGCGCCTTGCTGGGCACCGGTTTCCCGTTCCGCGACGAGCAAATGGACAACCTCGACAACTATCTGGGCATGTTCCGCGCCCTGGTAGGCCAGACCGCCGGCATCCGCCGCGCTGGCGCAGCGAGTCTGGACTTGGCCTACGTTGCCGCTGGCCGCTTCGACGCTTTCTGGGAATCAGGCCTGTCCGAGTGGGACATGGCTGCAGGCGCCCTGCTGATCCAGGAAGCAGGCGGCTTGGTGAGCGACTTCACCGGCGGTCACGACTTCCTTGAGAAAGGCCATATCGTCGCCGGCAACACCAAGTGCTTCAAGGCAGTATTGACGGCGATCCAGCCGCACCTGCCAGCCTCGCTGAAGCGCTAAACGTAAAAGCACCTCAAGAAAACGCCCCGACTGGTTCGGGGCGTTTTTTTGTGCAGAAAAAATCCCCCCAACGTCGCACAACCCCCTGTGGGAGCGGGCTTGCTCGCGAAAGCAGTGCGCCAGACAACATCAACGTCGACTGACACACCGCTTTCGCGAGCAAGCCCGCTCCCACAGGGATTTGCGCCTGGCCGCCCGGCATTGAGCGACCGCCTTTTAGATGCACCCATAACGAAAAATGCCCCGTATCTTTCGATACGAGGCATTTTCTTGAATCGCCAACCTGAACAGGCTGGCTTTTCGGCATCGGAAGCTGGACTTAAGCCAGTTTTTCCTTGATGCGAGCTGCTTTACCGGACAGGTCACGCAGGTAGTACAGCTTGGCTTTACGTACGTCACCGCGACGCTTGACGGCCATGCTGTCGATTTGCGGGCTGTAGGTCTGGAAAGTACGCTCTACGCCAACACCGTTGGAGATTTTACGAACGGTGAAAGCACTGTTTACGCCGCGGTTACGCTTGGCGATAACGACGCCTTCGAACGCTTGCAGACGTGCACGATCGCCTTCCTTCACTTTCACCTGAACGACAATGGTGTCGCCCGGGGCAAAGGTAGGGATCTCTTTGGTCATCTGCTCTGCTTCGAGTGCAAGGATGATTTTGTTAGTCATGCTGTGCTCCTAAGGTAAATCGTCGGATTTACCATCGATACGTTGTTAACTATCGTCCCGCTCGCGGATGTATTCCTCGAGCAGCTTCTTCTCTTCTCCAGAAAGCGAGCGGCTTTCCAGAAGATCGGCGCGTCGTTCAAAGGTCCTACCAAGGGACTGCTGTAAACGCCAACGCCGGATATGCGCGTGATTGCCACTTAGCAATACGTCGGGAACACGCTGATCCGCATACACCTCCGGTCGGGTGTAGTGCGGGCAATCCAGCAAACCATCCGTAAAGGAATCTTCCTCGGCGGAGTCCGCATGCCCTAAAGCTCCAGGCAGCAGTCGTGTAACCGCATCGATCAGGACCATCGCCGGCAGCTCGCCGCCAGACAGTACATAGTCGCCAATCGACCACTCTTCATCGACATGAGCCTCAATAAAACGCTCGTCAATGCCTTCATAGCGGCCGGCAATCAGGATCAATGCATCCAGATTCGCCAACTCGCGCACCGCCGACTGAGTCAGTTGACGGCCTTGGGGGGACAGGTAAATTACCTTCGCCGCCTCCCCGGCTACTGCCTTGGCCTGAGCCAGAGCATCTTCCAGGGGCTTGATCTTCATCACCATGCCCGGACCACCGCCAAATGGGCGATCATCCACAGTGTGATGTCGATCCGTCGTGTAGTCTCGCGGATTCCAACAGGTGAGCTGCAACAGCCCCTGTTTCACCGCCCGACTGGTGATGCCGTACTCGCTGATGGCGGAGAACATCTCGGGAAACAAACTGATCACTTCTACGCGCAGATTAGCCACGTTTAGAAGTCCGCATCCCATTCCACCTTCATCTCGCCTGCGGCAAGGTCGACAGCCAACACGCATTGCTCCGTATAGGGCAACAGGCGTTCGCGATCATCCAGGCTGCCAGCGCAAGGCTTGACCACCATTACATCATTGGCGCCGGTTTCCAGAAGATGATCGATTTTCCCGAGCAATTGCCCGAGTTGATCAATAACCTTCAGACCTTCCAGCTGGTACCAGTAGTACTCGCCGTCGGTCAATTCAGGGAACAGGTTACGCGGCACGCAGATCTCGTAACCGGCCAGAAGACGAGCTTCTTCACGATCATCAAGACCCTTGAGCTTTGCGACCAGGAACTTGTCGTTCCCACGTCCGCTGACCAGCTCAACCTGTTTCACATTGCCCTCGCGCTTGAGCGTCCAGGTTTTGTACTGCAACAGGTTTTCAGTCGGATCAGTAAAGGAATACACCTTCACTTCGCCGCGAACGCCATGAACAGAATAAATTTTGCCAATAACGATCAAATCATCGGCAACAGCTGGCGTCGCGTTCATATTGCTCAGGCCGCAGCCTTGGCAGATTCCTTCAACAACTGAGCAACGCGCTCAGAAGGTTGTGCACCAACGCTCAGCCAGTAGGCTACGCGCTCTTGGTTCACGGACAGACGAACTTCTTGACCACGAGCAACAGGGTTGAAGAAACCAACCTGTTCCTTGTGCGAACCGTCACGCGGATTGCGGCTGTCGGTTACGGTCAAGTGGTAAAACGGGCGCTTTTTGGAGCCGCCAAGGGCAAGACGGATTGTTAGCATGTGAACATCGTTCCTGTAGTCGGTGCTGCAAATCTAAAGGCACAGCGGGCATAGGTGCCCGAAAGGCCGCATATTCTAAGGAATATCCGGACTTTTGCAAATGTCTTTTTCCGGCGGCCTATCGGTCGCCATCCAGATTTGCTATAGAGCCATCGTTGAAGATGGCCAGTCAGCTCCCGCCAAGTGCGGGTTTGCTGGAGATCCCACTTCCATGTGGGAGATGCAAGGGCAAGCCCTGGCGTGAATACTTTACATCTTTGGCATGCCGCCGCCGGGCAACATACCGCCCATGCCGCGCATCATTTTGGCCATTCCGCCTTTCGCGGAGAATTTCTTCATCATCTTCTGCATCTGCTTGTGCTGCTTGATCAAGCGACCGATGTCCTGCACCTGGGTGCCGGAACCCATGGCGATCCGGCGCTTGCGCGAACCACTGATCAGCTCAGGGTCGCGACGCTCGGCCGGGGTCATGGAATTGATGATGGCTTCCATCTGCTTGAACTGTTTCTCTGCCGCGCCCTGGGCGTTACCCATCTGCGCCAGATTCACGCCGCCGATGTTCGGCAGTTTGTCCATGAGGCCGCCGAGGCCGCCCATGTTCTTCATCTGTTGCAACTGATCGCGGAAGTCTTCGAGATCGAAGCCCTTGCCCTTCTTCAGCTTCTTGGCCAGTTTATCGGCCTTGTCTTTGTCGAGGGTCTGTTCGGCCTGCTCGATCAGGCTGAGTACGTCGCCCATGCCGAGGATGCGCGAAGCGATACGCTCAGGATGGAACGGTTCGAGCGCTTCGGTCTTCTCGCCCATACCGATGAACTTGATCGGCTTGCCGGTGATGGCTCGCACCGACAGCGCGGCACCACCACGGGCATCGCCGTCGACCTTCGTCAGGATCACACCGGTCAGCGGCAGCGCATCGCCAAAGGCCTTGGCCGTGTTGGCGGCGTCCTGACCGGTCATGGCGTCGACCACGAACAGGGTTTCGACCGGGTTGATCGCGGCATGCAACGCCTTGATCTCGCCCATCATCTCTTCGTCGATGTGCAGACGACCGGCGGTATCGACGATAACCACGTCGATGAATTTCAGTTTGGCTTCTTTAATAGCCGCTTGTGCGATGTCGACCGGTTTCTGGCTCAGGTCGGACGGGAAGAACGTCACGCCGATGTCGTTGGCCAGGGTTTCCAGCTGCTTGATCGCCGCCGGACGGTAAACGTCCGCGGACACGACCATGACCGACTTCTTCTTGCGCTCTTTAAGGAAGCGCGCCAGTTTGCCGGCGGTGGTGGTTTTACCCGCGCCCTGCAAACCTGCCATCAACACGACGGCAGGAGGAACGGCGCTGAGGTTCAAGTCTTCGTTGGCCGCGCCCATCAGGCTTTCGAGTTCGGCCTGGACGATTTTCACGAAGGCCTGGCCCGGCGTCAGGCTGCGCGACACCTCGGTGCCGACAGCGCGCTCCTTGACCGAATTGACGAAGTCCTTGACCACCGGCAGGGCGACGTCGGCTTCGAGTAACGCCATGCGCACTTCGCGCAGGGTGTCTTTGATGTTGTCCTCGGTCAGCTTGGCCTTGCCGGTGACATGGCGCAGCGTCTGCGAGAGACGGTCGGTTAAGTTTTCAAACATTGCGCGATCCTTTCAGGCCCTGTGTAGACCGGGATAATGGCGGCCCAGACCGGAATCAACATGTGCTCGGCGAGCCTGCGGCGTGGGCAGGTCGCGGATTATAGCGAAGACTGCGTCTGGCGGACACCTCGCCGTCAGGTAGCATGGTCTTTCGTGCGATGTGGGTTCTATGCCAAACTCAGCGCCTTTCGGGCTTGCCTAACAGGATTTATGCTCCCCTTGTCACCCAGTTTGCTTACCACCCTCGCCGCCGCCTGCTTATATGCCGCTGCGACCCTCTATCAGGGCACCCGTCTGGCCACCGGTGCCAAGGCGAACAAGCGCCTGCTGGTCTCGCTCGGCGTGCTGGCCTTGCTGGCCCACAGCGCCAGCCTGGTTACCTATCTGCTGACACCGATCGGCCTGGCCCTGGACTTTTTCAGCGCCGCGAGCCTGATTGCCGCGGCGGTTATTGCCCTGACCCTGCTGGCCTGCTCGCGAATTCCGGTGGAAAATCTGCTTCTGCTGCTGTTCCCGCTGGGCGCCGCCACCGTGCTGCTGGCACAGTTCGCCCCCGCCGGCACGGTGCAGATCATTGATGAAGAGCCAGGCATCCTCGCCCATATCCTCTTGTCGATCCTCGCTTACGGCATGTTCACCATCGCGGTGTTCCAGGCTTTGCTGCTGCTGGTTCAGGACCATCAACTCAAGCACAAGCATCCGTCCGGGTTGATCAAGAACTTCCCCCCACTGCAAACCATGGAAAGCCTGCTATTCGGCTTCCTCTGGGCCGGCTGGAGCCTGCTGTCGCTGTCGCTGATCTCCGGCTGGCTGTTCGTCGAGAACCTGTTCGCCCAGCACCTGGTGCATAAAACCCTGCTGGCGTGCCTGGCCTGGATCGTATTCAGCGTGCTGCTTTGGGGGCGCAACCGCCTCGGCTGGCGCGGACACAAAGCCATCCGCTGGACCCTTGCCGGTTTCTGCCTGCTGATGCTGGCCTATTTCGGCAGCAAGCTGGTCCGCGAATACATTCTGCATATCTGACGGGCGGCATTAATGGACGACTTGCCCATAGGACCGATGCTCGCGGTGCTGGCCCTGCTGATTTTATGGTCGGGGCTGTTTACCGCCATCGAAATCGCACAACAGCAATTGCTGGCCCAGCGTACGGCCTCGCGCTCGAGCGACAAACCGCCGGCCAAGCTGAACTTCCCGCTTAACAGCCTGATCCTCTGCAACACCCTGTGTCGCGCACTGGTAGTGGTCATCAGCACTTTGCTGGCGATTTTCACTTGGGCGCAAAACGGCCCATGGATTGCTGCCCTTGGTGCCAGTGCGGTGCTGTTGGTGTTCGCCGACTATCTGCCGCGCAGCCTTGCCATGCGACATCCGGATGCCGTGCTAAGCCTTGGCAACACACTGCTCGGCGTACCGTTGAAAATCGTCTATCCGTTCGCCTGGCTGCTCAATGGCATCGGCCAACTGTTGATGCGGCCATTCGCCCGCAAAATCAACGTGGTGCAGCAAAGCGAAGACGAAATACCGTCAGATCGGCGCGATGATCACGAACACGCAGCCTGTCGTCCGCATTCGCTGTCAGGTATCCACGCGCTGGATAACATCACGGTCAACGACATTCTGGTGCCGCGCAGTGATGTCGACGGAATCAATCTGGACGACTCCCTCGAAGAAATCATCGAGCAACTGCGCCATAACAGACGCACCCGCCTGCCGGTATTCCACAGCGACATCAACCAGGTCGAAGCGGTGCTCAACACCCGGCAGATCCGTCATTTGCTCCCGGATTCAAGCCTGACCCGAGAAGCGCTGCTGGCAGCCAGCCACGAACCGTACTTCGTACCGGAAAGCACGCCACTGCAGCTGCAATTGCTGAACTTCCACAAGCAGCAGCGGCGTTTGGGCATGGTGGTCGACGAATACGGCGAAGTACTGGGCATCGTGACCCTGGAAGACATTCTCGAGGAAATCGTCGGTGAGTTCGAAAACCAGCACAGCCTGGATAATCCGCATATCCACCCGCTGGCCGATGGGCGTTTGGTCATCGAGGGGGCGGCGTCGATTCGCGAATTGAACAAAAGCCTTGGCTGGCACTTGCCCAGCGATGGCCCGAAAACCCTCAACGGGTTAGTGACCGAGGCGCTGGAAACGATTCCGGACAGTGCGGTTTGCCTGAAGATCGGGCGTTATCGGCTGGAGATTCTGGAGACGGAAGACAATCGCGTCACACGCGTGTTGATCTGGCATACGACTGCGCCATCCCCCACTATCTGACGACACGATTCTGTAGGAGCCAGCGATACGGCGATCCGACTTGCCGGCGAAGGCGTCCTCGAAAACGCTTTCACCGGCAAGTCGGATCGCCGCACCGCTGGCCCCTACGAAAAGCGGCTCACTCGCTTGACTGACTGGGCATTACGGCAAACCTGGCGCCTACAAAAAGCGTTATCGACCATGGCATAATCGAGCCGCTTACCCAGCCCCGCCATACCCCGTGCTACCCGCACTCTGCGTTAAACCCACATCCCTGGGTGTTTCGACCATAATAATTCGCTCCACTGGGCACATGACTGTCAGGGATTACCGCATGACGACCAGCACGACTTATACCGAAGCCACGCCTGCCCAACCGACTAACTCCGCCACCCGCGTGGCCACCGCGAGTTTCATCGGCACGGCCATCGAGTTCTACGACTTCTACGTCTATGCCACTGCGGCAGCGCTGGTGATCGGGCCGGTGTTTTTTCCGCAAACCTCCGGCACCGCCCAGATGTTGTCAGCGTTCCTCACCTTCGGTATCGCCTTCCTGGCGCGGCCACTGGGTTCGGCGCTGTTCGGCCACTTCGGTGACCGCATCGGGCGTAAATCGACACTGGTCGCCTCTCTGCTGCTGATGGGCGTGTGTACCACGCTGATTGGCGTGCTGCCGGGTTACGACAGCATTGGCGCCTGGGCGCCGATCCTGCTTTGCGTGCTGCGCTTCGGCCAAGGCCTGGGGCTGGGCGGTGAATGGGGCGGCGCCGCATTGCTGGCCACGGAGAACGCGCCCAAAGGCAAGCGCGCCTGGTACGGCATGTTTCCGCAACTCGGTCCATCGATCGGGTTTCTGGCGGCCAACGGCCTGTTCCTGACCCTGGCCATGAGCCTGAACGACGAGCAGTTCCGTTCGTGGGGCTGGCGGATTCCGTTCCTGCTCAGTGCCGCATTGGTGATGGTGGGCTTGTACGTACGCCTCAAGCTCCACGAGACCCCAGTGTTCGCCAACGCCATGGCTCGCCAGGAGCGGGTGAAGATCCCGTTGGTCGAGCTGTTCAGCCAATACTGGGCGCCGATGCTGCTGGGGGCTGGCACGATGGTGGTGTGTTACGCGCTGTTCTATATCTCGACGGTGTTTTCGCTGAGCTACGGTGTGTCGACGCTCGGCTACACCCGCGAAACCTTCCTCGCGCTGCTGTGTTTCGCTGTGCTGTTCATGGCGGCCGCGACACCGCTGTCGGCCTGGGCCAGTGATCGTTTCGGGCGTAAACCGGTGCTGATCATCGGTGGCGTGCTGGCGATTCTGTCCGGATTCCTGATGGAACCGCTGCTGACCCAAGGCTCGACCTGGGGCGTGGCGCTGTTCCTGTGCATCGAACTGTTTCTGATGGGCGTGACGTTTGCGCCGATGGGCGCGCTGCTGCCGGAGCTGTTTCCAACCCACGTGCGCTATACCGGCGCATCGGCGGCCTACAACCTGGGCGGGATTGTCGGAGCCTCGGCGGCACCGCTCTTTGCGCAGAAACTGGTGGCGATGGGCGGTTTGAGTTATGTCGGCGGGTATGTGTCGGGGGCGGCGGTGTTGAGCTTGATCGCGGTGCTGTGCCTGAAGGAGACGCGGCATAACGATTTGAATCGAGTCTCATAAGATCGTTCCCACGCTCTGCGTGGGAATGCCTCAACGGACGCTCCGCGTCCGCTTTGGGGACGCAGAGCGTCCCGGGCTGCATTCCCACGCAGAGCGTGGGAACGATCAGAGAGGAAGTTTAGAGCTCTACAACAACAGCCTGGGAAGCGCGGGTCGCCTTGGCGCGGGCAGCCTCGATCGACTCATCACGCGCCAACGCCACACCCATCCGACGCTGGCCATTGACCTCAGGCTTGCCGAACAGACGCAATGCAGTATCCGGCTCGCTCAGCGCAGCACCCAAATTGGTGAAAGCGGTCTGTGTCGACTGCCCTTCCACCAGAATCACCGCCGAAGCCGAAGGCCCGAGCTGACGGACCAATGGAATCGGCAGGCCCAGGATCGCCCGAGCGTGCAGCGCGAACTGCGACAGGTCCTGGGAAATCAGGGTCACCAGGCCGGTATCATGCGGGCGCGGCGAGACTTCGCTGAACCACACCTGATCACCCTTGATGAACAGTTCGACGCCAAACAGACCACGGCCACCCAGGGCTTCGGTCACAGCTTTGGCAACGCGCTCGGATTCAGCCAGAGCAACCGGGCTCATGGCTTGTGGCTGCCAGGATTCCTGGTAGTCGCCCTTCTCCTGACGGTGACCAACCGGCGCACAGAACGTAGTGCCGCCAACATGACGCACGGTCAGCAGAGTGATTTCGTAGTCGAAGTCGATGAAGCCTTCGATGATCACGCGACCTTTACCGGCGCGGCCACCCTCTTGAGCGTAATCCCAGGCCTTCTGCACATCATCAACGCTGCGCAGCAGGCTCTGGCCTTTGCCCGAGGAACTCATGACCGGTTTGACCACGCACGGGAAACCCAGATTTTCGACAGCCTTGCTGTAGCCCTCAAAGGTGTCGGCGAAGTGGTACGGCGACGTCGGTAGGCCCAGCTCTTCAGCGGCCAGGCGACGGATGCCTTCGCGGTTCATGGTCAGCTGCGCGGCGCGAGCGGTCGGGATCACGGTGAAGCCTTCGGACTCCAGCTCCACCAGGGTCGCGGTGGCGATGGCTTCGATTTCCGGCACGATGAAGTCCGGCTTCTCGGCTTCGATCACTGCACGCAGGGCGGCGCCGTCGAGCATGTTGATCACGTGGCTGCGATGGGCGACTTGCATGGCCGGCGCATTGGCGTAGCGATCCACGGCAATCACTTCAACGCCCAGGCGTTGCAGCTCGATCACCACTTCCTTGCCCAACTCGCCACAGCCACACAGCAATACGCGGGTCGCGGTTGGCGACAATGGAGTTCCGATACGGGTCATCTCAGGTCCTCAAGAAGCGGATCATCGAGGGAAGCGCGCTTCCCATGGGGAGAAAGCGCGGCATTTTACATGAACCTGAGGGTTTGGCTTCAGGTGGCGACTGCCTGATTACGCAAGCGCCAGGCCATGATCAGCCATACAACCGTCACACCTGCAAACTTAGAGCCCATGGCGGTGAGGATCACGCCCGGAGTGAGCGCATCGATCATGCCGAAGAAGATAAAGGTATCCAGTGGAATGCTCAGCGCCGAACTTATCCACAGGCGGTCATGCAGCGGGCGCCGGGTGATGCTGAACACCAGCCAGTCGATGCACTCCGACACGGCGAACGCCGTGGCGCTGGCGAGGGCGATGGACGGATCGGAAGTGACATAGGACAGCAACAACGCCACCAGCATCGCCGCGATCGCGCCGTGACCGAAACGGGTTTGCACCATGTCGCGCAGCACAAACACCAGCCCACCCCAGGCCGACCAGATGATGTCCAGGTGCGGGGCGGTAGAGAAAGCGTAATTGATCAGCACGACGCTGCTGATGTAAGCGATCAGGAAGAGCATGGGGCGGGGGGATACCTGTCAATTTGGTGCACAGGGTACTTCAGAGGAGAGGTTGGGCCAAGGGAGTGATGGCGGCAGTGAGGACGCCTTCGCGGGCAAGCCTCGCTCCTACAGGTCGATGTCGATCACATCATCGTGGATTACCCGGACTTGTAGGAGCGAGGCTTGCCCGCGAAGGCCGCATGTCAATTATCCGATTTCGCCCCAATCATCCAGATCAACCCACTCGACTTCGCCCGCTCATGACACAACCCCAACACCTTGCGCCGCTCTGCGTTGTCCATCCGGCTCCAGCGGGTGATTTCTTCCACCGTGCGCTGACACCCGGTGCAAATGTCATCTTCATCCAGCGCACAAATGTTCACGCACGGCGATGGAACCGGTCGTTCAGTGGTGCTCATTCTTCCTGCTCGACCAGATCGCGCGCGTAACGCTGCGAGTTGTGCACATAGTGAGCGGCGCTGGCTTCGAGCATCTTTTTTTGCGGCTCGGTCAACTCCCGTACGACCTTGCCCGGCGAGCCCATAACCAGGGAACCGTCCGGAATTTCCTTGCCCTCACCGATCAGCGAATTGGCGCCGATGATGCAGTTCTTGCCGATTTTCGCGCCATTGAGAATCACCGCATTAATACCGATCAGGCTGTAATCGCCCACCGTGCAGCCGTGGAGCATCGCGTTATGGCCGATGGTCACGCCGGTGCCAATGGTCAGCGGGTAGCCCATATCGGTGTGCATTACGGTGCCGTCCTGCACATTGCTGTTCTTGCCGATCAGGATCAATTCGTTATCGCCACGCAACACGGCGTTGAACCAGACGTTGGCGCCCTCTTCCAGTTTGACTTTGCCCACCAGCACGGCATTGGGGGCGACCCAGCTGTGCGGATGGGTATCGACGCGGGCGTCGCCCAGGCGGTATTTCATCGTATTGTCCTCAAAGGCTCAGACAGCCGCAGACTCATGCCATGCGAACGATGGCTTCAGGTTTTGATAAAACTCTTGGGCGGTTGATGCAGGCTGATTTTCGCGTCATAGAGCAAGTTGATCAACTCGACGATCATGATCGCCGTCAGCCCCCAGATCTTGTACTCGCCATAACGGTAGCTCGGCACGTACCAGCTGTGGCCCTGATAGTCGATGCGGTGGGTGTGCTCGCGCGGGTCCTTGCGGAAGAACTCCAGCGGCACGCTGAACACCGCGGCGATCTCGGCATCGTTGGCCTGGTACTCGACAAAATCCGGAATCACGCCGACAAAGGGCGTGACCTTGATACCGTGCAGGGAGATCAGTGGGCTCAGCGGGCCGATCACTTCGACCAGCCCTGGCGGCAGGCCGATTTCTTCTTCAGCCTCGCGCAGGGCGGTAAAAATCAGATCGGGGTCTTCTGGGTCGCGTCGACCGCCGGGGAAAGCAACTTCGCCGCCATGGGTCGAGAGCCCGCTGGCGCGAAGGGTCAGGACCAATTCCGGTTCGTCACTGCGCGTGATGGGCAACAATACCGCGGCTTCGGGGAAACGTCGGTCGGTTTCCAGCGTACGCGGCGTGTGATTGCTTACCCGGTGCAGTAGCTCGTCCAGCATGAGTCTTCTCGATCTGTGCCTTACCCTGCATCATGCACCAATCGCATCGGCCGCCCAAGCCCCGAACAGCCTCATGTCGCGAAACGACAACTTGCCGACCGACACCGCTGCACGCCAAGATAGGCGCAGCATTCAGGAACCCAAGCATGAAATTTTGCAGCCAATGCGGCAACCCGGTAACCCAGCGCATTCCCGAAGGCGATTCGCGTCTGCGTTTTGTCTGCGATAGCTGCCATACCATCCATTACCAGAACCCCAATATCGTCGCCGGTTGCGTGCCAATCTGGGGTTCGAAGGTGTTGCTGTGCCGTCGCGCCATCGAGCCACGGCTCGGTTACTGGACCCTGCCCGCCGGTTTCATGGAAAACGGCGAGACCATCGAACAGGCCGCCATTCGCGAGACCGCCGAAGAAGCCTGTGCCCGGGTGCGTAACCTGAGTATCTATACGTTGATCGACGTGCCGCACATCAGCCAGGTGCATGTATTCTTTCGCGCCGAACTGGTGGACCTGGATTTTTCCGCGGGTCCCGAGAGCCTGGAAGTGCAACTGTTCGAAGAAGCCGACATTCCTTGGGGCGAACTGGCTTTCCGCACGGTGGGGCGTACCTTAGAATGCTTCTTCGCTGACCGGCGGACCGAGGTCTACCCCGTGCGGTCCGAATCGATCCCGCCGCTGGTCCAGCCCGCCATCATTTAAAGCGCCTGCACATAAAAGCACCTATAAAATAAATAATCGCGACACCTCTCAGGGATATCGTTTCAATGCGCTGGTTGCTTGCTGTTTTTTGCTTATCGTCCGTCGCTGTCACCCAGGCTTCCTCCGCGGAAACGCTGGACGGCAGAGTCATCGAAAAAGTTCTGGTTCTCAAATCAGCCCATCAATTGCAATTGATCAATGACGGCAAGCCGATCAAAACCTATCGCATTTCCCTGGGTAAACGCCCCAAGGGGCCGAAGCTGATGGAGGGCGACAAACGCACCCCCGAAGGCTTTTATTGGGTGGACTGGCGCAAGATCAGCGACCGTTTCAACCTGGCGATGCACATCTCTTACCCTAATGTCAGCGACTCCGCCCGCGCCCGGCGCGAAGGCGTCGAGCCTGGCGGCATGATCATGATCCACGGCACCCCGGATACCGAAGACAACCCCGAAGACCTGTTCCACACCCTGGACTGGACCGACGGCTGCATCGCCATGCGCAACATGGACATGCGCGAAGTCTGGGGTCTGGTGCCGGACGGCACGATGATCGAGATTCGCCCTTAACGTCTACCTTCAAGGCTGGCGAGGCGCTTTTTGTGGCGGGCGCTTGCCGGGGCCAGGGTTTCACAGGTATCGGCAAGCAGGGTTGGCAGTTACAGCCAAGAGCGCACTTGCGACGCACAACCTGAAAGACTTGTGGGAAGGTTCTGATGTTTTGAATAAACGCCATCACCTTATCCAAGTGGACAGCAAGAACCCGACCTAGGCCGGGTTCTTGTAATGCAGCTTAAGCTCAGGAAAACGTTGCGCGCTGTGCAGCCTCGTAGTGCCTAGTCTGGAAAGGCATGAGGGATTGAGCCTTCAAGCCAAGGCCTTCATTCAGCCCCCAAGCAATGGCGAGATCATCACGGCGTCGACGAAGCGGTACGGCTGCTTTTGGTATCACTTCATGCTTGAAAGTCGAGTGTGCAAAAAGCTCAATAGCATTAAGGGTTTCCGACACACGGCTATCAGACACACAGGCAAAGCGAGTGAATCGTTCGAGCAGATAGCCAGCACGTCGAACTTCCACCTCGTCAGAGTGGCAGCTCAGGAACGCTGTTACTTCACTCTCAAGATTCAACTTCGAGTACCAAACAGCTTTGGCCGCGCTCACAAGCGCTGCGTCATCTGCTTGATTTAGAGGACGTTTGACCAGTGTGTCCAAGGCGGATGAGAGGACGTGGCCGTTAGCGGGCTTCGTCATCTGTATTCTCCAAGTAATCTTGCAAAATATGGGTAAGAACGGATGCTGGTGGCTCTTTGTTGCCAACATATACATCAATCGCCTGCAATGCCAGTCGACGAAGCTCGGTGGTTACTATGAAACCAGCTCGGAGAAGCACCATGATATCGCCAACGTCCTGATCCGTGGCCCTGCCCAGTTTGGAGATGGCAATGTCGATTGGTGCCGCAATGTGAATGTGCAATGGAGACTCAACCGGGAACTCTATGAGAGGAATACTCCGTCCCCAATAATCCTCGTGAATGGGACCAAAGCTTGTGTTGTATTGAAGGTCGTAGTTCAGCTCCATCAATCGACCGGTTCGCTCATCGAAAAATTGCTCAGGAACTTCCGCAAGCAAGGTCTGAAGATGTAGACCTTCAGGGACAGAAGCTTCATAAATCTCGGCATCGACGTCTGTGGAAACACGATGATTTGTGTAGAGATGAACGGCGCACCCACCGAACACGATGACTTTGACCGCCCCTGACTCTGCGCCCTCAAGTTCTAGCTCAGCTTCGACGGATTTGAACATCGAAACCAAGGCCTGTCCCAACGCCGTGCTCGTATTAACGCGGGGAGTGATTACGTCCGGCAATACCATTTTTGAACCTCACACTGATATGGGGCACCTGACAAACTATCTGGTAGTTTGAATTGGCAGCGACAGCCAAACGTTAGAGAGCCCACTTCCGACACACAACCTGAAAGACTTGTGGGAAGGTTCTGATGTTTTTGACCGATCAATAAACATCGCAGCCTGTCAGGCCGCTTTCGGGGCAAGTCGGATCGCCGCACCGCCGCTCCTACAAGTGGAGCAACGTACAGTTGAGAGAAATTGGTCGGCTATCAGGCCCTTCCGGCCGTGCCTACAGAGGAATCAGCATCAATCCAGAGAGGTCAAAACTGACAGGCCGTCAGTTACCAGTCACTCTCCTGACGGGCTAACAGGTTTATAAAGGAAGGTATAAACCTGACGAAACTCCGACCACTCTGCCCGGCGCCCCACTCGCATGCGAATTCAGAAAAAAACCGCCCTGTTCGCCGCCCTTCTGATCATCCTGGCAGCGCTGGGCGTGTGGTACGCCACCAAACCCGTTACAACCAAAATGGCAGCCCCCACCGCCATTCCCGTGCGAGTGGTCAGCGTTGCCGAAAAGGACGTGCCCCGCTACATCAGCGGTATCGGCTCGGTGCTGTCATTGCACAGCGTGGTCGTACGTCCGCAGATCGACGGCATCCTCACCAAACTGCTGGTCAAAGAAGGCCAACAGGTGAACAAAGGTGACCTGCTGGCCACCCTCGATGACCGTTCAATTCGCGCCAGCCTCGATCAGGCCCGGGCGCAACTGGGCGAAAGCCAGGCGCAACTGCAAGTGGCACAAGTCAATCTCAAGCGCTACAAGCTGCTGAGCGTCGACGACGGCGTATCCAAGCAGACCTATGACCAGCAACAAGCCTTGGTCAACCAACTCAAAGCCACTGCCCAAGGCAATCAGGCATCGATCGACGCCGCTCTGGTGCAGCTTTCCTACACACAGATTCGCTCCCCGGTCACCGGTCGCGTCGGCATTCGCACGGTGGACGAAGGCAACTTCCTGCGCATGACTGACACCCAAGGCTTGTTCACGGTGACCCAGATTGACCCGATCGCCGTGGAGTTTTCCCTGCCGCAACACATGTTGCCGACTCTGCAAGGCCTGATCAACGATCCACAACACACCCCGGTCAAGGCTTACATTGGTGCCGACACCGACGGCGAAACCGGCAACCTGCTGGGCGAAGGCCGCCTGACCCTGATCGACAACCAGATCAACGCCAACACCGGGACCATCCGCGCCAAGGCCGAATTCGCCAACCCCGCACAGAAACTCTGGCCGGGCCTGTTGGTCACGGTAAAGATTCAGACAGCACTGGATAAGAATGCGCTGGTGGTGCCGCCCACTGTCGTACAACGTGGGCTCGATCAACATTTCGTCTATCGGGTCAACGGCGATAAGGTTGAAGCCGTTCAGGTTCAGATGGTTCATCAAGGCAGCGCTCAGGACATCATCAAAGGCGTGAAACCCGGCGATGTACTGGTCAGCGACGGTCAGTCGCGACTTAAACCAGGCTCGACCGTGCAGGTAGTGACCGACCCACCACAAGTGGTGCAATCGGAGCCAAAACCATGAAGGGCCATGGCTCGATTTCCGCGTGGTGCATCGATCATCCGGTGGCGACGGTCTTGCTGACGTTCGCCTTGGTGCTCCTCGGTGTCATCGCCTTCCCGCAGCTGTCGATTGCGCCACTGCCGGAAGCGGAATTCCCGACCATCCAGGTGGCCGCGCAACTGCCTGGCGCCAACCCCGAAACCATGGCCTCGTCAGTGGCCACGCCGCTTGAAGTGCAATTCAGCGCCATCCCAGGCGTGACCCAGATGACCTCGAGCAGCGCTCTGGGCTCGACCATTCTGACCCTGCAATTCACCCTCGACAAAAGCATCGACACCGCCGCGCAGGAGGTCCAGGCCGCGATCAACACCGCCGCCGGAAAACTGCCCAAAGACATGCCGAACCTGCCGAACTGGAGAAAGGTCAACCCGGCCGACAGCCCGGTGTTGATCCTCAGCATCAACTCGCCGCAAATGCCCGGCACCGAAGTCAGCGACCTGGTGGAAACCCTGCTCGCCCGTCAGATCAGCCAGATCGACGGCGTAGGCAATATCAACATCACCGGTCAGCAACGTCCGGCGATCCGCGTGCAGGCGTCGGCGGACAAACTCGCCGCCATCGGCCTGACCCTGGCGGACATTCGCCTGGCGATTCAGCAGACCAGCCTCAACCTGGCCAAAGGTGCGTTGTACGGCGAATCGAGCATTTCGACCTTGTCCACCAACGACCAATTATTCCACCCCCAGGAATACGGTCAGCTGATTGTGTCCTACAAGGACGGTGCACCGGTTCATCTCAAGGATGTGGCCAAAGTCGTCAACGGTTCGGAAGACGCCTACATCCAGGCCTGGGCTGATGGTCAGCCGGGGGTGAACCTGGTGATTTTCCGGCAACCGGGGGCCAACATCGTCGAAACCGTCGACCGCATTCAAGCGGCCCTGCCGACGCTGGAGGCCATGTTGCCGGCCTCGGTGCAGGTCAAGGTGTTGGTCGACCGCACCCAGACCATCCGTGCTTCGTTGCATGAAGTGGAAGTCACTCTGTTGATCGCGGTCCTGCTGGTAGTAGCGGTGATGGCGCTGTTCCTGCGGCAATTGTCGGCGACCCTGATCGTGGCGTCGGTGCTCGGTGTGTCGCTGATCGCCAGTTTTGCCCTGATGTACATCATGGGCTTCAGCCTGAATAACCTGACGCTGGTGGCGATTGTGGTGTCCGTCGGGTTTGTGGTGGACGATGCGATTGTGGTGGTGGAAAACATTCATCGTCACCTCGAGGCCGGCGACGGTATGCGCGAGGCGGCTATCAAAGGCGCCGGCGAGATCGGTTTTACCGTGGTCTCGATCAGCTTCTCGCTGGTGGCGGCGTTCATTCCGCTGCTGTTCATGGGCGGCGTGGTCGGGCGGCTGTTCAAGGAATTCGCCCTGACCGCCACCTCGACCATCATGATTTCCGTGGTGGTGTCCCTGACGCTGGCGCCGACCCTGGCGGCGCTATTCATGCGCGCGCCGGTACATCACGCCCATGGCAAACCGGGTTTCGACGAACGCTTGCTGGCGCGGTATGAGAAAGGACTGCGCCGCGCTCTCGCCCATCAGAAATTGATGATCGGCGTGTTCGGCCTGTCCCTCGGGCTGGCAGTCGCCGGGTACATTTTCATTCCGAAGGGTTTCTTCCCGGTGCAGGACACCGGCTTCGTCCTCGGCACTACCGAAGCGGCGGCTGATATTTCCTACGGCGACATGGTGAAAAAACACCTGGCGATGGCCGAAATCGTCGCCGCCGATCCCGCCGTCGAGACGTTCTCCCACTCGGTCGGCGTTGCGGGCAGCAACCAGACCATCGCCAACGGCCGCTTCTGGATTTCGCTGAAAAAACGCGGCGACCGCGATGTATCGGCCAGCCAATTCATCGACCGGATTCGTCCGCAACTGATGAAAATCCCAGGCATCGTGCTGTACCTGCGCGCCGGGCAAGACATCAACCTCAGCTCCGGCCCGAGCCGTGCGCAGTACCAATACGTGCTCAAGAGCAACGACGGTGCACTCCTGAGCACCTGGACCCAGCGCTTGACGGAAAAACTGCGCAGCAACCTGGCGTTCCGCGACATTTCCAACGACCTGCAATTGGGCGGCAGCATTACCCACATCAGTATCGACCGCAGCGCGGCGGCGCGTTTCGGCTTGACCGCCAGCGATGTCGATGAAGCGCTGTATGACGCCTTTGGCCAGCGGCAAATCAACGAATTCCAGACCCAGACCAACCAGTACAACGTGATTCTGGAATTGGACACCAAACAGCGTGGCAAGGCCGAAAGCCTCAACTATTTCTACCTGCGCTCGCCGCTGAGTGGAGAGATGGTGCCGCTCTCGGCGCTGGCGAAATTCGATGCGCCGACCATCGGCCCGTTGTCCATCGCTCACGACGGGATGTTTCCGGCGGCCAACCTGTCGTTCAACCTGGCGCCCGGCGTCGCGTTGGGCGATGCGGTGATCATGCTCAATCAGGCCAAGACCGACATTGGCATGCCGACGGCCATCAGCGGTAATTTCCAGGGCGCGGCCCAGGCCTTCCAGAGTTCGCTGGCCAGCCAGCCGTGGCTGATTCTGGCGGCATTGGTGGCGGTGTACATCATTCTTGGCGTGCTTTACGAGAGCTTCGTGCACCCGCTGACGATCATCTCGACCCTGCCCTCGGCGGGGCTCGGGGCGGTGATCATGTTGTGGATCTGTGGCCAGGACTTTTCGATCATGGCGCTGATCGGACTGGTGCTGCTGATCGGCATCGTCAAGAAGAACGGCATTCTGATGATCGACTTTGCGCTGGAAGCCCAGCGTAACCGTGGCTTGCCGCCGGAAGAGGCGATCTATGAGGCGTGCATGACGCGGTTCCGGCCGATCATCATGACCACGCTCGCCGCCCTGCTCGGCGCCCTGCCGCTGATGCTCGGCTATGGCACCGGCGCCGAACTGCGCCAGCCACTGGGCATCGCGGTGGTCGGCGGTTTGCTGGTGAGCCAGGCGCTGACACTGTTCACTACGCCGGTCATATATTTGTGGCTTGAGCGGCTATTCCATCGACCCAAATCAGCACCGCTGTCGTTCCGACAAGCCCCCTCGCCATAAAAAAGCCAGACCACCCGACAGGGTAATTATCGACTACCCGCCGAATGTCTTCTAAGCTTCTCTTAGCAAAAGGCCATCATGTTTTGCTGGCCTTTTTTTATCCGGCATTTATGTAGGCGCTCTGGACGCATCCGGTTTCTGGGACTCTGCCCGATCTTGTAAAAGAACTTTCATAACGCCTTATTTGCAGAAGTCAGAACCATGAGTGTGAGCAGTACAAAATCTCGCCATTCGAGCCGCTCGATGCGCTCGGAACGGCTTCTGGTTCTCGGCAGTGTGTTGTTGGTGATTGCGATACTGAGCATCGTGGCGTTCCTGTTGATCCGTGAACGCGCCAACGCTGAATTGTCCGCCGTTCGCGCCGCCAACAATATCGTGCAATTGATCGATGCCGACGTGCTGCGCAATGTCGAACTCTATGATGTGTCCTTGTTAGGTTTGATCGCTGCCTCCCGGCGTGAAGACCTTAAAAGCGTTTCCCCTGTCATTCGCCATCTGGCCTATTTCGACCGCGCCACCGCCGCGCCGTACAAGGGCAACATGTTGTTGCTCGACGAGCATGGCGAGGTGATCGCCGACTCGGCCTCGGTGGAACCCAGGCAGGGCAACTTTGCCGATCGCGAATACTTCCAGTCTCACGTAAACAACCCGGACCCGGGCATGTTCATCAGTCGCCCCTTCAGAGCCAGGTCGCCCGAACAGGATTGGCGTATCAGTTTCAGCCGCCGGGTGAACGGCTCCCAGGGTGAGTTCCTCGGCGTGGCCGAAGCCGCCATGCGGTTGAGTTACTTCGATCAGTTGTTCAACAGTTTGAGCATTGGTCGTGACAGTACGGTCAATCTGATCAGCAAGGACGGGATTCTTCTGGCTCAGCAACCACGCCTGGCCGAAGAACTGATCGGCAGGGACTTCAGTAACCGCCCCAATTTTCAGCGGATCGTCAAGGAAGGTAACGGCAGCTTCACCGGCTTTTCCAGCCGTCACAAGAACAAGCGCTTGTATACCTTCTCCAAGGTCGGGAATCTGCCATTGATTGTCATCGTTGCGCTGTCCAGTGATGAAGTCTTTGCAGCCTGGAAACGTACCGCGATGGTGGTCAGCTTTGCGACCATTGCCTTGTGCGTGAGCCTGTTGTGGCTGACCTGGTTGCTCTGCCGGGAACTGCGTCGGCGTCATGGTACCGAGCAGGAACTGGCACAACTGGCCGCTACCGACCCTTTGACCGGCCTGGCCAATCGCCGCAGCCTGGATCAGGCCCTGCGCCACGAATGGTTTCGCGCCCAACGTTCCGGCCTGCCATTGTCGGTGCTGATGATTGATGTCGATCACTTCAAGGCATTCAATGATCGCCATGGCCATCAGAGCGGCGACGATGCCTTGCGCAGGGTGGCCAAGGTGATCAGCGACCATGTTCGGCGACCGACGGACCTGGTCGCCCGCTATGGTGGCGAGGAGTTTTCGGTGATCCTGGCTGAAACAGACAGCATCGGCGCGCAACAGATTGCCGATAACATCCGTACGGCGGTGGAGCAGTTGCCGTTGGTAGGGGGCGATGAATCGCCGATTACTGTCAGTATTGGTCTCAGTACCTGGACGACGGCGTCTGATATCGGCCTGGAGCAATTGCTGTTTGTGGCGGACAAGGCACTGTATCAGGCCAAGGAAAACGGGCGGAATCGGGTGGTTGCAGCAGACTGAGATTGATCGTTCCCACGCTCCGCGTGGGAACGATCATAAAAAACCGGATATCGAGTAGGAGGCGGATTTACATCCGCCGTCCTCTCACACCACCGTACGTACGGTTCCGTATACGGCGGTTCAGGCTATGCGGCTAAGCCGGTTTATCGTATCCAGTATTGAGATCAACCCTAGC
>NZ_JAKLSP010000043.1:0-39053 GCF_022014505.1 Pseudomonas sp. PGPR40 | reverse complement strand
TTACAACCATCGCCGTTGCCACACAGCCTCGAATAACCTGCCGCCAGCCCTTTTTGAAGAGCGGGCGGCCTAATACTCCTACAGAGCGGTCCAAAAAAACTGGACCACAACAGGCTTGCCCGCGAAGGCGTCGTGTCAGACAACAATGATTTCGAATGTGCCGGCCTCTTCGCGGGCAAGCCTCGCTCCTACAGGGGTCGGTTTCAGGCCTTCTGGCTTTGCCGGCGGTCTTCACGCGGGCACCGCTCAAACCGTGCCCGATAACTGCGGGTGAAATACGACGGCGATTCAAACCCGCACGCGATGCTCACCTCCAACACACTCATGTTCGTCTGACGCAGCAACTGCCGTGCCTTCTCCAGCCTTAACCGCAGGTAGAAATTGCTCGGCGTGTCGTTCAGATGCAGGCGAAACAGGCGTTCCAGCTGACGCCGGGTCACTTTGATCGATTCCGCCAGTTCCAGGGTACTGAGCGGCGGTTCGCTGTGCTGTTCCATCTCCCCGATCACCTGCACCAGTTTCTTGTTGCTGATGCCATACCGCGTGGCAACTTCCATGCGCTGGTGGTCTTTGCGCGGGCGGATGCGCCCGAGTACGAATTGTTCGCTGACCTGGATCGCCAGTTCCGGGCCGTGGGCCTGGGCGATCAAATCCAGCATCAAATCGATGGAAGCAGTGCCGCCGGCTGAAGTGATGCGCCGACGGTCGATCTCGAACAGCTCCTGGGTGACGCTCAGTTGCGGGTAGGACTCCTTGAAGGCATCGATGGCTTCCCAGTGCAGGGTCAGGCGATGGCCGTCGAGCAGGCCGGCTTCAGCGAGGATGAAGCTGCCGGTGTCGATGGCGCCGAGGGTCACGCTTTCGTTATCCAGGCGGCGCAACCAGTGTTCCAGAGCTGGCGTGGTGGATCTCAGCGGCTCGAAACCGGCGACCACCAGCAAAGTCGCGCCTTTCTTCAGGGGTTCCAGCGCGGCATCGGCGTTGACCGACATGCCGTTGCTGGCCAACACCGCCCCGCCATCGGCGCTCAACACATGCCAGCGATACAACTCGCCGCGAAAACGATTGGCGACCCGCAGCGGCTCGATGGCCGAGATAAAACCGATCGCCGAAAAACCCGGCATCAACAAGAAGTAGAAATCCTGGGACATGGCGCGCACTCGATGGCAGGTAGCGAGAGGGCGGGAAGCGTATGGATGTTGATACGCCACTTGCAACCGGCATTCAAGCGCGCAGGTCGCTGCAGTGCAAGAGCTGGTCGCCGCAGTGCGTTTTTACGGGGGCTTAGCTGCGTAACTTGAGATCACCGGCGCATCAGACACCGGAACCCACAATAACGACCTGCCGAGGAACCCGACATGAAACGACTGATCAGCAGCTGTGTTCTTGCACTCAGCGGTACCGCTTTCTTGAGCGCCAGCGTCATGGCGGCCGAACCTGCGTCGTGCCAGAACGTGCGCATGGGCGTAGTGAACTGGACCGACGTGATCGCCACCAGCGCCATGACCCAAGTATTGCTCGACGGCCTCGGCTACAACACCAAACAGACCAGCGCCTCCCAGCAAATCATCTTCGCCGGGATCCGCGATCAGCGCCTGGACTTGTTCCTCGGCTACTGGAACCCGCTGATGACCCAGACCATCACACCGTTTGTCGATGCCAAGCAGGTCAAAGTGCTTGAAGCGCCAAGCCTCAAGGATGCCCGCGCCACCCTCGCCGTTCCGACGTACCTCGCCGACAAAGGTCTGAAAACCTTCGCCGACATCGCCAAATTCGAGAAAGAACTGGGCGGCAAGATCTATGGCATCGAACCCGGCTCGGGCGCCAACACCCAGATCAAGGCGATGATCGCCAAGAATCAGTTCGGCCTCGGCAAGTTCCAATTGGTCGAGTCCAGCGAGGCCGGCATGCTGGCCGCGGTGGATCGCGCGGTGCGGCGCAAGGAAGCCGTGGTGTTCTTTGGCTGGGCGCCGCACCCAATGAACGTCAACGTGCAGATGACTTACCTCACCGGCAGCGAAGACGCCCTCGGCCCGAACGAAGGCATGGCCACGGTCTGGACCGTTACCGCGCCGAACTACTCGCAGCAATGCCCGAACATCGGTCGCTTGCTGAGCAACCTGACCTACACCGCCGAAGACGAGAGCCGGATGATGCAGCCACTGCTGGATCACAAGGACGCCTTCGAGTCGGCCAAGCAATGGCTCAAGGATCACCCGCAAGACAAGCAACGCTGGCTCGAAGGCGTGACCACCTTCGACGGCAAACCGGCGGCTGAAAACCTGAAGCTGACCAGTAAATAGAAACGAAATGAACCACCGATTCGCAGCCCGATGCGGGCTGCGAATGGAATCGTCACGCCCAAGCCACACCCAAAAATCACGCCTGTAAGGAACCGCCTCATGAACCACGACGTCATCATCACCTGCGCACTCACCGGTGCTGGCGACACGACCGCCAGAAGCCCACACGTGCCGGTCACCCCGAAACAAATCGCCGCGGCCGCCGTGGAAGCCGCCAAGGCAGGCGCTACCGTGGTCCACTGCCACGTTCGCGACCCCGAAACCGGCAAGTTCAGCCGTGACGTGGCACTGTACCGCGAAGTGATGGAGCGTATCCGCGAGGCGGACGTCGACATCATCGTCAACCTCACTGCCGGCATGGGCGGCGACCTGGAAATCGGCGCGGGCGAGAACCCGATGGAGTTCGGCCCGAACACCGACCTCGTCGGCCCGCTGACCCGTCTGGCCCACGTCGAAGAACTGCTGCCGGAAATCTGCACGCTGGATTGCGGCACGCTGAACTTCGGCGATGGCGACACCATTTACGTCTCCACCCCGGCACAACTGCGTGCTGGCGCCAAACGCATTCAAGAGCTGGGCGTTAAGCCTGAGCTGGAAATCTTCGACACCGGTCACCTGTGGTTCGCCAAGCAGATGATCAAGGAAGGCCTGCTCGACAACCCGTTGTTTCAGCTGTGCCTGGGTATCCCGTGGGGCGCGCCGGCCGACACCACCACCATGAAAGCCATGGTCGACAACCTGCCGACCGATGCAGTCTGGGCCGGGTTCGGTATCGGTCGCATGCAGATGCCGATGGCGGCGCAGGCGGTATTGCTCGGCGGCAACGTGCGGGTCGGCCTGGAAGACAATCTGTGGCTGGACAAGGGCGTATTGGCGACCAACGGCCAACTGGTCGAACGCGCCTCGGAAATCCTCAGCCGCCTCGGCGCGCGCGTTCTGACCCCAGCTGAAGGCCGGGCAAAAATGGGCCTGACCAAGCGCGGTTAACCACCCCACACATTACCTGTAGGAGCGAGGCTTGCCCGCGAAGGCGGTATTCCTGCCGTAAGAGATCCGTCGGATGTACCGGCCTCTTCGCGGGCAAGCCTCGCTCCTACAGGGATCACCGAACTCTTTAGGACGTCGCCATGAGCTTTATCACTGATATCAAAACCTTCGCCGCGCTGGGCAGCGGTGTCATCGGCAGCGGCTGGGTATCCCGCGCCCTCGCCCACGGCCTCGATGTGGTGGCTTGGGACCCGGCGCCCGGTGCCGAAGCGGCGCTGCGCAAACGCGTCGCCAATGCCTGGGGCGCGCTGGAGAAACAAGGCCTGGCACCCGGCGCGTCGCAGGATCGGCTGCGCTTTGTCGCCACCGTCGAAGAATGCGTTCGCGATGCGGATTTCATCCAGGAAAGCGCTCCAGAACGACTGGAACTGAAACTGGAACTGCACAGCAAAATCAGCGCCGCGGCCAAGCCCAATGCCTTGATCGGCTCCAGTACTTCGGGACTGTTGCCAAGCGAGTTTTACGAGAGCTCGACCCACCCGGAACGCTGCGTGGTCGGGCACCCGTTCAACCCGGTTTACCTGCTGCCATTAGTGGAAGTGGTCGGCGGCAAGAACACCGCGCCAGAAGCGGTGCAGGCGGCGATGAAAGTCTATGAATCCCTGGGCATGCGCCCGTTGCATGTGCGCAAGGAAGTACCTGGATTTATCGCCGACCGTTTGCTCGAAGCGTTGTGGCGTGAGGCGCTGCATCTGGTCAACGACGGTGTAGCGACCACCGGCGAAATCGACGATGCGATTCGTTTTGGCGCGGGTCTGCGCTGGTCGTTCATGGGCACCTTCCTGACTTACACCCTGGCGGGCGGCGATGCGGGCATGCGGCACTTCATGGCGCAGTTCGGGCCGGCGTTGCAGCTGCCCTGGACCTACCTGCCGGCGCCGGAGCTGACCGACAAACTGATCGATGACGTGGTGGATGGCACCGGCGATCAATTGGGCAAGCACAGCATCTCGGCGCTGGAGCGCTATCGTGATGATTGCCTGCTGGCGGTGCTGGAGGCGGTGAAGACCACCAAGGCCAAACATGGCATGACGTTCAGCGAGTAACCCGTAACACTGATCATTCCCACGCTCTGCGTGGGAATGCAGCCCGGGACGCTCTGCGTCCCAAAAGGCGTGACGCAGAGCGTCACAGGAGGCGTTACCACGCAGAGCGTGGGAACGATCATCTCTGGAGAGCAAGATGCCCACCCTCACCACCTACCAAACCAAAATCATCCCCGACTGGGTCGACTACAACGGCCACCTGCGCGATGCCTTCTATCTGCTGATTTTCAGCTACGCCACCGACGCGCTGATGGATCGACTGGGCATGGACAGCCACAACCGCGAAGCCAGCGGCAACTCGCTGTTCACCCTCGAACTGCACCTCAACTACCTGCACGAAGTGAAGCTCGATGCCGAGGTCCAAGTGCACACGCAGATCATCGGCCATGACCGCAAGCGCCTGCACCTCTACCACAGCCTGCATCTGGTGGGCGGTGACAAGGAGCTGGCGGGCAATGAACAAATGCTGCTGCACGTCGACCTCGCCGGGCCGCGATCCACACCGTTCAGCGAAGACACCTTGAGCAAACTGCAAGCCATTGTCGCCGAGCAAGCCGATCTGCCCGCACCCGCCTTTATCGGCCGAGTGATCGCTTTACCGCCCACAAAATAATAAGGAGCTCGCCATGAACACCGCCGCCGCTTTTGCCGATTTCCGCACCTACCCGTTGATCAGCGCGTTGACCGCCGTGCACACCCTGGCGGACCGCATTCAAGTGCAGTGGGCGGACGGTCGGGTCAGCCCTTTTCATCATCAATGGCTACGGGACAACTGCCCGTGCCCGCAGTGCGTCTACACGGTGACCCGCGAGCAAGTGCTGGAAATCGTCGATGTCGCGGAAAATCTGATCCCCGACAGCGCCCGAATCGATACCGATGGTTGCCTGTGTGTCGATTGGCAGGACGGCCACCTCAGCCGCTTCGACCCGGGCTGGCTGCGGGCCCACGCCTATGACGATGAATCCCGCGCCGAACACCGGGCCGCCAAACCGAAAAGCAAGCGGTGGGACAGCTAGCTGAAGTTGCCGGTGTTCAACTATCAGGCATTGATGGACGACAACGATGCCTTGCTGCAATGGCTCCTGGCCGTGCGTGACATCGGCCTGACCCAGGTTCGCGGTGTGCCCACCGAGCCGGGCTCGCTGAAGCTGATCGCCCAACGGATTTCCTTCATCCGCGAGAGCAATTTTGGCGTGCTGTTCAACGTCCAATCAAAGGCCGATGCCGACAGCAATGCCTACACCGCCTTCAACCTGCCGCTGCACAGCGACCTGCCCACGCGGGAGCTGCAACCAGGGCTGCAATTTCTGCATTGCCTGGTCAATGACGCCGACGGTGGCGAAAGCATTTTCGTCGACGGTTTTGCCATCGCCGAAGCCTTGCGCCAGGAAGATCCCGAGGCGTTTCAGGCCTTGTGTGAAATACCCGTTGAGTTTCGCAACAAGGACCGTCACAGCGACCACCGCTATCTGGCGCCGATCATCGCCCTGGATGCTTTTGGGCAAGTGTCGGAAATCCGCATGGCGAACTTTTTGCGTGGGCCGTTCGATGCTTCAGTCGAACAGATGCCCCAGCTGTATCGCGCTTACCGACGTTTCATTGCGATGACCCGCGAGGCGCGGTTCAGGCTGATGCAAAGGCTCAATCCCGGCGAGCTGTGGTGCTTCGACAACCGCCGCACCCTTCACGCCCGCAATGCGTTCGATCCCGCAACAGGCGCCCGGCATTTCCAGGGGTGTTATGTCGATCGGGATGAGTTGCTGTCGCGGATTTTGGTGTTGCAACGGTAGACCGCGTCACACCAACCTTGTAGGAGCTGGCTTGCCAGCGAAAGCCAATATGTCTGTCACACCGCTTCGCTGGCAAGCCAGCTCCTACAAATTCACCGGCCAAAAAAAACCCCGATCAAGCCGTGACAGGATCGGGGCAGAGGTGGGTACTGTTGAGGAGCTGCCGTGCGAGGGTGACCAAACCTTCGTGAAGCCAGCTGAGTCCAGTGTGCCTACTCCCGTAGGCAGCAAGTTAGCCGAAAACGACATGTTCATAGCCAATGCGGCCATTGCGACAAATCGCCCTTGCCGCCACTCCATGCCCCCACCAGAATCGAACCACGACACCGTTCCCTGAAGAAGGATTGCGTCATGATGCACGCCGATTTGATTGACCAGGAAGACCTGTTGGGCCAGCTTAAATCGTTGGGTTTTCAAGTGCCGAATGGCTCTACAGCCGAGCAGGCTTGTGAGTGTGCGGTGCGAGGATTGAACGATGAGCGGGCGATGACGCTACGAACCATGGTCAAGCAGATGTACACCAGCAGCGCGACCATCCTGCCGGCCGTGCGCCAGGCGATCGACAAGCAACTGTTACCGGCATTGGCGCAGTACCAGCAAAGCCGTAGCGCCTGAGTACCGCCTCGCCATGATCGTTCCCACGCTCTGCGTGGGAATGCAGCCCGGGACGCTCCGCGTCCCTGCCGAAGCGGACGCAGAGCGTCCATTGAGGCATTCCCACGCAGAGCGTGGGAACGATCAGAGCATTAGAGCCTTACGCTGGCAAACGTCGACTCATTACGCGCCTGGCTCAACGCCGACAGCGGCCCGGACAGCGGTGACAGCACCAGGGCTTGCGGCAGCGGCATCATCGCCACTTGTTGTGTGGTGTTGGAGCCTACACGCTCGTCACGCGGCGGAATGCCGAAGTATTCGCGGTAGCACTTGGAGAAGTGCGGCGTGGACACGAAACCGCACACCGACGCCACTTCGATGATCGACATCGGCGTTTGCTTGAGCAGCTGCCGGGCGCGGATAAGGCGCAGTTTCAGGTAGTAACGCGATGGCGAGCAGTGCAGGTACTTCTGGAACAGCCGCTCCAGCTGACGACGCGAAACGGCGACGTACACCGCCAGTTCGTCGAGATCGATCGGCTCTTCGAGGTTGGCTTCCATCAGCGCCACGATTTCCTGCAACTTCGGCTGGTTGGTGCCGAGCATGTGCTTGAGCGGCACGCGCTGGTGATCCTGCTCGTTGCGGATACGCTCGTAGACGAACATTTCCGAGATCGCAGCGGACAATTCACGACCGTGATCGCGGCTGATCAGGTGCAACATCATGTCCAGCGGCGCGGTGCCACCGGAGCTGGTGAAACGGTTACGGTCGAGGGTAAACAGCCGGGTGCTCATGGCTACCCGCGGGAAAGCTTCCTGCATCGCCGCCAGGCATTCCCAGTGCACGCTGCAGTCGAAACCATCCAGCAGGCCAGCACAGGCCAGGGCCCAGCTGCCGGTGCAGACCGCGCCGAGACGACGAGACTGACGCGCCTGGCTTTGCAGCCACGACACGTGCTCGCGGGTTACGGTGCGCTGGATGCCGATACCGCCGCAGACAATCACGGTGTCCAGGGGCGGCGCTTTGTGCATGGAGGCGTCGGGAGTGATCTGTAGACCGTCACTGGCCCAGACCTGACCGCCATCGACGGTGAGTGTGGTCCAGCGATACAGCTCGCGGCCGGACAATTGGTTGGCCATGCGCAGAGGTTCTACTGCGGAGGCCAGAGAAATAAGCGTGAAATTGTCCAGCAGCAAAAAGCCGATGGATTGAGGCGCACGGTTCTGGGGTTGGGCCCCGGAGTTGAACGTCGTCATCGCGGTATCTCCTCACACAAAGCGGGTGATGGCCTCAGGCGGAGGCTCTTTTTATTGCCATCGTTCTCGCGTGGGAGACGGGCTTTGTAATGACAGAGCAATTGCCATGCCTAAATTTGAATGCGTGTTCAATAACTCCTGAAAACGACGTCGCGATGCGTCTAGATATGGCGCGCAGAGATAAGAGGTCATAAGTGCCATTAGAGGCCGCAAACCCGCTACCCCGTTGCCTGTGAGCAAATCGGTAGCACTTGTGGGAACAGGGCTACGACGCTACATGGGGGGAGTGTCACCGCAGGCACGGGTGACGGACGGTCGAGCCTGCGAATATGACCCGACCATCGGGGAAACGAGTTATCTGTTAGCGACGCGCCAAAAGGTGGCGCGTTTTAAATCGGGCGTTCACTTAGTGCGCAGTTTTGACTGGTCTTCGTCATGAACAGGCCTGCAACGATCAGGAACGTCTCAACATGCTTACTACCTGCTGTGAGGCTAGCTCCAACCGCTCTTTAAACGCTTTGACCTCCTTCATCCCGACGACACCCGCATCGGGTAGATCAGCCATCGCTTTTCGAAAAGAAAGGTGAATATCCAACAAGTGCTGGGTAGTCAAAGTAGAAACCGAAGCACCATCTGAAAAAGACTCAACTAATGCAAGATCATCGCTCAGCCGGGTATTGCCGTTATCCAGACAGTCAGGCTCTGCAACGCGAAATCCGTTCATGTGAGCGTTCCTAAAGACCTGGCCCGTGTTTACCTCGACATTTGCGCTACCCAATGCGGTAAATGTGCCAAACAACTCATCGCGAGCCTGGGTTTTTGATGAGCCTGCATCGAACTCACTGGGAATCAACTGGCGGACAGCTTTGATTTCCATACGCAATGATGACTTTGCAGCATCGCTCGAAGGAATCTTGCCAAGAATCAGTCCGATATCTTCTGCTGAAACTATCTCTCTCCCAGCAATGACCGTCCCTACATCGTTGAGACCATTAAGTACATCAGCAAATGCTGCAGCGGTTAACCCACCTCTGAACTCAAGATGATAATGGGCCTGCATGCGACCATTTTCCGCAAAAGGGACTCCCAAAGTATGGTAACGATCATAATCGTCAGGGTTACCCCGTCGAGGAATGTTGCGATCCTCATGAACCAAACCATCACCGATCAAATGATTTTCGTGAATTGTAATTGACGGCGGTCCGGCGTCGTTCCTGGCCATAATTTGATTCAGCGCGGCCACCGTAGAGCTCACCGCTCGCTCAACCTCACGTTTGTTCTCTTGGCTGAGCGTCCCGGTGGCAAAGTCCTTCGACGCATTCAAATTCATCAGGCCTCGCTTGGTATGGACTTCAACACTATGCAGCAACGTCGCTGGAGAACAATCGTGCTTTACCCATGCCGATTTGCTGCTACTGGCAAGATGAAGCGAGCCCGGATTGTTTGCTGCCGAAACCAATTGTTTGTGTACCAACGTTGTTTTTGCGCGAAAGCCCGGATCCAGAAGCACTCCACTAAGATTGGGAACAGAACCAGATAGCGTTGTCGTTAGCATATGTCCTCGATGTCGGGAAATTGAGCCGGGCATTTTAGAGAACATTACTGCTGCAAATGACTTACACCTGTATCCAACTAATTCCGACTTTACACTTCAACACTCAACCGCACTAACCGCCAACCCACCGCGCGATGTCTCTTTATATTTGTCATGCATGTCGGCACCGGTATCACGCATGGTGCGGATCACCCGATCCAGCGAGATAAAGTGCTGACCGTCGCCCCGCAGGGCCATCTGCGCCGCGTTGATCGCTTTCACCGCCGCAATCGCGTTGCGCTCGATGCACGGTACTTGCACCAGCCCGCCCACGGGATCGCAGGTCAGGCCGAGGTTGTGTTCCAGGCCGATTTCCGCCGCGTTGCACAACTGCTCCGGCGTGGCACCAAGAATCTCCGCCAACCCGGCCGCCGCCATGGCGCAGGCCGAACCGACTTCGCCCTGGCAACCGACTTCGGCGCCGGAGATCGAGGCGTTTTTCTTGCACAGAATCCCTACTGCCGCGGCACTGAGGAAGTAATCGACCACGTTGGCGTCGGTCACTGCCTCGCTGAACTTCATGAAGTAGTGCAATACCGCCGGAATGATCCCCGCCGCGCCGTTGGTGGGTGCCGTAACCATGCGCCCGCCGGCGGCGTTTTCTTCGTTGACCGCCAAAGCGAACAGGTTGACCCATTCCATGGCGCTCAGCGTCGAGCCGATCACGTTGGGCTTGTTCAACTCCTGCAGGCTACGGTGCAGTTTGGCTGCGCGACGACGCACATTCAGGCCACCGGGCAGGATGCCTTCGTGCTTGAGGCCTTGCTCCACGCAATCTTGCATGGCGCGCCAGAGCTTCATCAGACCGGCGCGAATTTCTTCTTCGCTGCGCCAGACTTTCTCGTTGGCCATCATCAGCTCTGCAACGCGCAGGTTGTGCTGCTTGCAGAGACTGAGCAGCTCGACGGCACTGGAGAAGTCGTAAGGCAGCACGGTGCTGTCCAGATCCACCACACCGCTGGAGGCCTGTGCCTCATCGACGACAAAACCGCCGCCGACCGAATAGTAGGTGTCGCGATGCAGCTCGCCGTGATCGCCTTCGACAATCAGGGTCATGGCGTTGGGGTGGAACGGCAGGTTCTCGTCGATCAGGCGCATGTCCCGGGCCCAGATGAACGGGACCGACAAACGTCCGTCGAGCAACAGCGTGTCGGTTTCACGCAGGGTTTCGATGCGGATGCCGATTTGCGACGGATCGATCGCGTCCGGCCATTCGCCCATCAGCCCCATGATCACCGCGTTGTCGCTGCCGTGACCGATGCCGGTAGCCGAGAGCGACCCATAAAGCTGAACTTCGACGCGCCGCACCTGCTCCAAAACACCTTGCTCACGCAAACCTTGCACGAACAGCGCCGCGGCGCGCATAGGCCCCACGGTGTGTGAACTGGAAGGGCCGATGCCGATTTTGAACAGGTCGAAAACGCTGATAGCCATTACTGCTGAACTCCTGGATGTGCCTGCTCCAGACGCAAAAGCGCCCAGTGACGGAGCTGCTACGCTCAAGCTGCAATCCGCCGAGATGGCCGCATCATCAGGCTTTTGCCATGTCGTTCGACGTCTCACACCGACGCACTCATGCCCACCAGCGCCGCGTGTCTCACACGCCGTGTTTTCGGCGTTTTTTTGCGGATCAGAGGGACAAAACGGGCCGAAAAAAGCTGTAAACGACGTCACCGACACTGGATGCGACCATCCCTGTACTGGATACGACGCACCCTGTAGGCGTCAGATTTTCACTGGTACATGATCGTATCGACTCGATTGCACGGCGCCGTGGTAGAGCTGTCTCCAAAACGCCATCCAACCGCAACAGATAAGTGCGGTGGTCCAGTCGGAACACTGCCAAAAAAAACACCAAGGAGTCGCCCCTTATGAAAGGTTCCCCGTCGTTGTTGTTGGCCGCCATGCTGAGTCTGCCGTTTCTGGCTCAAGCCGCAGAACCGGCCCAATGCAGCACCGTAAACTTCTCCGATGTCGGCTGGACGGACATTACCGTCACCACCGCCACCACCAGCGTCGTTCTCGATGCCCTGGGCTACAAGACCAAAACCACGATGATTTCCGTGCCGGTGACCTACAAGTCGCTGGCCGACGGCAAGAACATGGACGTATTCCTTGGTAACTGGATGCCGACCATGGAAAACGACATCAAGGCCTATCGCGATGCCGGTACCGTAGAGACCGTGCGCGCTAATCTGGAAAATGCAAAATACACACTCGCCGTCCCCGAAGAGTTGTATAACAAAGGTCTGAAAGATTTCGCCGACATCGCCAAGTTCAAGAAAGAACTCGACGGCAAGATCTATGGCATCGAACCGGGTAACGACGGCAACCGCCTGATCCAGAGCATGATCGACAAGAACGCCTTCGGCCTGAAAGACGCCGGCTTCAAGGTGGTCGAGTCCAGCGAGGCAGGCATGCTCTCGCAAGTCGATCGCGCCCAGCGCCGCAACACCGCCGTGGTGTTCCTGGGCTGGGAACCGCACCCGATGAACACTCGATTCAAGATGAAGTACCTGACCGGCGGCGACGAATATTTCGGCCCGAACTTCGGTCAGGCGACCATCTACACCAACACCCGCAAGGGCTACGTACAGGAATGCAGCAACGTGGGTCAGTTGCTGAAGAACCTGGTGTTCACCCTCGACATGGAAAGCACGCTGATGGGCAACGTCCTGGACGACAAAATGAAGCCTGACGCGGCCGCCAAGGCCTGGCTGAAAAAGAATCCACAGGTGCTCGATACCTGGCTGGCTGGCGTGACCACCATTGACGGTAAACCTGGCCTGGAGGCCGTGAAAGCCAAGTTGGCACAGTAAAATCGCTTACGCCGGGCGAGTTCGCTCGCCCGGGCTGTTATTTCCTTGCATGCGGACGTTCACTACCATGCTGATTGATCAGAAAATACCCTTAGGCCAGTACATCGCGGGCTTCGTTGAATGGTTGACGCAAAACGGCGCCAACACCTTCGACGCAATCGCCGTGTCACTGGAAACGATGATCCACGGCGTGACTTTTGCGCTGACCTGGTTCAACCCGCTGGCATTGATCGGCCTCATCGCGCTACTGGCACACTTCATCCAACGCAAATGGGGCCTGACCGCTTTCGTCGTCGCCTCCTTTCTGCTGATCCTCAATCTGGGGTACTGGCAGGAAACCATGGAAACTCTCGCCCAGGTGTTGTTCGCCACCCTGGTGTGCGTGCTGATCGGCGTGCCGTTGGGCATCGTCGCCGCGCACAAACCGATGTTCTACACAGTGATGCGGCCGGTGCTCGATCTGATGCAAACCGTGCCGACTTTCGTGTACCTCATTCCTACCCTGACCCTCTTCGGTCTGGGTGTGGTCCCGGGTCTGATCTCGACGGTGGTGTTCGCGATTGCCGCGCCTATCCGCTTGACCTACCTGGGTATTCGCGATGTTCCGCAGGAATTGATGGACGCCGGCAAAGCCTTCGGCTGCTCGCGCCGTCAACTGCTTTCACGGATTGAACTGCCCCACGCCATGCCAAGCATCGCGGCCGGCATCACCCAGTGCATCATGCTGTCGTTGTCGATGGTGGTGATTGCGGCACTGGTGGGCGCCGACGGCCTGGGCAAACCCGTGGTCAACGCACTGAACACTGCTGATATCGCACTGGGCTTCGAAGCAGGCCTGGCGATCGTATTGCTGGCGATCATGCTCGACCGTATCTGCAAACAACCCGACGCCAAAGTAGGGGGTGACGCATGAGCATTATTCGCTTCGAAGACGTGGACGTGATCTTCTCAAAAGATCCGCGCGCGGCCCTTAAACTCCTCGACGAGGGTATGACCCGCAACGAGATTCTGAAAAAGACCGGGCAAATCGTCGGCGTCGAAAAAGCCAGCCTGGACATCGAGAAAGGCGAAATCTGCGTACTGATGGGCCTGTCCGGCTCCGGCAAGTCCAGCCTGTTGCGCTGCATCAACGGCCTCAACACTGTCAGTCGTGGCAAGTTGTTCGTCGAGCACGAAGGCAAGCAGATCGACATCGCTTCCTGTACCCCGGCGGAACTGAAAATGATGCGCACCAAGCGCATTGCGATGGTGTTCCAGAAGTTCGCCCTGATGCCTTGGCTGACGGTGCGCGAGAACATCAGCTTCGGTCTGGAGATGCAGGGCCGGCCGGAGAAGGAACGGAAAAAACTGGTCGATGAAAAACTCGAACTGGTGGGCCTGACCCAATGGCGCAACAAGAAACCCGATGAGCTTTCCGGTGGTATGCAACAGCGTGTGGGCCTGGCCCGCGCACTGGCGATGGACGCTGACATTCTGCTGATGGACGAACCGTTCTCGGCCCTCGACCCGCTGATTCGCCAGGGCCTGCAAGACGAACTGCTGGAACTGCAACGCAAGCTCAGCAAAACCATCGTCTTCGTGAGTCACGACCTCGATGAAGCCCTGAAGCTCGGCAGCCGTATCGCGATCATGAAAGACGGCCGGATCATCCAGTACAGCAAGCCGGAAGAAATCGTCCTCAATCCTGCGGACGATTACGTGCGCACCTTCGTCGCCCACACCAATCCGCTGAACGTATTGTGCGGGCGCAGCCTGATGCGCACCCTGGACAAGTGCAAACGCATCAACGGTTCGGTATGCCTGGATCCAGGCGGCGATTCGTGGCTGGACCTGGCTGAAGGCAACACCATCAAAGGCGCACGCCAGAACGGCTCGAGCCTGGACCTGCAGAACTGGATACCGGGGCAAGCGGTTGAAGGTTTGGGTCGTCGGCCGACACTGGTGGACTCCAACATCGGCATGCGCGATGCGCTGCAGATTCGTTACCAGACCGGCAACAAGCTGGTGCTGCACGACAACAACAAGGTGGTCGGGATTCTCGGTGACAGCGAGCTGTACCACGCGCTGCTCGGCAAGAACCTGGGGTAAGAAGCAGCAGACACAAAAACGCCGCGAGAGATCGCGGCGTGATCGTTCCCACGCTCTGCGTGGGAATGCATCCGGTGACGCTCCGCGTCACGATTCAAAAGCGGACGCGGAGCGTCCGGGGCGGCATTCCCACGCAGAGCGTGGGAACGATCATGCTGGGCGCACACAAAAAAGGGGCTCTATTGAGCCCCTTTGCGTTCCCACGCAGAGCCAGGAACAATCATCTCGCTACTCAGCTATAAACCCGGCCAAGCAGCTGCCGATGGCTTTCAAACTGATCGAGCACGTCACGGGTGATCTGATCCTGAGTGAAGCCCATCAAGTCGTAATCCTGGCTGCCGTTATGCAGGTACACCTCGGCGCGGTAGTAACGTGCGCGCGGCTCATCAGCGCTTTCAGCAGACACCGTGTCACTCGCCGCCGCCAGATAACCGTCCAGGCTCACTTCGTAGACAAAAGGGTTGCCCTCTTCCATCTCGATCCGTACACCCATGCAGCGTTTCGACTTGCCCAGCAACGTCTGCACATCCAGACCCTGAGCACGCAATTGCACAGCCGCATCTTCCAGCGCCGGGCTGACTTGCTTGTCCATGAAACGCTGAACGATCGACTGGTTCGGTTGCAGATCCAGTTGCGTCAGTCGCTCGCTGAAACCACGACGACCACGCGCCGCCAGCTCCGCTTGCTCCTGTTCGATCTGCACGTCCTGGCGCATGGCCTTGTGCAAGCCGAACATGAAGAACACCAGCACCACTGAGAACGGCAGACCGGCCAGCACCACCATGGTTTGCATGGCTTCGAAGTTACCGGCAAACAGAAGACCGATGGTCACCAGGGTGATCACCGCCGACCAGAAAATCCGCAGCCAGTGCGGCGCATCCTCGTCAACATTGCCGCCCTTGCAGGAAAGGTTGGCCATCATCACCGCGCCGGAATCCGCCGGGGTCAGGAACAGCACGAAACCGACAAAAATCGACACGCCGATCACGATCTTCGACGCCGGGTAATGCTCAAGCAATTGGTAGATCGCCATCGACGGCTGTTCCAGCGCCGTCTTCCCGAGTTCCACCGCCCCATGGTTCATCACCAGGTCCAGGGCCGAGTTACCGAAAATCGACAGCCATGCCAGGGTGAAGCCCAGCGGAATCAGCAACACGCCGGCCACCAGTTCACGCACCGTGCGACCACGGGAAATACGCGCGATGAACATACCTACGAATGGTGCCCAGGAAATCCACCAGGCCCAGTAGAACAGAGTCCACAGGCCCAGCCAGCGCTCGGATTTGGCGTTGTCGGCTTCGTACACATAGAGGTCGAATGTCTTCAACACCACGCCGTTCAGGTAGTCGCCGATGTTCTGCACAAAGCCGTTGAGCAAGTGCAGGGTCGGGCCGAACAACAGCACGAAAATCAGCAGACCGCTGAACAGCACGATGTTCAGGTTGGACAGACGACGAATGCCGTTTTCCACGCCGGACACAGCGGCGATGGTCGCCACGGTGCTCATCACGATGATCACGATCAGCAGGTTGGTGTTGCTGTGTTCCATGCCGAACAGGTTTTCCAGCCCGGACGACACTTGCAGCGAACCGATCCCCAGGTTCGTCACCAGCCCCAGCAGGGTCACGAACATGCCGAAGCCGTCCACCGCATGACCGGCCGCGCCTTTGACCCAACGCTCGCCGACCAGCGGATACAACGCCGACCGCAACGCCAGCGGCTGATTATGACGGTACGCAAAGTACGCCACGGCCAAGCCGACCAGTGCGTAGATCGCCCAGCCATGCAGGCCCCAATGCAGGAACGTCAGCTGCACCGCCTGACGGGCCGCAAGGTTGCTGCCGGCCACGCCTTCCGGTGGATTGAAATAATGGTCCAGCGGCTCGGAAGCACCGAAGTACAACAACGAGATGCCGATACCCGACGAGAACAGCATCCCCGCCCAGGCACCGTAGCTGAAATCCGGGGTGTCATCCTTGCTGCCCAGCTTGAGTTTGCCGTAGGACGAAAACGCCAGGCCCACCACAAAAACCAGATAAGCGGCGATCACCACCATGTAGTACCAGCCGAAGCTGCGGGACAACCAGGCCTGGGCAATGCCGAGCATTTTGCCGGCCTCTTGCGGGGCGATGATCAGAATGGCGGTCAACAGCAGAATCAACGCGGTAGAGGTGTAGAACACCCAACCGTTGACCGTCACCTTCTCGGGCGGGGTCTTTATTAGAGAGGCAGAACTCATGGCACAGATGCTCCAGGCAGTGCGAGAGAAGAACACAAGGCAACGCGGTACCCGACCAATCGGTTAGTTGGCAGCCGACCGGCGGGTGATATAAAGACACCCCGAAAAAAGCCCGAAACCCTTGGAACGCCAGTGCGTATAGGTTTCGAGCATTTTTGGATGTCGGTTTATCGCCATTTACACGTAGGAAAAATCTGTAAGTCGCGACGAATTGTCGCAGATCTTATTCTTTGTTGATTGAACGTTCAATCAAAACAAAATAGACTGGCCCTTGATCCGGTAGCCGTTTTTTCGTCCACCGGAAGGCCTAAGGAGATGTGCAAGATGCCCAAGGTCGGTATGCAACCCATCCGCCGTCAGCAATTGATCGAAGCCACGTTGCAGGCTATCGATCAAGTCGGCATGGGGGACGCCAGCATTGCGCTGATCGCCCGTTTGGCCGGTGTCTCGAATGGCATCATCAGTCACTACTTTCAGGACAAGAACGGCCTGATCGCCGCCACGGCGCAGTATCTGATGAGTGTCCTCAGCGAGAACGTCACCGCGCGCCGTCAGGCGCTGGAGGACACCAGCCCACGGGCTCACCTCCAGGTGATTATCGAAGGCAACTTCGACGCCAGCCAGGTCAACGTCCCGGCAATGAAAACCTGGCTGGCCTTCTGGGCCGCCAGCATGCATCACCCGTCATTGCACAGGTTGCAGCGGATCAATGATCACCGTCTGTATTCCAACCTGTGCTGCCAGTTCCGCCGTGTGTTGCCGCTCGATGATGCGCGCACCGCCGCCCGTGGCCTGGCAGCCCTCATTGACGGTTTGTGGTTGCGCGGCGCGCTGTCGGGAGATGCTTTCGACACCGGGCAGGCGCACCAGATCGCTTATGAATACATGGATTTCCAACTGGCCAAACAGGTGAGTTAGAGCACACATAAAACCGCTCAGCCCCTGAACCGCTACCGACCGCGATGCCACTGCTACACGGCTCGCCCGGTGGTCAACGCCAACCACTTATGCACTTGCGAGGACTTTATGGCCCGTTTCGAACTGCAAAAACTCTACATCGATGGCGGCTACAGTGACGCCAGCAGCGACGCCACCTTCGAAGCCATCAACCCGGCTAACGGTGAAGTCCTCGCAACCGTACAACGTGCGACCCAGGCAGACGTTGAGCGCGCTGTGGTCAGCGCCGAAAAGGGTCAGAAAATCTGGGCCGCGATGACCGCCATGGAACGTTCGCGCATCCTGCGTCGTGCCGTTGACATCCTGCGCGAGCGCAATGATGAACTGGCCGCCCTGGAAACCCTGGACACCGGCAAGGCGTTCTCCGAAACCAAGTACGTCGACATCGTCACCGGCGCTGATGTGCTGGAGTACTACGCAGGCCTGGTGCCGGCCATCGAAGGCGAGCAGATTCCGCTGCGTACCACTTCGTTCGTCTACACCCGTCGCGAGCCGCTGGGCGTCGTGGCCGGTATCGGCGCCTGGAACTACCCGATCCAGATCGCCCTGTGGAAATCCGCACCAGCCCTGGCGGCCGGTAACGCGATGATCTTCAAGCCAAGCGAAGTAACCTCCCTGACCACCCTCAAACTGGCCGAGATCTACACCGAAGCAGGCCTGCCAGCCGGCGTGTTTAACGTACTGACCGGCAGCGGCCGTGAAGTCGGCACCTGGCTGACCGAACACCCACGCATCGAAAAAATCTCCTTCACCGGCGGCACCGACACCGGCAAGAAGGTGATGGCCAGCGCTTCCGCCTCGTCGCTGAAAGACGTGACCATGGAACTGGGCGGCAAATCCCCGCTGATCATTTTCGACGACGCCGACCTGGATCGCGCCGCCGACACCGCGATGATGGCCAACTTCTACAGCTCCGGCCAGGTCTGCACCAACGGCACTCGCGTGTTCGTACCGAGCCACCTGAAAGCCGCTTTCGAAGCCAAGATCGTTGAACGCGTTGCGCGCATTCGCGTCGGCAACCCGCAAGACGAAAACACCAACTTCGGTCCTCTGGTCAGCTTCGCCCACATGGAAAGCGTGCTGGGTTACATCGCCAAAGGTAAGGAAGAAGGCGCTCGCCTGCTATGCGGCGGCGATCGTCTGACCGATGGCGAATTCGCCAAAGGCGCGTTCGTGGCACCGACCGTGTTCACTGATTGCACCGACGAGATGACCATCGTACGCGAAGAAATCTTCGGCCCGGTGATGAGCATCCTGACCTACGAAACCGAAGAAGAAGTGATCCGTCGTGCCAACGACACCGAGTTCGGTTTGGCCGCTGGCGTCGTCACCAAAGACCTGAACCGCGCTCACCGTGTGATCCATCAACTGGAAGCCGGTATCTGCTGGATCAATGCCTGGGGCGAGTCCGACGCCAAGATGCCGGTCGGCGGCTACAAGCAGTCGGGCGTGGGCCGTGAGAACGGCATCAGCTCACTGAACAACTTCACCCGCATCAAATCGGTACAGGTCGAACTGGGCGATTACGCCTCGGTGTTCTAAGGCGGTATTTGTTTCGCCTGCGAGGCCGCCTTCGCGGGCAAGCCTCGCTCCTACAGGTTTGGCGTCGTTCGCCAGATCTGCGGTAACCCCGATCCTGTAGGAGCGAGGCTTGCCCGCGAATCGAGTGCGCAGCACTCGCCATGGCCTGACCTGACCCAACACCAAAGAGGGTGCATTTCAATGTCCCAAGAATTCGATTACATCATCATCGGTGCCGGCTCGGCCGGTAACACCCTGGCGACCCGCCTGACTGAAGATGAAGGCGTCACCGTTCTGCTGCTCGAAGCGGGCGGCCCGGATTACCGTCTCGACTTCCGCACGCAAATGCCGGCCGCCCTGGCGTTCCCGCTGCAAGGTCGTCGCTATAACTGGGCGTATGAAACCGATCCAGAGCCACACATGGACGGTCGCCGAATGGAATGCGGTCGCGGCAAGGGCCTCGGTGGCTCGTCGCTGATCAACGGCATGTGCTATATCCGCGGCAACGCGATGGACTACGACGGCTGGGCCAAACTGCCCGGTCTGGAAGACTGGACCTACCTCGACTGCCTGCCGTATTTCCGCAAGGCGGAAACCCGTGACATCGGCCCGAACGACTACCACGGTGGCGACGGTCCGGTCAGCGTGACCACGCCGAAAGCCGGCAATAACCCGCTGTTCCACGCGATGGTTGAAGCCGGCGTGCAGGCCGGTTACCCGCGTACCGAAGATCTCAACGGCTACCAGCAAGAAGGCTTCGGCCCGATGGACCGCACCGTGACGCCGAACGGCCGTCGCGCCAGCACCGCTCGCGGTTACCTGGATATCGCGAAGAAGCGTTCGACCCTGACCATCGTCACCCACGCCCTGACCGACAAGATCGTGTTCGAAGGCAAGCGTGCAGTCGGCGTGCGTTACCTGATCGGCGCCGCTGAAGAGCGCGTTGAAGCCCGCGCCCGCAAGGAAGTGCTGCTGTGCTCCGGCGCCATCGCTTCGCCGCAGATTCTGCAACGTTCCGGTGTCGGCCCGGCCGAACTGCTGAAGAAACTCGACATTCCGGTGGTCCACGACCTGCCAGGCGTCGGTGAAAACCTGCAGGACCACCTCGAGTTGTACCTGCAATACGCCTGCACCCAACCGGTCTCGCTGTACCCCTCGCTACTGCTGCACAACCAACCGGCCATCGGTGCCGAGTGGCTGTTCAACGGCAGCGGTATCGGCGCCAGCAACCAGTTCGAGGCCGGTGGTTTCATCCGCACCCGCCCAGACTTCGAATGGCCGAACATTCAGTACCACTTCCTGCCGGTGGCGATTAACTACAACGGCAGCAACGGTGTAAAAGAACATGGCTTCCAGGCGCACATGGGCTCGATGCGTTCGCCGAGTCGCGGTCGCATCCAGGCCAAGTCCAAGGACCCGCGCCAGTACCCGAGCATTCTGTTCAACTATATGGCCACCGAGCAGGACTGGCAGGAGTTCCGCGACGGCATCCGCCTGACCCGTGAAATCATGCAACAGCCAGCATTGGACGCCTTCCGTGGTCGCGAAATCAGCCCGGGCATCGACGTGCAAACCGATGAACAGCTGGACAAGTTCATCCGCGAGCACGCCGAAACTGCGTTCCACCCGTCCTGCTCGTGCAAGATGGGCACCGACGACATGGCCGTGGTCGATGGCGAAGGTCGTGTGCACGGCCTGCAAGCCCTGCGCGTGGTCGATGCCTCGATCATGCCGATCATCACCACCGGCAACTTGAACGCGCCGACGATCATGATGGCCGAGAAAATCGCCGACAAAATCCGTGGTCGCAAGCCGTTGCCGCGTAGCAAGGCTGCCTACTACGTGGCCGGTGATGCACCCGTGAAGGGTAAGCCAGTGCGTGAAGTGGGGCAGACTACTCAGTAACAATTAGCGCACTTGTTTCAACCAAAACCGCCAACCTTCCTGGGTTGGCGGTTTTTTTTGGCCACAAACTTCACACATCAAACAACATCCCTCACCCGGCAACTAAAAATCAATTAAAACACCTCAACAAAACTCGTAACACTTGTATTCCCCACGAACTTAAGAACCTCCCTTACAATCAGCCCCGGCGCTTCAGCCGGATAAAAATAATTTTAATGGAGACCAAGACATGCCTGACATCGACCTTACTAAGGAAGCGAGTTATTTTCGAGAAAAAATATCCAAAGAAAAAACAATTACCCTGGACTTCGGTTACTTGACCGGCGTTGTTGAATCCTGGTGGAATAAAAACAACCATCAAGAAACGCACATCTTAAAAACACAACTGGTTAATCTTTTTTTAACTTACCTACGTGCTGAAGACACCTTCTACTTTGACAAGGTAGGACTGGCAAATGGATGCGCGGCCGTCTGCATCAAAAATGTATTCAGCCTTGACTCACCCAAACTTGCCTTGACCGTGCATGAGGCATTGGCTGACCTGTTTCATCTCACCGATATAAAATACGAATACGAAGAACACAAAGCGCTGTATCTAAAACCCTTTGCAGAAAAATATCGGGAATGGGGTAATGGTCATGGCGATATCACACCGCACTCCGATGACCTATATGAAAATTTGAACGTTGACTACCTGGCTCTGACCGTTTGCCGTGACATTACAAAAACCCCCACTGCCTATTATTTCCCATGCGATCTACTGTGCGACTTGAACGATGAGGAAATGCACGAATTATTGACGATGCAAGCAACGTTCATTTCTGGCAAAAATGTCAGTGGCCTAAAAAAACGGGTTCGTCATGTCGTTAAGTTTTCTGAACTCTACGGTTTTAATTTTTCGCTGGATTTCCGCATTGATTCGGAGAATGGAGAGCGGATGCGCGCAACAGATGGCGGCCAGCACGTGCTGGACAAAATCCGGGCAGGCCTGCCAAACGCAAGATGCCATGTTTCAACAGCCGAAACCGGCACGTTCCTGATCGTGGCCAACCACAAGATATTGCATGCCCGTCCGATGCTGAACATCGATGCCAGCGAGGCTCGCGAACAAGCGCACACCTCGACATTCAACACAACACCTCGATTACTGTTCCGAAGCAAGGGCCCTAGAAAGCATTACTTTCCGCTGGATGAAACAACCTATACGCGGGAAGCCCATTGATGGTGACTCAAAATACGTCCGCTCGTTCTTCGGCCATCACCGTTTTTGTTGAAGGTGCACGTGACGCAATAACATTTGGCGTCGCGTTCATTTTTCTCTACTTATCCATAGGCATTTTAAGCGCAACGCAGTCGTTATCGCTAAGCCAGGCGCTTGCAACCACCCTGTTAATATTCTCCACGCCACTGCAATTTCTGCTGATACAAAGCCATAACGACGGATGGATATTGCTTCCTATTATCGTGGCGCTCAACGCTCGCTTCGTACTACTTTCCGCAACACTTGCTCCCTATATAAGAAATACTTCCACCATGAAATCCATGGCTTCCTTGATTCTGATCACTCCTTCAATATTTACAGGGTGCGTTACTCGATTCAAGCGAAAAACCGAACACCCCTTCACTTACATGATCGGCCTTGGCATTCCCATATTTGCTGTATCAATTATCTGCACCTACATCGGTTTCATCGCCGGAGCAGAACTCACCTCACCGGTCATCTATGCAGCGATGGCACTTCTCCTACCGCTACAATTTACCGCTTTGGCCGGCAAGCATTGGCCTCACTATTTTGAAGTATCAAGTTACTGGCTTGGCTTTATAGGTGCGCCACTGCTGGTCTATCTATTTAAGGATTACAGCTTGCTCTGCACACCTTTTATAATCGGTGGATTGATCGTATTAATTGAAAATAATTACAAAAAACGAGGTGACCTGGCCCCATGACAATCTGGCTCCTAATTGCATTTTCCGCCGTTACCGCTTTTGCATTTCGTGCTCTTCCGTTTGCATTCAAAAACAGCACTGCACTCACGCAAACCCAAGGTTCCTTTTATCGATTCATCAGCTACAGCGCGCAAGCGATGTTGGGCGTCATCATTTACGACACTGCATTCAACAAAAGGGATGCTCTGACCTTGATACAGCAATTTGAAACGCTGGATGCACTGAAGCTGTTCTTGCTGGTCGGCACCTTCACCGCTGTTGCAAAAACAAGAAAAATTCTGCCTGCTTTTTTTGTAAGCCTATTAATTTATGTTGCAGCTTTCGTTTATTCGAACGGCTAAAAACAGTCCTCTGTCTGACAGTGGAATTGTTCGCGAGCAAGCTGCAATGGCTGTTCGCGAACTGAATCATCAGCCAAGTCGTCACGCGCCGTCTGCACTTTCTTAATCCTTCCCGAATCTGATCCAAACTTGATCCTCCCCTCGCGCAGGCCTAATCTAGCGCCACGCAAACGCCTCACCCCCTCGCAACATCGATACACCGCCACTCCATACCAAGGAGGTTCCCGAATGTTCGATTTCTACCCCCAGCTCAAGCAGCGCTTCGCTGCCTTGCGCACGGGCGCTGAATTCTTTTCGCTGCGTTATGTGCGCGAGTCCGGCCAGTACCTGTCGGTGCGCAAGAACGTCGCCGAACCGCCGAGCCTGAGCCGTGACGAGGGCGTGATGCTGACCGTTCGGGTCAATGGCGTCGAAGCCTATGCCGCGACCAACGACCTGTCCCAATCCGGCCTGCAAGCCGCGCTGGAGAAAGCCGAGCAACAAGCCCGTCGACTCAAGCCTCACGCCCTGCTCGACCTGCGCGAGCAAGCCGTCTCCAGCGACCGCGCCGACTATTTCTCGCCCAACTTTGACCAGCCCTTTCCGTCCCTGAGCGATTGCTACCAATTGCTCGGTGCCGAATCCGCCGCCGTACCCAAGGACGAGCGGCTGGTGAACTGGCAGGCGAGCATCGGCATCACCAACGTCGAGCAAATCTACCTCAACAGCGCCGGCGCCGAATTGCGTCAGGCCCAGCGCTTCGTCTACCCGAGCATGGACGTCACTGCCTACAACGGCAGCGACAGCCAGACTCGCACTCTAGGCCGCGAGAATTTCGGCCAGCAGGGTGGCTTTGATGTGATCAGCCGTTGCGGCCTGGTCGGTGCCGGCCCGAAAATCGCCGATCAGGCACTGCAATTGCTGCTGGCGCCGAACACCCCGCAAGGCCCGCGCGATCTGTTGCTGATGCCCGACCAAATGATGCTGCAGATCCATGAATCCATCGGTCACCCGTTGGAGCTGGACCGCATCCTTGGCGATGAACGCAATTACGCCGGCACCAGTTTCGTCAAGGCAGAAGACTTCGGCCATCTGCAATACGGCTCCGAACTGCTCAACGTGACGTTCGACCCGGACATCCCCGAGCAACTCGCCAGCTATGGGCATGACGACGACGGCAGCGCCGCGAGCAAGCAATTTCTGATTAAAGAAGGTTTGCTGCTGCGGCCATTGGGCGGCGCACTCTCGCAATTTCGCGCCGGCATGGATGGCGTTGCCAACAGCCGCGCCTGCGGCTGGAACCGTCCGCCGATCGACCGCATGGCCAATCTCAATATCGAGCCAGGCGATCAACCGCTGGTGCAGATGATCGGCAATATCGAGCACGGCATTTTGATGAGCACCAACCGTTCGTGGTCCATCGACGATGCACGCAACAAGTTCCAGTTCGGTTGCGAATGGGGCCAGTTGATCGAAAACGGCGAACTCAAGGGTGTGGTGAAGAACCCGAATTACCGGGCTATTTCTGCACAATTCTGGAAAAGTCTCAGCGCTGTCGGCGATGCCAACACCGTCAAAGTGCTAGGCACGCCGAACTGCGGCAAGGGCGAACCGAACCAGGTGATCCGCGTCGGTCACGCGTCGCCGGCCTGTGTGTTCAGCAATGTGGATGTGTTTGGGGGAGATGCCTGAATGAGTACTTCCAAGAGTCAGGCTCAGTCATTCAAGGACTTGGTCAATTGGCTGCGCGACGCCATTCATGGACCGGAGCAATTCACCCTCGGCTACGCCGCCGAATCGTCGGCTTTCGTGCGTTTCAATCATGCCAAAGTCCGTCAAGCCGGGCAGGTGCAGCAGGCGAGTGTCGGGTTCAAATTGATTAACGATGGTCGTCATGCCGATCTGAATATCACGCTGTCGGGCGACCACGAAGTTGATCTTCAGCGTCTGGCCGAAGGTCTGCAACAGCTGCGTGAAACCTTGCCACTGCTACCTCAGGATCCGTACCTGCTGCTTAACCAGAACGACTGGCAAAGCAACAACGTGCAGGAGCATCCGCTGCCGGACACCGAGCAAGTGATCGCTGAGATCACCCAGGCTGCCAAGGGGCTGGACCTTGTCGGTTTCTATGCCGCAGGTCCCATCAGTCGTGGTTTTGCCAGTTCAGCGGGCGCCTTCGGCTGGCATCAGGCCAACAGCTTCAACTTCGATTTCAGCCTGTTCCATGAAAACGGTCAGGCGGTGAAAGCCAGCTATGCCGGGCACGACTGGAACAGCGAAGGGTTTGCCAGGCGCTTCCAGCAGGCCCGCGAGCAATTGGCGTTTCTGGGGCGGCCATTGCGCACGCTGGCGCCCGGCGAATACCGTGCTTATCTGGCGCCGGCAGCGCTGGAAGAAATCATGGGCATGCTCAGCTGGGGCGGGTTTTCGGCACAGGCGATTGCCAGTAAACAGAGCCCGTTGCAGAAGCTCTACGCCAGCGAAACCTGCTTCAGCCCCAACGTATGGTTGAGTGAACAGGTCAGCGGTTCCCTGAGCCCGGCGTTTTCCGACGAAGGTTATCCTCGCAATGATCTGGGGTTGATCGCCAAAGGCATGGCCAATGCCCGACTGATCAATTCCCGTAGCGCCGCCGAATACGACCTCACTGCCAACGGCGCCAGCAGCCATGAATACCCGACGGCGCTGGTCATGAAAGGCGGCAACCTGGAGCAGGCAGACATCCTCAAGCGCCTCGGCACCGGGCTCTACATCAGCAACCTGTGGTACCTGAACTACTCCGACCAACCGGCGGCGCGCCTGACCGGCATGACCCGTTTTGCGACCTTCTGGGTCGAGAACGGCGAGATTCAGGCACCGGTCAGCACCATGCGTTTCGATGACAGCGTCTACAGCCTGCTCGGGTCGCAGTTGGAAGCGTTGACCGAGGAGCGTGAGTTGCTGCTGTCGGCAAGTACCTACAGCCAGCGGGCCACGGCCTCGGCACTGTTACCCGGCGCGCTCGTCAGCCGACTTACGTTGACGCTCTGACATAGATCGTTCCCACGCTCTGCGTGGGAATGCCGCCCGGGACGCTCCGCGTCCCATTGCAGGCGTGACGCAGAGCGTCACAGGATGCATTCCCACGCGGAGCGGGGGAACGATCATCTCCACCTACAAGAGGTCCCATGCCCAACCACCCACCTCTCGATGCCGTCACCGCCCGCTGGGTACCCTGGGTGGTGGCCATTGCCTTCTTCATGCAGTCCCTCGACGGGACGATCCTCAACACCGCCCTGCCCGCCATGGCCCGGGACCTAGCCGAAGACCCGCTGCGCATGCAGGGCGTGATCATCGCCTACATGCTCACCGTCGCCTTGTTGATCCCCGCCTCTGGCTGGATCGCCGACCGCTTTGGCACCCGAAAAATCTTCTTCGGCGCGATCCTCCTGTTCAGCTTCGGCTCATTGCTCTGCGCTTTGTCCGACACCTTGAGCATGCTTATCGGCGCCCGGGTGATCCAGGGCCTCGGCGGCGCGTTGATGCTGCCGGTCGGGCGATTGGTGGTGCTGCGCGCGTATCCCCGCTCGGAGCTGGTGCGGATCATGGGGTTCATTACCATTCCCGGCCTGCTCGGCCCGCTGATCGGCCCGACCATGGGCGGCTGGATGGTGCAATACCTGACCTGGCACTGGATCTTTCTGATCAACCTGCCGGTGGGTGTCCTCGGTTGCTACGCGGTATGGAAATTCATTCCCGACCTGCGCGGCAGTGAGCGCACCCGTTTCGATAGCCTGGGCTTTTTGCTGTTCGGCGCGGCGATGGTATTGATCACCATCGCCATGGAAGGCCTTGGCGAACTGCACCTGCCGCACCTGCGAGTGATGTTGCTGCTGTTTGCCGGCATGGCCTGTCTGGCGGCGTATTGGCTGCGTGCCGGACACATCGACAATCCGCTGTTTGCGCCGTCGCTGTTCAAGACCCGGACCTTCGCCGTGGGCATTCTCGGCAACCTGTTCGCCCGTCTGGGCAGCGGCGCATTACCGTTTCTGGTGCCATTGCTGTTGCAAGTGGCGCTGGGTTATTCGCCATCACAGGCCGGGATGAGCATGCTGCCCCTGGCTGCGGCCGCGATGGTCGCCAAGTCGGTGGCGCGGCCGCTGATCGAACGTTTCGGCTACCGCACCGTGCTGACCGGCAACACGCTGGCGCTGGGCATCATGCTGGCAAGCATGGGCCTGGTCAGCGAGCAGACGCCGTATTGGCTGCTGCTGGCTCAATTGGCGGTTCTGGGGGCAATCAACTCCTTGCAGTTCACTGCGATGAACACCGTCACCCTGATCGATCTCGACGACGCCAGCGCCAGCAGCGGCAACAGTTTGCTGTCGGTGGTCGCGCAATTGTCCTTGAGTCTCGGCGTGGCCTGCGCCGGTGCCCTGCTCGGCGGCTTCACGGCACAGATTGGCAATGACGGCGCGGACACGGTCCTGGGCGCGTTCCAGCTGACGTTTGTGACGGTCGGAATCATGGCGATGCTGGCTGCGACGATCTTCTCGCAGCTGTCTAGAACTGACGGACGGCGCGTCAGGCATCCGGAAGAGCACATCGAACCTTAGGGCGAATGGCCACCGGACTGATACACTGCGCGACATTTTGTTTTGCAGGCCAGTCCCGTGACCACCATCGCCACCGCTTTTAATACTTTGCCGCTGTCCGCCGCCATGCTGGCTAACCTCGACTCCCTCGGTTATGCCCAGATGACGCCGATCCAGGCGCAAAGCTTGCCGGTGATCCTCAAGGGGATGGACCTGATCGCCCAGGCCAAGACCGGCAGCGGCAAGACCGCCGCCTTCGGTATCGGCCTGTTGAACCCGATCAATCCGCGCTATTTCGGTTGCCAGGCACTGGTCATTTGCCCGACTCGCGAATTGGCTGACCAGGTCGCCAAGGAAATCCGTCGTCTGGCCCGTGCCGAAGACAACATCAAAGTGCTGACCCTGTGTGGCGGCGTGTCCTTCGGCCCGCAGATCGGCTCGCTGGAGCACGGCGCGCATATCATCGTCGGCACCCCGGGGCGTATCCAGCAGCACCTGCGCAAGGGTTCGCTGGTGCTTCATGGCCTGAACACCCTGATCCTCGACGAAGCCGATCGCATGCTCGACATGGGTTTCTACGATTCCATCGAAGAAATCATCATGCAGGCTCCGGAGCGTCGCCAGACCCTGCTGTTCTCCGCCACTTACCCAGTGGGTATCAAGCAGCTGGCGTCGAAGTTCATGCGCAACCCGCAGCAAGTGAAAGCCGAGGCGTTCCACGACGATACGCAGATTGAACAACGCTTCTACGAGATTGCCCCTGAAGAGCGCATGAGCGCTGTGACCAAGGTGCTCGGCCACTTCCGCCCGGCGTCTTGCGTAGCGTTCTGCTTCACCAAGCAGCAGGTTCAGGAAACCGTCGATCATCTGACCGCTAAAGGCATTTCCGCGGTCGGCCTGCACGGTGATCTGGAACAGCGCGACCGCGATCAGGTGCTGGCGATGTTCGCCAACCGCAGTACTTCGGTATTGGTCGCCACCGACGTCGCCGCGCGCGGGCTGGATATCGATGCGCTGGACATGGTGATCAACGTCGAACTGGCCCGTGACTCGGAAATCCACATCCACCGTGTTGGCCGTACCGGGCGTGCCGGCGAGAAAGGCATCGCGATCAGTCTGGTCGCACCGTCCGAAGCCCACCGCGCCCAGGCCATCGAGCAGTTGCAGAAGTCACCGTTGAGCTGGGATCAGCTGGACAGCCTCACGTCCCAGGGCGGTGGTCCGCTGTTGCCGGTGATGAGCACGCTGTGCATCGGCGCCGGTCGTAAAGACAAGGTGCGCCCGGGCGACATTCTCGGCGCACTGACCGGCGACGCCGGCATTCCGGGCGCTCAGGTCGGCAAGATTGCTATTTTCGACTTCCAGGCTTACGTGGCCGTGGAACGCGGGATTGCCAAGCAGGCCTTGCAGCGTTTGAACGACGGCAAGATCAAAGGCCGCTCATTGCGCGTGCGCATCCTCTAACCTGATCGTTCCCACGCTCTGCGTGGGAATGCATCCCGTGACGCTCTGCGTCACATAACAGCGGACGCGGAGCGTCCATGGCGGCAATTCCCACGCAGAGCGTGGGAACGATCATTGTGTGAGGACACCGTTTTGCGCTCTACCGAAGTCGTGATCATTGGCGCTGGCGCCGCAGGGTTGATGTGTGCGCTGACCGCCGCCGGGCGCGGGCGCAAAGTGATGTTGCTCGATCATGCGAACAAGGCCGGCAAGAAAATCCTGATGTCGGGCGGTGGCCGCTGCAATTTCACCAACATGTACACAGAGCCGAGCAACTTCCTGTCGCAGAACGCCCACTTCTGCAAATCCGCGCTGGCGCGCTACACCCAGTGGGATTTCATTGGCATGGTGGCCAAGCACGGCGTGCCGTACCACGAGAAGAAACTCGGCCAGTTGTTCTGCGATAACAAATCCAGCGACATCCTCGAAATGCTGCTCAACGAGTGCGATCAGGTCGGCGTCAGCCTGCATCTGGACACCTCGATCCAGACGATCGAAAAACTCGAAAGCGGTTATCTGCTCGACACCACGCTGGGGCAAATCACCTGCGAATCGCTGGTAATCGCCACCGGTGGCCTGTCGATTCCGACCCTCGGCGCTACCGGTTTCGGCTATCAGGTAGCCAAGCAATTCGGCCACGACCTGCTGCCGACCCGCGCCGGTCTCGTGCCGTTCACCATCACCGATCAGCTCAAGGAGCTTTGCACCGAGCTGTCCGGTACGTCGGTGGATTGCCTGGTGAGCTGCAACGACCAGAGTTTCCGCGAGAACATTCTGTTCACCCATCGCGGCCTCAGCGGACCGGCGATCTTACAGATTTCGTCGTTCTGGGAATCCGGCGACACGGTGGAAATCAACCTGATGCCGGATCACGACGTGCCGACCTGGCTGCAACAGCAGCAGGCCGAACGCCCGAATAGCGAGTTGAAAACCTTGCTCGGTGAAATCTTCACCAAGAAGATGGCCAACCTTCTGGCGGACAACTGGTTCGTCTCCAAGCCGATGAAGCAGTACACCCACGCCGAACTGGCGGACATCGCCGAAAAACTGGCGAGCTGGAAAGTCGTGCCGGCCGGCACTGAAGGCTACCGCACGGCCGAAGTGACCCTGGGTGGGGTCGACACGCGCGAGGTGTCATCCAAGACCATGGAATCGCTGAAAAGCCCGGGGCTGTATTTCATCGGAGAAGTGCTCGACGTCACCGGGCATCTGGGTGGTTTCAATTTCCAGTGGGCCTGGGCTTCCGGTTACGCTGCCGCGCAATTCGTCTGACAAACACAAATTAAATGTGGGAGCGGGCTTGCTCGCGAAGGCGGTCTGACAGTCAACATCGATGTTGAATGTACTGACCTCTTCGCGAGCAAGTCGAATCGTCGCACCGCCGCTCCCACATTGAATCTATGGTGACTGGTCAGGAACAGATTTTGCTGTCAGATGTGATCGGCGCCATTGCGTCGGCGTCATTAGTGGCTCAATTTAGCGTCATTGCCTCGGAAGGCCTTCGCACTTCATGTCATCGACCACATTTCGGCAGTCTCTGCGCCGCCTCTGGGCGCTGGATAAATTCAGTTACAGCGTGCGGGTTTTCATCGCCCTGACCGGCACCATGGCGCTGTGTTGGTATCAGGATGAAATGGGGCTGTTGATCCCGTTGTTCCTGGGGATCATCGCCAGCGCCCTGGCCGAAACCGACGACAGTTGGCAAGGTCGCCTCAACGCGCTGGCCGTGACGCTGGTGTGTTTTATGGTCGCCGCACTGTCCGTCGAACTGCTCTTCCCCTACCCCATCCTCTTTATCATCGCCTTTGCACTGGCCAGCTTCTGCCTGACCATGCTCGGCGCGCTGGGCGAACGTTACGGCGCGATTGCTTCGGCGACGCTGATTCTGTCGGTCTACACCATGATCGGCGTGGACCAGCGCGGTGGCGCAGTCACTGATTTCTGGCACGAACCGGTGCTGCTGGTGGCCGGTGCGGCCTGGTACGGCTTGCTCTCGGTGCTGTGGCAGGCAATGTTTTCCAACCAACCGGTGCAGCAAAGCCTGGCGCGGCTGTTCCGTGAACTGGGTTATTACCTGAAACTCAAATCGTCGCTGTTCGAACCGATCCGGCAGATGGACGTGGAAGCACAGCGGCTGGAACTGGCACAGCAGAACGGTCGGGTGGTGGCGGCCTTGAACGCCGCCAAGGAAATCATTCTGCATCGGGTCGGCGACGGTCGGCCGGGCGTGAAAGTCAGCCGTTATCTGAAGCTGTACTTTCTCGCCCAGGACATCCACGAGCGCGCCAGTTCCTCGCATTACCCCTATAACGCACTGGCCGAAGCGTTCTTTCATAGCGACGTGCTGTTCCGCTGTCAGCGTCTGCTGCGCCAACAAGGTAAGGCTTGCCGCGCGCTGGCCGAATCGATCCAGATGCGTCAACCGTTCATCTATGACGCAAGCTTCGCCGGAGCCCTGAGCGACCTGCACGCCTCCCTCGAACACCTGCGTATCCAGAGTAATCCAGCCTGGCGCGGTCTGTTGCGTTCGTTGCGAGCGCTGGCTGCCAACCTCGGCACTCTCGACCGTTTGCTCAGCGATGCCAGCAACCCCGATGCGCTCGCAGACGCCACCGACAGCAGCCTGCTCGACCGTTCGCCACACAGCCTCAAGGATGTCTGGATACGCTTGCGCACGCAGCTGACGCCGACGTCCTTGCTATTCCGCCATGCCCTGCGCCTGCCCCTGGCATTGAGCATCGGCTACGGCATGGTGCATTTGATCCACCCGTCGCAAGGTTACTGGATCATCCTCACCACGCTGTTTGTCTGTCAGCCGAACTACGGCGCCACCCGCCGCAAACTCGGGCAGCGGATCATCGGCACCGCCATCGGCCTGACCGTGGCCTGGGCGTTGTTCGATCTGTTTCCAAATCCGTTGGTGCAGTCGAGCTTCGCCATCGTTGCCGGGGTCGTATTCTTTACCAACCGCACCACTCGCTACACGCTGGCGACTGCCGCGATCACGCTTCTGGTGCTGTTCTGCTTCAACCAGGTGGGCGATGGTTATGGGCTGCTTCTGCCGCGACTGTTCGATACCTTGCTCGGCAGTCTGATTGCCGGTCTGGCGGTATTCCTGTTTTTGCCGGACTGGCAGGGTCGACGCCTGAACAAAGTGCTGGCTAACACCCTGACCTGCAACAGCGTTTACCTGCGCCAGATCATGCAGCAATACGCCGCCGGTAAAAGCGACGACCTGGCTTATCGGCTGGCTCGACGCAATGCGCATAACGCCGATGCCGCGTTGTCGACGACGCTGGCCAACATGCTGATGGAGCCGGGGCACTTCCGTAAGGAAGCGGATGTCGGGTTCCGTTTCCTGGTGCTGTCGCACACCTTGCTCAGCTATTTGTCGGGGCTGGGGGCACACCGTGAAGCCCAATTACCCTCGGACGTACGCGTGCATTTGATCGACGGCGCCGGCGTGAGCCTGGCCGCCAGCCTTGACGAAATCGCTCAAGGCCTGGCGAGCAAACAGCCGATTGCGATTCAGAGTGATGAGGAAGAGGCCCTGGCCAATGGGCTTGAGCAGATGCCGGATGAGATCGATGAAGGTCAGCGCTTGGTGCAGACGCAACTGGCGTTGATCTGTCGGCAACTGGGGCCGTTGCGCACGCTGGCGGCGCATCTCATTAAAGACACTAGCGAAGCCTGAGATTTGTAGCGACTGGGCCGGCCTCTTCGCGGGCAAGCCTCGCTCCTACAAGGGTAGTGTTGGTTCACGCGATTTGCGGCTGGACACAAATCCTGTAGGAGCGAGGCTTGCCCGCGAAAGCGTCAGTTCAGACACCGCAAGCCTTTCAGATCACATCCCATGCTGCCTGAGCAACTTCTCATAACTCCCATCGGCCTTCATCGCCGCAATCTCACGGTCGAAGCCGGCGACGATCTGTTCATGCTGCGGGTTCTTCAGGCTCACCAGAATATGCAGGCTATTCTCGCTCAACGGCTTGGGCAAAAACTCCACGGCGTTGCGTACCTTGAATGACTCCCGAGCGAGGTAATAGCGGGCGACGAACTCGTCTTCCAGAGTCAGCTTGACCCGATCGGCCGCGACCATGCGCACGGCCATGGCGAAGCTGTGTACCGGAACTTTCTGCAACGACATATCGTCATCGAATGCTTGCGAATAGGCATAACCGCGAACCACCGCTATCGGATAAGTGTGCAGTTGTTGCAGGTTGCTGAATTCGATCGGCGTGTCCTTGCGCTTGAGAAAGCGCACACGATTGAGCAGGTACTCGCCGGAAAACTGCCCCAATTTCGTGCGCTCGTCGGTGTACCAGGCGTTAACCAACACGTCATAACGCCCCTCGCCTATTCCAAACAAGGCCCGCGCCCAGGGTACCTGCTCAAAATCGCTGGCATAACCGGCCCGGGCCAGCGCGGTACTGACGATGTCGGTGGCTAACCCCCCCTTGACCAGTGTGGCGTCCGTAAAGGGAGGCCAGGCATCGGCGACCAGACGCAATTTTTGCGCCGCCACACTCTGTGTCAGCAACAGCAATCCAATCAAAGCAAACGCTCGATGCAATCGCGGCATGCCAGAAAAATCCTCAAGAGGCGAACTGCCGGTGTGTTTTTCAGTAAAACTCCAGGGCCCTTTACCGGCGAAACCAGGTCCTGACATTAGTTCGTTTTGATCGCTGCACAGCGCTTCATCGCAGATTACACAAAGAAGACAATCTCGCGAGAAATGAATGATGGCATTTTGGCCTTTGTCACAGATTTCTCTGCCATCAAGACATCGCGCGTCAGGACGCTTAGTATCGGAGCAACGTTGTTCAAGGAATCTGAAGATGACAATCGATTGGGTCTGCAAGCATCACAGCGATCTGGGTAAAGAGCAGCTGTATGCCATTTTGCAGTTGCGCGCCGAGGTGTTCGTCGTCGAGCAGAAATGCCTTTATCAGGACATCGATGGCCAGGACCTGGAAGGTGATACCTGCCATTTGATGGGCTGGGACGGGGATCGGCTGGTGGCTTATCTGCGATTGCTCGATCCGGAGTTACAGGGTGGTGACGTGGTGATAGGCCGAGTGATCATTGCTCCCGCTGCACGCGGCACCGGGCTGGGGCATGAAATGATGAGCCAGGCGCTGAAACAGGCCGCCAAACGCTGGCCTGAAGTGCCGATCTACCTCTCGGCCCAGGCGCATTTGCAGGGGTATTACGGGCGGTACGGGTTTGTGGTGGTGGGTGAGGAATATCTGGAGGATGACATTCCGCATATCGGGATGCGTCGTTCCTGAGGGCCTCTTCGCGGGCAAGCCTCGCTCCTACAGGTCCGCCGTCTGTAGGAGCGAGGCTTGCCCGCGAAGGCGTCAGCCGCAACACCACAAAATCTCAGGGATATTCCAACACCGCTTTAATCTGCCGCAGGTTACGTTCGATCCACCCTCGATCAATCGCCCCCCACTCGCGAATCCGATAGCGCCCCGCATGGTTGCGCGCGCCTTCTTCCTGCTCGAATTCACAAACGATATCCAGATCCGCCAATGCCGCGATGGTGTCCTGAGCCGTGCGTCGGGGCATGCCGGTGACTTCGGTCAGCGCCGGGACACTGCTGGCCAGCCCGCTGTCGATCAGGTACGCCACGTAGAGTCGGCGGTAGAAGCTGCTCTTGGTCTTGCTTACATCCATCTGAATGTCCCCGATCACTTTGATCCTTCAGTGCATATCCCGCCAAGTCAGGTACACCCGCAGATCGAACTCCACCTGGTGATACCCCGGCAACATGTGTTCGCACAGCTTGTAGAACGCCTTGTTGTGATCCGACTCTTTGAAGTGCGCCAACTCATGCACCACGATCATTTTCAGAAACTCGGAAGGCGCTTCCTTGAACAGCGAGGCGACACGAATTTCTTTCTTGGCCTTGAGCTTGCCGCCCTGTACCCGCGAGATCGCGGTGTGCAGGCCGAGCGCGCGGTGGGTCAGGTCCAGACGGTTATCGAACAACACCTTGTCGATGGCCGGGGCGTTGCGCAGGTATTCCTGCTTGAGATCCAGGGCATAGGTGTACAACGCCTTGTCGCTCTGTATATCGTGCTTTTGCGGATACCGCTGGTTCAGATAATCGCCCAGTCGACCTTCGGCGATCAGCTGGCGCACCTGGTCCTGCAATGTAGCGGGATAGGCCTGGAGGTATTTCAACGCGGTCATTGGGGCGGCAACACGAGTCACGAAAAGGTCGCCAGTGTAACGAATTCAACTCGTCAGCGCGCTCCAGTCGAACGGCTCGACAAAGTGACGGGTGTCTTCGGCCATCAACGGCCCGCGACCAGAAACCCCTGTATCCGGGGATATTCGTTGGCGGTCAGGCAAATGATTGGAAGGCGGGTTCGCTGGCTGCCAACTGCATAGGTTGTGCGCACGAAAGCAGAAGCGGCCGGTGTGCCATCATTTCAGTAAGTTTCACATAGCCGACTAACGGTCCGTCCTGCAGGCCACGGAAACCGGGAAAGATGGCATTTCGACAGGATGTTGGCGTCAACCATCTGCCAGACGGGCATTAACAAAGATGTCTTCTACGCTTATAAAGTCCCCCCCGAAGGCGCGGGCTAGAGCTTCTGGCACGTGCGTGCAGCATAAAAAAACGTGGAAGCTGAATATGATCGATCTCGCAACCTGGAACCTCAGTGTTCCTGTCGGCAGTCCGCCGTATACCGTCGAAACAACCAAACTGGTAGACGGTTTCAAGGATCAATACTTCCACTCCGACACCGGCACCTTGTTTTTCTGGACCCCGGTAACCGGCACCCGCACTGAAAACGCAAGTTACCCTCGCACCGAACTGCGCGAAACCTACAGCAATGGCACGCTGAAAAACTGGTACTACCCCGACGCAGATAACTTTCTGCGTGCGACCCTTACGGTCAGCAAGGTACCCAGCACGGGCAAGATCGTCATTGGTCAGATCCATGCCTACAAAAGCCAGAAGCCCATGGTGAAGCTCGAGTATCAATACAAGGACTCCAGCGAAACCGGAAACATCGTCGCCAAGGTCCGCATGCACCCCGACGACGACACCGCCCGGGTCATCACCATCGCCACTGGCGTGAAACTCGATCGGGAATTTTCCTACCTCATCCACCTCAGCCCTGGCGGCGCATTGGGCATCAGCGCTGCGGGTTACTCATGGGATACTGACATCAGCGCGATGTGGCGGGATAAACCGCTGTACTTCAAGGCCGGGGTTTACGTGCAGGACAACACCGGGTACACCAGTGAAGGTGGGGAAGCGACGTTCAGCAGGCTGGATATCGATCACGATACCTAAGGCGACTCGATCCTCTGTAGCAGCTGCCGAGCCTGCGAGAGCATCTGCAAAACTCGTAGCCATTCACTGCTCACAGAAAAAATCATCGCTCACAAAAAACCCGCATCGCTGCGGGTTTTTTATTGCCACTCAAACGCTAAAGGCTCAATTCACCTTAGCGTTCAACTCACCCTTCAGATAACGCTGGTACATCGCTTCCAACGAGATTGGCTTGATCTTCGAAGCATTACCGGCAGTACCAAACGCGAGCGATACACACATCACGCATCGCCGTCACAGTCGCGCCGAAGAACTTACGCGGATCGAACTCGCTCGGGTTGGTAGCCATCAGGCGACGCATCGCACCGGTGGAGGCCAGGCGCAGGTCAGTGTCGATGTTGACCTTGCGCACGCCGTGCTTGATGCCTTCGACGATTTCTTCAACCGGTACGCCATGGGTTTCTTTGATGTCGCCGCCGTACTGGTTGATGATCGCCAGCCATCACGAAAATCAACCGTCCGTCTTACCCACAGGTTTGCGCCTTAGCCCCGGCGCAACAGTATCATTCAGGGCCACCATCCGCCCGGCATCCCATTCATTCTGCATGCCCGCAAACAATTCGCCGTCCACGCGATTTCGATTGGCTGCCAATGCCTGAGTCATCGCTTCGGCAACACGCTCTATGATCACTGCCGGCCTATCCACCGCGCAGTGCTTTCGACCAAATTCAATCAGTTGCTGGCGGTCCGGGTAGTTTTTCACCTTGTTCATCTTGATGGCCAAAGTGCGGTCAACCAATGACCGACCGGATTTTGGGTTGTAGTTTTCATAAACCGTTGTGGTCGTGACATCGAAAACAGGCGCTAGCTGCACCGTCTCAAGCGCCGCAGGATGCGTGTACGTCACCCCGAAGTTCTTGAGATGCGCATCGCCGTTGCGCACCATGACCGAAAGACAGACCGACGAAAAGAACCGTTCAAGCTCTCGTATCGGGTCGGCATGCCGGCAGACCTGCGCGATCACCGCTGCCAGCGTCTCGTAACTTTGGGAATACTTGTAATTGTCGTGGGGGTCCTTGTTGAGCCCCAGTAGGACGGCCATGTCCTCAAACCCGAGGCGTCCGGAAGTCGTCAGGTCGAATCGCCCCATGACAAACAGTTCGCCACTCTCAGAAAGCCAGAACGGTGGTGTTTCCAATCCCGCGAAACGGGCAGCTTCCAGGCAAAGAAATTCGTTCTGAGCCAGGTGTGCGTACTCCTCCGCTCCCGACTTGACGATCAGGTCGGAGCTGAGCATGGTTTTTCGACTGCCCGTCAGCTTATCTAGATCAGGCACCAGTACCTTGGGTTGCACGCCTGAAATGCCAGACTCAAAGTAAGTCTCGACAAGGAAGTGGAAGACGCCTTGAGAGGTCCCGGCAGACAGGATTTCTTGCAAGCCGACCTGAGCACGTATGGGCACGGACGCTTCGCCCGGATGCTCGTAGGAGAGGCGGCCGATCTGATTGCCCCCGATCACTGACAACAGGCGCATTTCATCCACCTGTATGTGCTTGGCCATCCGGCGTTTGATCTGATCCGCCAAAAACCCTTCAGGCACATTCATATCGAAAATCGGATGCAGCACATTGCTCACCGAAGGCGTCGGATCATAGGGCATGACCAACGAAATTTCCCTCGGTGCATCGGCGGATTCGTAGGCAAACGAAAACTGTGACCCCTTGGACAGTTCGCCCGAGAAGCCCTGTGGCGTCATGACATTGAGCAACTTGACCTTACTCATCGTGCTCTACCAGATCAGCCAGGGATTTGAGGTCAATTCGGTTGTCGACAATTTCAAGCGCCATGCCCAGCGCCGAGAGCACCCTGAACGCGGTATAAAGTGCGACATTTTCACCGGCCTCAAGATCGATGATGGTTTTTCGGCTGCATTTTGCTCTATGCGCCAGTATTGCCTGGCTATAGCCTTTGGCGCGTCGTAACTGGCGGACCCTTTCACCGAACACAGAAGGGTTGTGCAAGAGCATGAATGTCACCTATATCGTACTTTATTGGCGAATGTTTTCATTATGTCCACTATAGGTGACATTTCAAGCGCCTTACGTCAGACAGCGCCCCCAATCCCTGCATCGAGTAGGAGGCGGATTTACATCCGCCGTCCTCTCACACCACCGTACGTACGGTTCCGTATACGGCGGTTCAGGCTATGCGGCTAAGCCGGTTTATCGTATCCAGTATTGAGATCAACCCTAG
>NZ_JAKLSP010000042.1:0-41955 GCF_022014505.1 Pseudomonas sp. PGPR40 | reverse complement strand
CGAGGCGCGGGGCCACAGCCCCACTCAGACGCCGGATAGATGAAAGCAAGCCAAACACGCATCAAAAACAGTATTGCAGAAAAGGGGGTAACCATAGATGTGGGAGCGGGCTTGCTCGCGAAGGCGGCCTGACAGCCGACCTGTATTTTATTGACTAAGTACATATCCATTCCTGCGGTAACGGCCACTTACGGTTTCGCCCTTACGGCGAGTCCCTTTTGGCAAACGCCCCAAAAGGAACCAAAAGGTCTCGCCCCAAGCGTACGGCCCCTCGCTAAGGCTCGGCGTTCCTTCGCTCCGGTATCCATCTGGGGGCATCGCCCTACGGTCTGCTTCGCTACGACCTACATGCGATGGGTTCGACTGCGTCGAACGGCGCTGCGCGCCAATCCCCAGATGAACACCTCCACTCAGCCTCCCGAAGGGGCGGGTGGATCAAAATCAAAAGCCAGATCAAAAGCGGCAGGCGAGCTAACGCTCGGCCTGTTGAGTGGTGAGGGGCGGGTGTACGCCGCTCCACTGTGGGAGCGGGCTTGCTCGCGAAGGCGGCCTAATAGCCGACCAATCCCTTTCAGGCATACGCCACCCCACTGTAGGAGCGAGGCTTGCCCGCGAAGACGGCCTCACAACCAACCAATCTCTCTTAGACATACGCCGCTCCACTGCGGGAGCGAGCCTGCTCGCGATAGCGGCCTTACAGACAATGATGTTTATCGATCGGTAAAAACATCAGAACCTTCCCACATGTTTTTCAGGTTGCCCGTCGGACGCTGCGTCTCTAGCCTTTGTCCGTCGCTGACAATTCAGCGTCCGGGCGTCGCAGTCTGTTCAGTTCATTTGGTGCATAATCGCCAGCCCCAACCGAAGCACTTCAGTGCTTGTCGTTTGGTTTGATGGTGGCTGTGCGTGGGATACCTTCGGGTATGCCGGGTTTCCAAATGACTCGGTCTGCGACCCCGCGTACAGCTACCTCCCTCCATCGCGTCGCAGCGATCAGTGGTAGCTCAATTTCACATTTGGAGTATCACCATGTTCAAAGCCACACCAAATCCCCCTGAAACCGACGATGTTTCCCCCTACGAATCCCTCGATTCCAAAAAACTCCACGAAGCCGCGGACCGCGCGCTCGACCACTACCTCAATCCCACCCCGAAAAAAACCGAAGGCCGCAAGCCAAGCAAGATGTTTCTGGTTGCGCCGGATATGGATAACGAAAGCCTGCTGGCCCATGTCTGCGAATCGCTGGCTTCGGCGAGCGTCATGACCAGCGACATTGCCGCGTATGTCGACGCTCCGCAGCGGCATACGATCCTGGCGATTCAGCAGGTCATCATGCTGGCCGAGCTGGCGGTGAATCGGGTGCTGGATAACGTCGACGTACCAAAACCTGCGCCACACAGCTGACCCTTGTAGGAGCGAGGCTTGCCCGCGAAGGCGATTTCACATTCAACATGGAAGTCGTCTGATACACCGCTTTCGCGAGCAAGCCCAGCTCCTACAGTTGAGCTGGGTACATCTGTGAGAGATTGGTCGACTGACACATAGCCTTCGCGGGCAAGCCTCGCTCCTACAGGGGATCAGCTGTGGTCTTTCAATGATGAAAGGCCCGGGCCAACGCGGTGAAGCTGGGGCCGGCCAGTACGATCAGCAACGCCGGGAAGAGAAACAGCATCATCACGACGGACATTTTCGCGGACATTTTGGAGATGTATTCCTGCAGACGTGTCAGGCGTCGGTCATCGAGCAGTAGCTTGAGCCCCAGCAGTGATTTCATGGCGCCGCCGCCCTGGTGGATCAATTGCTGAAGAATCACGCAGGTGTCGGTGAACTCGTCCACCGCCAGTAACTGGGTGGCCTTGTTCAGTTCTTCGCCAAGCTCCAGGCCGGAGTCGACCCGGGTCAGTATCAGGCGCAGTTCATGGGTCAGGGCTGGCAGTAATTGTTTGCCTTCGATGCTCAACACTCGCAGTGACTGTTCCACCGCCATGCCGGATTCGAACAGGATGCGCAGCAGTGGAATGAAGGTCGAAATCTCGATCGCCAGTTGTTTTTGCCGACGGTGCGCGGCGGCGGCCAGCAAGCGTTTGGGCAGCAAATAACCGAGGGCGGTGGCGAACGCCGGGGTGATCCAGTGGTTGTTCACCTGCGAGAAGAACACGCTCTGGATCAACAGACTCAAGGCCAACGCCAGCACCGGTATGCCGATCTGGCAGGCAGCGAACAGCGAGCGTTGCCGGGCGCTGCGCCAGCCAAGGCGATTGAGCAGCGTCTGGGTTTCGTTGTCCAGTTTGACCGAGCGCTGACCGATGCGGCTGTCGCCCAGCAGTTGCAGCCAGTGACGGAAGCGATGGTCGCTCAGCGGTTTGCCGTCCAGTCGTTGAGCCACCTGGCGAGCGCGACGGTGTTGGTCCAGCAGGCCACTGAGCAGCAACAGCGTGGCCGCCAGAAACAACAGTGCGCTGATCAGCAGGGCTATTTTCATACGCTATGCAACATGCGCCACAGCGCCAGGCAACCCACGACCTGCAGGCCGAACGCGGTCGCGAGCATCATTTGTCCCGAGCTGCTGCTCCACATGGCGAACAGGTATTTCGGATTGGACAACAAGAAGTAGCCGGCAAGCCCCACGGGCATCAGGGCCAGCACCAACGCCGTGATGCGGGTTTCGCCCGTCATGGCGCGCAGTTGGCGCGCCGCTTGGTCGCGTTCACGGATCATTTTGATCAGGTTCTCAAACAGCTCACTGGCATTACCGCCGTAGCGGTGATTGACCTTCAGGCCCAGCGCGAACAAGCGAAACTCATCTTTCTCATACAGTTCGGCGAAGTCCGTAACAGCGTCAGGCAGGCTGACGCCCAGATTCACATTGCGCTGAACCCGGCCCATGGCGTTTTTCAGTGGGTCTTCGGCGGCGTCGATGGCGACCCGCACTGCATCGGCCAGGGTGCGTCCGGACTTCAGACTGCGCACCGTATGGTCGAGCAACGATGGCAGTTGTTCGATCATGCGCTTGAGCCGGCGCTGATAGCACCAACTGATGTACAGCCGCAGAGCCAGGGGCGGCACCAGCAACAACACCAGCAAACCGATCCAGCCCGCGAGAGCAACGCCCAGCAAGATGCCCAAGGCCCAGAGCAGCAACCACAACCCCAGGCGCTCGGTGGGACGACCGAGGCCGGCGCGTAGAAAGGCTCGTTCCAGGCCCACCCAGGATGATTTCTTCACCGTCAGTTGTGGTTGCCCCTGCGTCAGGCGACCGAGGGTTCGATCGATGCCGGTCTGGCGCAGACCGTTGTAGAACAAACGGATCGACAGGCCCAGCAACGTCAGGCAAATCAGGATGAGCAGCGCCGGTTTGAGCATGCCGTGATCCTTCAGTGCGATAAGGGAGAGAGCGCCGATTCGCGACGCAGTTTATCGCCGGCGGGGTTGACCGCCTCGCGCAGGAAACCGAAGCCGGTGCGTCGATCGAAGCGGAACAGCGTATTGGTCACATACACGTCGTCACGAATACCGACGACTTCCACCACTTCGCTGACGCAACGGCGGCCATCGGGCAGGCGCGACAGTTGGATCACCACGTCCAGCGCCGCGCAAATCATTTGCCGCAAGGTGCGTTCGGCAATGATGCGTCCAGTCAGGCCCACCAGAGTCTCCAGGCGCAACAGCGCGTCCTGGGCATTGTTGGCGTGCACGGTGCTCATGGAACCGTCGTGCCCGGTGTTCATTGCGGTGAGCACATCGACGACTTCGACGCCGCGAATTTCGCCGAGGATGATCCGGTCCGGGCGCATCCGCAGCGCGTTGCGAATCAGATCGCTGGCCTTCACTTCGCCGTGGCCTTCGGCATTCGGCGGTCGGGTTTCCAGGCGCACCACGTGAGGATGGCCCAGTTGCAATTCGGCGACGTCTTCGATGGTGACCAGGCGTTCGTGCGGGGCGATCAACTGGCTGAGAATGTTCAGCAGCGTGGTCTTGCCAGTGCCGGTACCGCCGCTGACAAGGATGTTGCAGCGCTTGCCCACAGCCTCCTGAATGAACTCGAAGATCGCCTGATCGATGGTTTGCATCGCCATCAGGTCGGAGCTTTTGAGCATGTCCTTGCGGAACTTTCGAATCGACAGGCATGGGCCATCGAGGGCAATCGGCGGGATGATCGCGTTGACCCGGCTGCCATCGGGCAGGCGCGCATCGACCATCGGTGAAGACTCATCGAGCCGTCGGCCCAGGGGCGCGAGAATTCGCTGCATCACCCGCTCGACGTGATGGTCGTCGATGAATCGCAGGTCGCTCAGGTGCAATACACCCTCGCGTTCGACGAACACCCGGTGCGGGCCGTTGACCAGAATTTCGGTCACCGTCGAGTCACGCAGCAACACCTCCAGCGGACCGAAACCGGTGAGCTCGTCGACGATTTCCTCAGCCAGCCGCTCCATCTCATAACGGGAAATCGCCAGGTGCAAACGGGCAATGTACTCGGCGACTTTGTCGATGACGAACTGCGACAGCATTGGCCGCGAGCCTTCCAGCAGGTTTTTCCCGGACTCTTCGATGGCGTCGATGATGTAGCGGTGCAGCACCAGTTTCAGGCCTTCGTGGTCGGTATTGCCGGCCGGCCCGTGGGAGGGCGCGCCGAAAAGTTTTTCCCCACTCATTGCGCGCCCCTCAATCGGTCAAACCAGCCAGCCTTGGGTTTGTCCAGGTCTTCGGAGCGTTTGGCCAGCCGTTCGCCGAGGGTGCGCAGGCTTTGGGTCAGGTTTTCGCGCGGGGCCAGTTCGAACAGGCTCACCCCCTGATTCTTGGCGTTGAGCCGCACTTCCGGGCTGTAGGCCAAGACCGCCATAACCTCCATGCCGAAGCTTTTGCTCAAGGTGTCGGAGTCTGGCGCGACGTTGCGCAGATAGCGGTCTACCAGCAACCGGGCGTGGTCGAGCTTGAGGCCTTTTTCACGCCAGCGGCCGAGCACCTCAAGGTTGCGTCGGCAGTCGAGCACATTCTGATCGGTGTACCACAGCAACTTGTCGCAATGGCTGACGAAGGTGCGCAACGCTTCGCTTTCCGACTGGCCGGTGAGGTTCACCACGATGTGCTGGAAATGTTGACGCAAGGCGCTGAGCAGCATGTACAGCTCGGCGGCACTGGTCTGTTCCAGCGGTTCGTCATGGCTGGCGTAGGCGAGAATCCGCAGCCCGGCGTCACAGGTGGTGAAGGCGCTATCGATCAGCGTCGCGTCGAGGCGCCTCAGGTGTCGCAACGCATCGCCGAAATGAAACGAGCTCTCCAACCCCAGCAAGGCCAGACTGTCGCCACGCGGCAGTCCGAGATCCAGCAACAATGTCTGCTGGCCGCTCTTTTGCACCACGTGCGCCAGATGGTTGGCGAGCAACGCTCCGTCGGCATTGCTCTGTGCACCATAAAGCACGGTCAGGCCACCTTGCTGAGCCTGATGTGTATTCGGCGCCACGGTCGGCAGGCGTTTGCTCAGGCGGCGCACCAGGCCGGCCACTTCACTGGAACGCGAGCCGTAAGAGACGAAATCCCGCGCGCCGGCCCGCATGGCATTGAGCACGAGCTGGTTGTCCATGCCATCGCCCAACGCAACGATCGCCAGCATCGGTTTGGCTTCCAGGGCCCCCTCGATCAACGCGCTCTGCGCCACCACATGTTCACGGTCCAGACCCACGAACACCAGGCTGGCGAAGGTCACGTCCACCAGCGTCAAGAGTTCATCGAGGTTGCCGCCCCCAGCGCTGATCACTCGGCCCAAAGGGGCCAGCGCACCTTGCAGCCACTCGAAATCGGTGCTGTTGCGCGTGATCGCGAGGAACGTCTGACTCAGGTTCTGGGGCTGACTCATTGCAATAACCCGCTGCAGAGCAAGTACTGTGTAAAACGTCTGCGCATGGAGAAGCGTCCTCGCTCGATTCAGGGCGTTTGTTGGGTGACTTCATTGCCGCGGATGACTTCCACGCTCGACTTGCGCGGTGCTGCGCCGCCGATGGCGGGTTTGGGTGTGCCAGCCAGGGCCAGTTGACTGAACTGCACCAGTTCGCGATTGGCGCTGGCCAGGCTCGCCTGTGAAGCGCGGTTACCCGCCCAGTAATAACTCAGACTTTTTTCTTCGGCGCTGCGCACGGCCAGGCGCAAAACCCCGACCTGAGCCGCGAGCATCAGACGGCTCAAGAGGGGTTCGGGAACGGCGAGCAAAACGGTGCGGGCATTGGCGCGCAGTTGTTCCTGCTTGAGTCTTTCTTCGTGGCTGCGTGCCGGGTTGGCCGGCTGGCCATCGTTCATCAGCCCCAACTGGTCGCCGACACCGAGCACGCGCAACGCCGGGACCACGACTTGGGCCGATTGCTGGAGATTGTTGGTGTCCATGCGCAGAAACAGCAGGACGTCGACATAGTCGCCGGGGCTCAGTTGACCGCCGACATTGATCACGTCATCTGCCGCCACGGCGAGGGCGCGCTCATCGGGGCGGATCATTCGCGCCAGCGCCCCCCCGGTTTCGAAACTTTCATCATTGAGCCAACTGCCGGCAGTCAGCGTGCGCCAGGGCGTACGGCCAATGGCTTGATCGAGACGGGACAGGCTGCCGGCCGGGGCGATGCGGAGTTTTTCCAGGGTCACGTCGGCGGCGGTGATCGGCTCGAATGGCGCTATGTCACGCAGCAGCACAACCACTGGCTGGCGAGTCGGGTCGTCCGCCGGCGCCAATATCGGGGCCGATGATGTGCCGGGTTGTGCGACGGATTCGGGTGCCGGTTGGCGACTCAGCGCCAGCCCCCAGTAACCGGCAAGGATGGCGCCTGCCAGAAACAGTCCGGCCAGGCCCATGGTGACGCGACTGTTCATGAAGGCTCTCCCTTTCCTGCTGCGTAACGCCCCCAAGGAGTTCTAATGAGATGACTTCGCAATCAGGCAGCTATGAACATAGAACTATTTCGCTATTTGACGGTAGCGCAGGTAAAGCAAAAAGCCATTACAGGGCGGTAAATATCTGACAAAAGTAACGGACTGAAGCCAAAAGCACTGTTCTTTGACGTCAATGAACCGGTTACTACTTAAGCATTAACAGGTTCTTACAGTTGTTGGTCTCGGGTTTGCCGACAATGCTGATGCTGGCATAGGGGAATCATGTTGCAGTTGTGCAACATCCGCTGTCACAGGAGACACGTCATGTCCTTTACTAAAGTTGTGCAGAAGATCAAAACCGAAATCATTTTGTTCAAGTACCTGGCCAAAGATACCGAGGGTGCTTCGGGTATCGAATACGCGATCATTGCGGGCATGGCCGCGGTTGCATTGGTGGTGTTCATGACGCCTATCTCGGGTGCGGTAACCGATATTTTTACCGTGCTCAAGGAATCGCTAGTGCCTACTCCTACGCCTTGATGTCGACCGCTTGCTAACCTGCCAGGGTGGTTCTAACGTCAATGCTTAGTCCATTGCAGGTGTTTACTCATGAATGCTCCAGCGTTCCCACGCCAACAGCTGCTTCTGGTCGATGATGAGGAAGATGCGTTGCTGGAACTGGCGGAGTTGCTGGAGGGCGAGGGCTTTACTTGTTTTACGGCAACCTCGGTGAAACTCGCCCTTCATCATTTGACTTGTCATCCTGATATCGCGCTGGTGATTACTGATTTGCGGATGCCGGAGGAGAGTGGCATGTCATTGATCAAGCGGTTGCGTGAGCATACGTCGCGTCAGCATTTGCCGGTGATTGTGACGTCGGGGCATGCGGACATGGATGATGTGAGCGATATGTTGCGGTTGCAGGTGCTGGATTTGTTCCGCAAGCCGATTTATCACGTGCGGTTGTTGGAGACGTTGAATAATTTGTTTCCACAGCCTCGGGGTTTGGTTGGTTCCTGACCTGCGGTGTAGGTTCCGGGGCATCGCCCTACGGTTTTGATCGTTCCCACGCTCTGCGTGGGAACGCCTCTACGGACGCTCTGCGTTCGGCTCTTGGGACGCGGAGCGTCCCGGGCTGCATTCCCACGCAGAGCGTGGGAACGATCAGACCGAACAATCAGGTAACAGGCCGCCACTGCCCAACCATATGCTCCAGATCCCCCGCACCCATCAACTGAAAATCCCCGCTGGACCCTGCCGCGCGGGCCACCAGCGTCACTTCACTGGGAAGGCGCACCGGTTTCCTGAACTGCACCGCAATCTCGACGTTTGCCGTCGGCAAATGCTCGGTCATGGCTGCCAGCGTACGGGCCTTGTTCCACAGACCATGGGCGATGGCTTTGGGAAAACCGAAGAGTTTCGCGCTGATCGCACTCAGGTGAATCGGGTTGTAGTCCCCGGACACCTTGGCGTACCGCCGGCCAATGTCCGCCGGCACTTTCCAGTGGGCCACTTCGGTCAGCGGCAGCGTTGATGCAACAGCGTCCTCGACGGGCTCGCCTTGCAGTTTGACGCCGCGACACAGCATCTGGCTTTCAGCCTCCCACAGCGGCCCCAACTGATCGTCGAGTGTCGTCACCAAATCGAACGTCGCGCCCTTGGCATGGGGTTGCAGGTTCTGCACCTTCACGCTGACCCGCACCCGGTGCACGCCGCCCATGGGGCGCAAGACGCGGATGCGGTTGCTCAGGTGAATCAGCCCCAGCAGCGGAAATGGAAACGCTTTGGCGGTGAGCAATTGCATCTGCAAGGCGAACGCCAGGATGTGCGGATACGTCGGTGGCAGCAGCCCGTTGTCGGGGAAACCACAGACCTTGCGATAAGCCTCCAGACGTTTCGGATCGACATTGACCCAGCAGTGATAACCCAGGTCAGGCAAGGCGCTGCCGGTGATTTTGCGACGTGTTAGTGCCTTCACATACAGCGTTTGCAGGCCCGGTTCGCTATTGAGTGTGTGCCAGTCGGTGGTCATGGTCAGGCTCCCAAAACGCTTTGCCCGCAAATGCGCAACGCTTGTCCGGTAAACGCTCCGGTGCCCGGTTGTGCCAGCCAGGCCACGGCTTCGGCGACGTCTTGTGGCAGGCCGCCCTGACCCAAAGAACTCAAGCGTCGCCCGGCTTCGCGCACGCCGAAGGGCAGGTGCGCGGTCATTTGGGTTTCGATGAACCCTGGCGCCACCGCATTGATGCTGATGCCGCGCTCGTTCAGCAGCGGTGCCCAGGCCTGGGCCAGGCCGATCAACCCGGCCTTGCTCGCGGCATAGTTGGTTTGCCCGCGATTGCCGGCGATGCCGCTGATGGACGCCAGCAAGATCACTCGGCCGTCGTCGCGCAAGGTGCCGCTGTCGAGCAAAGCCTTGGTCAGCACTTGCGGCGCGTTGAGGTTGACCGCCAGCACCGCGTCCCAGAATTCCGGGGTCATGTTGGCCAGGGTTTTGTCTCGGGTGATGCCCGCGTTGTGGACCACGATGTCGATGCCATCGGGCAGAAGTTCGATCAGTTGTGTGGCGGCGTCTTCGGCGCAGATGTCCAGCGTGATGCCGCGCCCGCCAAGGCGTGCGGCCAAGGCTTCGAGATCGCTCTTGGCCGGTGGCACGTCGAGCAGGATCACCTCGGCGCCGTCGCGGGCCAGGGTTTCGGCGATCGAGGCGCCGATGCCGCGCGCCGCGCCCGTCACCAGTGCCTTGCGCCCCGACAAGGGGCGAGTCCAGTCCATCACCTGCGCCCCACAGGCCTTCAAGCGTATGGCTTGTCCGGAAATGAACGCGCTTTTTGGCGAAAGGAAAAACCGCAATGGTCCTTCCAGTTGATCTTCGGCACCTTCACCGACATAGATCAGCTGCAACGTACCGCCGCTGCGCAGTTCCTTGGCCAGCGAACGGCTGAAACCTTCCAGGGCACGCTGGGTGCTGGCGGCAAACGGGTCGCTCAAAGTCTCCGGCGCCCGGCCAAGAATCACCAGGTGCGCATGGTGATCGAGGTTTTTCATCAGCGGCTGGAAAAACTCGCGCAGCTGTTTCAATTGATCGACCTGCACCAGATCACTGGCGTCGAACACAACGGCTTTGAGTTTCTGGCCGTGACCGGGAATCCACGCCGTGGCCAGGGTCGGGTCGGTGCCGTAGCTGTAAATCGTGTCGGTCAGGCGGTTGGCGAGAGCGCTGACTTTTTCCGTCAGCGGGCCACCGCCAATCAGCAACGCGCCCTCGATAGGCCGCAATCGGCCTGCTTGCCAGCGTTCCAGTCGTACCGGCGACGGCAGACCCAGGGCACCGACCACACGATGGCCGATGGACGAATTGGCGAAGTCGATATAACGGTCAGACATGGATCACGCTCCAGTAGCTGGGGTTAAAAGTGTGGACCAGGAATTGCAATTAGTCGTCCGACCCACGAGATACGGCCTACGCTTGATCATTGCAGGTTAGTTTGAGATTGGGTTTAGCAGGACTTTCAGGAAATGCAGCCCCCTGTGGGAGCGGGCTTGCTCGCGAAAGCGGTGTGTCAGTCGACAGAGATGTTGAATGGGCCGGCCCCTTCGCGAGCAAGCCCGCTCCCACAGGGTTTGGTGTTCAGATTTGATTAAAAGGAGCTTTTTCATGACTCAGCTGCGCCGCGTCGCGATTATGGGTGGTAACCGTATCCCCTTTGCCCGGTCCAACGGGCCGTACGCCACTGCCAGTAACCAGGCGATGTTCACCGCAGCGCTGGAAGGCTTGATCGAGCGCTATAACCTGCACGGTGTGCGCATGGGCGAAGTGGCGGCAGGTGCGCTGCTCAAGTATTTGCGTGATTACGGCCTGACCCGCGAATGCGTGCTCGGCTCGCGGTTGTCGCCGATGACGCCGGCCTATGATATCCAGCAAGCCTGTGGCACGGGGCTGGAGGCGACGTTGTTGGTGGCGAACAAAATCGCCTTGGGGCAAATCGAATGTGGCATTGCCGGTGGCGTCGACACCGCCTCGGACGTACCGATCGGGGTCAACGAAAGCCTGCGCAAGATCCTCTTGCAGGCCAACCGCGCCCGAAGCACCGCCGACAAACTGAAAACCTTCCTGCAACTGCGTCCCCGCCACTTGATGCCCGACTTTCCAAGCATCGGTGAGCCACGCACCGGCCGGTCGATGGGCGAACACTGTGAATTGATGGCCCAGACCTGGAGCATCCCGCGTGACGAGCAGGATCGACTGACCCAGGAAAGCCATCAGAAACTGGCCGCGTCTTACGCCGAAGGCTGGCACAACGATCTGATGACGCCGTTCCTGGGCCTGACCCGGGACAACAACCTGCGCCCGGATCTGACCCTGGAAAAACTCGCCTCACTGAAACCGGCCTTCGAGAAAAGCGCCAAGGGCACCCTGACCGCGGGCAATTCCACGCCACTCACCGATGGCGCGTCGGTGGTGCTGCTGGGCAGTGAAGTATGGGCGAAAGAGCGCGGCTTGCCGATCCTCGCCTATTGGCGCGACGGCGAGGCGGCGGCGGTGGATTTCGTCAACGGAGCCGAAGGGCTGCTGATGGCGCCGGCTTATGCCGTGCCGCGTTTACTGGCGCGCAATGGCCTGACCTTGCAGGACTTCGATTACTACGAAATCCATGAAGCATTCGCCGCGCAAGTGCTGTGCACACTCAAGGCCTGGGAAGATCCGGAGTTCTGCAAAACCCGTCTCGGCCTCAATGCGCCGCTGGGCTCCATCGACCGCAGCCGCCTCAACGTCAAGGGCAGCTCACTGGCCGCCGGGCATCCGTTTGCCGCCACCGGCGCGCGCATCGTCGCCAACCTGGCGAAGCTGCTGGACGCGGCGGGCAAGGGCCGAGGGTTGATCTCGATCTGCGCCGCCGGCGGTCAGGGCGTGACGGCAATTATCGAGCGTTGATTATTGAGGGTTTACCCCTGGCGAACTCTTCAAGCACTGATCGTTCCCACGCTCTGCGTGGGAATGCCTCATTGGACGCTCCGCGTCCGCTTCGGCAGGGACGCGGAGCGTCCCGTGCTGCATTCCCACGCGGAGCGTGGGAACGATCAATCCTGTAGGAGCGGGCTTGCCCGCGATTGGCCGCGTAGCGGCCACCGGGTATCCGGTCAGGTTCTAAAGCGTCTAACCAACCCATCCAGCTCATTCGACAACCCCGCCAGGCTCTGAGAATCCAGGCGCGCCGAGTTCGCCAGTTCCGCCACCAACTGCGCATCGCCATGAATCTGGCTGATGTGGCGATTGATGTCTTCCGCCACTTGATGCTGTTCTTCAGCTGCCGTGGCAATCTGCGTGTTCATGTCGCGAATCACATCCACCGATTCACGAATCTGCCCGAAGCTGCTGCGCGCTTCGCCGATACGGGTCACCGATTGCTGGGACACTTCCAGGCTCGCATGCATCTGCTGCGTCACCTGGCTGGTGCGTTTGGCAAGATTGCCCAACAGCCCGTCGATTTCCGCCGTGGAGTCGGCCGTCCGTTTGGCCAAGGCGCGAACTTCATCCGCTACCACCGCAAAGCCACGACCCTGTTCACCGGCCCGGGCCGCTTCGATGGCGGCGTTCAGCGCCAGCAGGTTGGTCTGTTCGGCAATGGAGCGGATGGTCCCGAGGATCGACTGAATGTCGTTGCTATCGCGTTCAAGCTGTTGCATCGACTGCGCCGATTGTTCGATTTCCTGGCTCAAGCGATCAACGCTGGTGACGGCTGCATCAATCTGCTGCTGACCTTCGCGCGCCTGGCGCTGACCGCTGTCGGCCGATTCGGCGGCCTGGCTGCAGGAGCGTGCGACTTCGTTGGCGGTGGCGACCATCTCATGGAACGCGGTGGACACCATGTCCACCGCTTCACGCTGACGTCCGGCGGCTTCGGCCATGTCGCTGGACACTTGGGTCGAGCTCTGTGAGGTGGCGAGGATCTTGGTCGCGGCACCGCCGATGCTTTGAATCAGGTTGCGAATCGCCGCCAGAAACTGGTTGAACCAGTTGGCCAATTGCGCGGTTTCATCGCTGCCACGGATGTGCAGATTCTTGGTCAGGTCGCCTTCGCCCTGGGCGATGCCTTCCAGACCGCTGGCTACGCTGCGGATCGGCCGCACGATCAGGCTGGCGAAACTGGCGCCAACGATAGCGAAGAACACTGCCAGTACCGCCGCGATGATCGCGATCAGCCAGGTCAGTTGAGTGGCCGAGCTCATCACGTCCGTCTGCTTGATCAGGCCGATAAAGGTCCAGCCCAGTTGTTCCGACGGCCAGACATTGGCCATGTAGCGCTCGCCATTGAGCTCGACTTCCACCAGCCCTTTGCCGGCCTTGGCCAGTTGTGCATAGCCATCGCCGAGACTGTTGAGGGCCTTGAAGTTGTGTTCCGGTTGCTTCGGATCGACCAGCACTTTGCCGGTGTTTTCCACCAGCATCAAATAGCCGGTTTCGCCGAGTTTGATCTGTTTGACGATTTCGGTGAGCTGTTTGAGCGTCACGTCGATACTGACCACGCCGCCGTTGGTGCCCAGTTTGTTGTCGATGGTGCGCACGGTGCTGACGTAAGTCGCGTCATCCTGAGCCCAGTAATAGGCCTCGGTGCGAAATGGTTTGCCGGGTTTGGCCAGCGCGGCTTTGTACCAAGGGCGCTGGCGCGGATCGTAATTGTTCAGCTTCGCATCGTCCGGCCAGGACACGTAACCGCCCGCCGCCGTACCGAGGATGGCATAGGCATAGGCCGGGTGGCTGTTGCCCAGGTCCTGGAGGAGGGCGAAGACCTTTTTGTCCGACTCGCCTTGGGGAATGCTCTCGGCGTTGGCGCTGATGTAGGTCTTGAGGCTGTCGTCGGAGTTCTTGATCAGCGGTTGGGTGGCCAGGTAATCGACGTTCTGGCTGATGCCGTCAAAGAACAGCTGCATGGCATTGCTGACCTGACGAATCTCACGGCCGCTGCCATCGACAAAATTATCCTTGGCATCGCTGCGTAAGTTCAGCACCACGAGGGTAGCGACCAGTACTACGGGCAGGCATGCAATGATTGCAAACGCCCAGGTCAATTTCTGTTTGATGTTCATCCGCGCTCCAGTTCTTCTTGTAGACCCACGCAGTGCAGATGACTCGCGGAGTATTTGGTAGCTGTAAATATTTTCGATTGTCGGACAAATCCTTTGCTCTCTAATACCTTCGGCTGATGGACAGGGAAATTGAGGTCTGTTGAGAAAAATCCGGCGAAAGGTAGAGAGCGACATGTCAGATTCTGTCGCAATGGCCTTGTAGTCCTTCGTCAACAAGTGATGCAGGCTCAGCTATGATCTTGAGCGGTCGATGAGTCATGCCTGATTAATCCGGCACATTGTGTGCTTCTTGATGTTCATGGGAACGTTCATAGGTCGGTAACCCCTCCCGCGAAGGAGAGGATTGCCGTATAACGAATGACTTTCGCGTGTTTGGTAATAAAGGACCCACAATAAAAGCTGATGAAGACTCCAAAACGCATTGAACCCCTGATCGAGGACGGTCTGGTCGACGAGGTGCTGCGCCCACTCATGAGTGGTAAAGAAGCAGCTGTTTATGTGGTGCGCTGCGGCAACGAGCTGCGTTGTGCCAAGGTCTACAAGGAGGCGAATAAACGCAGTTTTCGTCAGGCGGCCGAGTATCAGGAAGGCCGCAAGGTGCGCAACAGCCGGCAGGCTCGAGCAATGGCCAAGGGCTCCAAGTTTGGCCGCAAGGAAACCGAAGACGCCTGGCAAAACGCCGAGGTGGCGGCGCTGTTCCGTCTGGCCAATGCCGGTGTGCGGGTGCCCAAGCCGTATGACTTCCTCGAAGGCGTGCTGCTGATGGAGCTGGTGGCTGATGAGTACGGGGATGCCGCGCCGCGTTTGAACGATGTGGTGCTGGAGCCGGACCAGGCGCGCGAATATCACGCGTATCTGATTTCGCAAATCGTGCTGATGCTGTGTACCGGTCTGGTGCACGGTGACCTGTCCGAGTTCAACGTACTGCTGACACCGACCGGGCCGGTCATCATCGACTTGCCGCAAGCAGTGGATGCGGCGGGTAACAACCACGCGTTCAGCATGCTGGAGCGGGACGTGGGCAACATGGCGTCCTACTTCGGTCGTTTTGCACCGGAGTTGAAACGCACCAAGTACGCCAAGGAAATGTGGGCATTGTACGAAGCTGGCACTTTGCACCCGGCCAGTGTGTTGACCGGCGAGTTCGACGAGCCGGAAGAGCTGGCGGACGTCGGCGGGATCATGCGCGAGATCGAGGCGGCCCGTCTCGATGAAGAGCGTCGTCAAGCGGTTCGGGCGGCGGATGATGCGCCACCGAGCAAGACCGAAGAACCGCCTCCACCGTGGATGCAGTGATCGGTTGACCCAAAACCCGGCTTCGGCCGGGTTTTTTGTGGGTTATGGATTCAGAACCTGTAGGAGCGAGCTTGCTCGCGAAGAGGGAGTGTCAGTCGACATTAGTGTTGCCTGACACGCCGTTTCGCGAGCAAGCTCGCTCCTACAAGTATTGGGCCTGCCCGCGATGACGTCGGAACATCCAACACGCAATGTGTCAGGCCCGAGCCGGTTCCGCGCAGCAGCCCGACGCCAGCTCCTTGAGGATCGGGCAATCCGGGCGATGGTCGCCTTGGCAATGTTCCACCAGGTCTTGCAGGGTGTCGCGCAGTTGACCGAGTTCGCGAATCTTCTGGTTCAGCTCGTCGATGTGCTGACGGGCCAGCGCCTTCACATCGGCACTGGCTCGCTGGCGGTCCTGCCAGAGGGTCAGCAGTTTGCCGACTTCTTCCAGTGAAAAGCCCAGATCCCGGGAGCGCTTGATGAACGCCAGAGTGTGCAGATCGTCGTCGCCATAGACCCGGTAGCCACTGTCGGTGCGATGCGCGGCTTTGAGCAGGCCGATGGATTCGTAGTAACGAATCATCTTCGCGCTCAGACCACTGTGGCGGGCCGCTTGGCCAATGTTCATCGGTTGTCCTCCAGGTCTTTGGGTTTCCAGGTTTTCAACAGTAACGCATTGCTCACCACGCTGACGCTCGACAGCGCCATGGCCGCGCCGGCCAGCACCGGGTTGAGGAAGCCGAACGCCGCCAGTGGCAGGCCGATCAGGTTATAGACGAAGGCCCAGAACAGGTTTTGGCGAATCTTCGCGTAGGTCTTGCGGCTGATTTCCAGCGCCGCCGGCACCAGCCGTGGATCGCCGCGCATCAGGGTGATCCCGGCGGCGTGCATGGCGACGTCGGTGCCGCCACCCATGGCGATGCCGATGTCTGCCGCGGCAAGGGCCGGCGCGTCGTTGATGCCATCGCCGACCATCGCCACCACGCCGGTTTTTTTCAGTGCGGCGACGGTGGCGGCTTTGTCCGCCGGCAGTACTTCGGCGTGAACGTCACTGATGCCCAGCGTTTCGGCAACTACTTTGGCGCTGCCGCGGTTATCGCCGGTCAGCAGATGGCTGCTGATGTTCCGTGCATTCAGCTGTTGCACCGCTTGCAAGGCACCGGGTTTGAGCGTGTCACCGAAGGCGAACAGGCCGAGTACCCGAGGTTCGGGGCTTTGTTCGATCAGCCAGGACAGGGTCCGGCCCTCGGTTTCCCAAGCAGTTGCGGAATCAGCCAATGGTCCGGTGCTCAGTCCGCTCTCTTCCAGCAGACGCCGATTACCCAAGGCCAACCGTCGACCATCGAGATTGCCGGCAATGCCGCGCCCGGTCAGCGATTGACTGTCGCTGACATCAGCCACGGTCAAGCCGCGCTCGGCGCAGGCATCCAGCACAGCCTTGGCCAGCGGGTGCTCGCTACCGCGCTGTAGCGCACCGGCCATTTGCAGCAGAGCAGCTTCGTCACTTTCGATGGCACTCAAATGCGCGATGCGCGGCGTACCCGACGTCAGCGTGCCGGTCTTGTCGAACACCACGGCGCTGACTTCATGAGCGCGCTCCAAAGCTTCGGCATCCTTGATCAAAATCCCGTAATGCGCCGCCACACCGGTGCCGGCCATGATTGCCGTCGGCGTGGCCAGCCCGAGTGCGCAAGGGCAGGCGATCACCAGCACTGCGACGGCGTTGATCAACGCGGTTTCCAGTGGCGCGCCGTACAGCCACCAACCGATCAAGGTCGCCAGCGCGATCAGCAGCACCGCCGGCACGAACACCTGGCTGACTTTATCCACCAGTTTCTGGATCGGCGCTTTCGCCGCCTGCGCGTCTTCGACCAGGCGGATGATCCGCGCCAGCACGGTTTCTGCGCCAAGCGCCAAGGTCCGAACCAACAACCGACCTTCGCCATTGATGGCGCCGCCGGTGACCTTGTCGCCCGGCTGTTTTGGTACCGGCAGGCTTTCGCCGCTGATCAGTGCTTCATCGGCGTGGCTCTGGCCTTCCACTACTTCGCCATCCACCGGGAAGCGCTCGCCGGGTTTGACCATGACCAGATCGTTGAGGCGCAAAGCGCTGATCGCAACGTCTTGCTCACGGCCATCGATCACCTGAATGGCTCGCTCTGGACGCAAGGCTTCGAGGGCGCGGATGGCGCTGGCGGTCTGGCGCTTGGCGCGGCTTTCCAGGTATTTGCCCAGCAGCACCAGAGCGATCACCACCGCCGAGGCTTCGAAATACAGGTGCGGCAGGCGGCCGGCGGCGGTGGTCCACTCGTAAACGCTCAAGCCATAGCCAGCGCTGGTGCCCAGGGCTACCAGCAAATCCATGTTGCCGGCACCAGCGCGCACGGCTTTCCACGCAGCGACATAGAAGCGCGCGCCGAAGATGAACTGCACCGGCGTCGCCAATGCGAACTGCACCCACGCCGGGAGCATCCAGTGCACGCCGAAAGGTTGCAGCACCATCGGCAGCACCAGCGGCAAGGCAAGGGCGATGGCCGCCAGCAAAGCCCAGCGTTCGCGGTGCAATCGTTGTTGTTGACTGTCGATATGCGGGTGTTCGACTTCCCAGACGCTGGCGGAGTAACCGGCCTTGGTCACGGCGCTGATCAAGATTTGCGGATCGATTTGACCGAGCAGTTCGAGGTGCGCGCGTTCGTTGGCCAGGTTGACGCTGACGCTTTTGACCCCCGGCACCTTAGCCAGCGCCCGTTCGACGCGGCCGACACAGGACGCGCAGGTCATGCCGTCGATGCTCAATTCCCGGCTCTGCTGCGGCACGCTGTAACCGGCCTGCTGCACCGCTTCCATCAAGGCCGGCAGGCTGTCGCTGGGCGCTTGAACCCGGGCCTGTTCGGTGGCCAGGTTGACGCTGACGGCCGTGGCGCCGATGACTTTGCTCAAGGCACGTTCGACACGCCCCGCGCAACTGGCGCAGGTCATGCCGGCAATCGGCAGATCGAAAGTGGTGGATTCGGACATCGGTCACGCTCCCTGTAGAAATTGCCTACAGGATCAACCTTGCCATGCGGGCAAGGTCAAGCGCCACTCTGCAAATCGTCGCAGGCCCATGCAGAGCGCGACTCTGCAAATCGTCACGGGCCTGCAGAGCGCGACTCTGCATTTTGTAGGAGCGAGGCTTGCCCGCGAAGAGGCCATAACAGCAAGCATCGATGTTGAATGTGATGGACCCTTCGCGGGCAAGCCTCGCTCCTACAGGGTAGGTGGTGATCAGTATTCGAGGGCGGCTGGCTTGAGGTACATCCCTTCCTGCGTCATCGCAATCCGGAACTTCAACACATCCCCGGCTTTGAGCGTGATGTTCTGCGAACCCGGCGCGAGCATGCCCGGGTTGCAACCCGGCACCTGGCCCGGCAGCAGTTTGAGGCGCAGGGCCACATTGCCCGGCGGCAGGTTGAACGAGGTGCTCTGTTCCTGGAACAGTCGCGCCGATAGCTGATCCTGGATGTACACCCCGATTTCGCAGGGAGTCGACACTTCCAGGCGCTCGCGGGAAATGATCAGCACGCCGTAGTCCTCCCCGGCGGCTTGAACCGAAGGTGTCGCGGCAAATAGGCTGAGGAAGCCAAACAGGCTAAGAGCTGACCAGCGCATGGCTGAATCTCCTGATGTCGAGTCATAGATGGGCGCAGCTTGGCCGACCACGATGTCGATTGCCAGCCCGGCAGCTTGCCTGAGAACTTGACCTTGCCATGGTGGCAAGCTCGAGACTGCCCTCAACCCTATTGAAGGGCCCCATTAAGGAGACGTCCCATGCAAGTGTTCAACGTTGAAGGCATGTCCTGCGGTCATTGTGTCAAGGCCATCACTCAGGCGCTGCAAGCCAAGGATCCCGCGGCCAATGTGCGTATTGATCTGGCCGCCAAAGAAGTCGGGGTTGAAAGTGCGCTGACGGCCGATCAGGTGATCGCCGCCATCAGCGAAGAGGGCTACGGCGTAAAACAGGTCTAAAACTTTTTAATAGTTAGCGACCTAACGGAATGTTCAAGGCGTCCACGCCCGGCTAGACTATCGGCCTGCCCGATCCATGGCCAATCTGCATGCCCAACCTGGACGCCTGATGAACCTTCGCACAATCCTGATTCTCGGCGCCTTGAGCGCTTTCGGTCCGCTGGCGATCGATTTCTATCTGCCGGCATTCCCGGTGATGGCGCTCGCTTTCGGCACCGACGAAAAACACGTTCAACTGACCCTGGCGGTCTACTTCCTTGGCTTGTCCATTGGCCAACTGGCGTATGGCCCGGTGGCGGATCGCTTTGGACGACGGATTCCCTTGCTGGCCGGCGTCGGTTTGTTCACTGCCGCGTCATTGGCCTGTGCTTACGCGCCGAGTCTGGAGTGGCTGATCGGCGCACGTTTCGTCCAGGCGCTGGGCGGTTGCGCAGGCATGGTGATCGCGCGGGCGGTGGTCAGCGATAAATGCGATGCGGTGGGTTCGGCGAAAGTCTTTTCGCAACTGATGCTGGTGATGGGCCTGGCACCGATTCTTGCGCCGATGCTGGGTGGGTTGCTGGTCAACACGACGGGCTGGCAATCGATCTTTCTCGTGCTGACCGGTTTCAGTGCACTGGCAGGGTTGGCCGTGGCCCTTGGGTTGCCGGAAAGTCTGCCGGCCCATGTGCCGCGCCAACCGTTGTCGGGCGCGTTGCGTCAGTACGGTCGGTTACTGGCGGACCCGCTCTTCCTCGGCCATGCCCTGACCGGTGGTGTCGCCATCGCCGGGATGTTTGCCTACATCGCCGGTTCACCGTTCGTCTTCATCAAGCTCTATGGCGTGCCGGCCGAGCATTTCGGCTGGCTGTTCGGTATTAACGCGGCGGGTTTCATTCTGGTGGCCCAGGTGAATGCCCGGATGCTGGCCAAGCGCGGCCCGGCCTTTTTACTGGCGCGTACCGTCTGGTTCTATCTGGCGGGCGGTCTGGCCCTGTTGGCGGTCAGCGCGTTGCACACCGCGCAGTTGTGGCCGTTGCTGATGCCGCTTTTCCTCTGCATCGCCAGCTTGGGTTGCATTGTGCCCAACGCCTCGGCCTGCGCCATGAACGGGCAAGGCGCCCGGGCGGGCAGTGCCTCGGCGATGCTTGGTTGCCTGCAGTTCAGCGTCGCCGCCGGGGCCGCAGCATTGGTGGGTGTTTTGCATGATGGCAGCGCCATGCCGATGGCCATGGTCATCAGCCTGTGCGGGATTCTGGTGGTGAGCGCGGCGACGCTCACCCGACGTTTGCAAAATGTCCGGGTGCTGACGCAAGCCCAGTCCTGAGGACGGACTCAGCCAGCAGCGCGATGCTGACGGTCGGGAATCTGATGGGGCGCGTGCAAGCGCGCTTCAAGCGTTTTAGTAAAGGCCAGGGCTTCGGCCTCACTGCGGAACGTCACAGCGTGTTGATCCAGGCGGACCTGCCAGCGGGATGTAGCCACTTCTTTTATCAGGATCTTCATTGCTGAGTTCCTCGCGTAAAAGACGTCTCGTAAAAGACATCACGTAAGTGATTGTTTGCAGAGTTTTCGATTGTAGACCCGAATACGATCGCAATTGTGACAACGGTCAATTCTCTGACTGACGGCAAAAGATCGCGGAACCTACAAAGGCAGCGATCTTTTGATCTTCAGCTCAGAACCCTTCCAGCACAATCTTGCCCTTGGACTTACCGCTCTCCAACAGCTCATGGGCACGACGCAGGTTGGCCGCGTTGATAATCCCGAAGTGCTCGCCGACCGTGGTTTTCAGCGTGCCCGCATCGATCAGCCCGGCGACCCGGTTGAGCAGTTTGTGCTGCTCGATCATGTCTGCGGTTTCGAACAGCGAGCGGGTGTACATGAACTCCCAGTGCAGCGACAGGCTCTTGCGCTTGAGTTTGGTCACGTCCAGCGTTTTCGGATCATCGATCAGCGCCAGTTTGCCTTGCGGTGCCAACGCCTCCACCAATTGATCCAGGTGTTGATCGGTCTGGGTCAGGCTGGCGACGTGGGTCACCTGCTCGATCCCGGCACGTTTGAGTTCTTCGCTCAGCGGCTTGTTGTGGTCGATCACCAGATCAGCACCCAAGTCACGCACCCAGCTCTGGGTTTGAGGGCGGGAAGCGGTGCCAATGACCTTCAGTCCGGTGAGCTGGCTGGCCAGTTGCGTGAGGATCGAACCCACACCGCCAGCGGCACCGACGATCAGCAAATTCTGGCTCTCATCGGTTTTGCCTTCGCGCACTTGCAGGCGTTCGAACAGCAATTCCCATGCGGTGATGGCGGTCAGCGGCAGGGCGGCGGCTTCGGCGAAACCGAGGGTTTTCGGCATATGACCGACGATTCGCTCATCCACCACATGCAACTCGCTATTGCCGCCGGCACGGGCGATGGAGCCGGCGTAGAACACCTTGTCGCCAGCCTTGAACAAGGTCACTTCGCTGCCGACAGCCTTGACCACACCGGCCACATCCCAGCCCAGCACCTTTGCCGCGCCACTTTCAGGCTGGACGTTCTGGCGAACCTTGGTGTCTACCGGGTTGACCGAGATGGCTTTGACTTCCACCAACAGGTCGCGCGGCCCGGCGACCGGTTCTGGCAATTCGATGTCTTGCAGGGACTTTTCGTCGCTGATGGGCAGGGAGGCGTAGTAGGCAATGGCTTTCATGTGGGGGCTCCTGAAAGTGATGGAAGAAGGAATCAAGCCACGGTGCGCAGGCGCTTGAGATCGAAGTGTTCGAGGAAGCCGCCGGCCTTGGCGCGAAAGTTCTGAATGTGGGCGCTGGCGTCATGGGCTTGCAGGGCCTCGTCACTGCTCCAGTGTTCGATCATGTAAAAGGCCAGGGGATTGGCGAGGTCTTGATGCAGGTCGTATTGACTGCAACCGGCTTCGGCGCGGGTCGGCTCCAGCAGCGCACGCAGATGCTGTTCGAGGGCGTCCTGCTGGCCGGCTTTAGCAATGAGGGTGGCAATAGCAGTAAAGGGCTGGGACATGTTCGACTCCGGAACGTAGTGATTTCGATGGGACAGATGATTGGTTATTTCCCGACAAGATAAAACCCGCTAAAGAGCAGTCTCTTTCAATTTTTTTTGATAATCGGGCTGACGATGCTGCGTTTCGATGACTTGCAGTTGTTCGATGCCGGAGTTGCTCTGCGAGCGCGCACCGCTGAATTTGTTGTGCGCCCATCGCGCACAATTGAGTAAGCCGGTGAACCTTTTGCGGGAAATGCTTGCCAGCCGATGCGCTCGCATAAGCAGTCAATTTCCGACGAAATCGGATGTCGATCATTAGTCGCAGGTAAATAGCGAAATTTCTGTCAGGAACTATCACCATCAATGGATCCCCGAGGGCAGGAACCGGCGGTTAACCCGCTTATACTAGCGCCCGCCTCATGTACGCACCGTCGACCTCGCAATGGCGAGATCAGGTTCGATTCGGTCAGACCCGATGGTCATCACCGGACCTTCTTTGCACCCGCGAAGCAATGGCCGGGCTTTGGCCGGTTTATGGCGGCTTTCGCGTCTTGGCCGACGACACGTTACTGGTCAAGATGTCTCTGAGCAGTAAGACGAAACGATTCAACAGGGAGTGAATACATGGAACATGCACCTTGCATCAGCCAGATCGCCACATTGCTGGCTGACCCAAAGCGCAGCGCAATGATGTGGGCCTTGATGGACGGCTCGGCGCGGCAAACCGAAGAGCTGGCATTGCTGGCCGGCCTGTCGCCGTCTTCGGCCAGTGCGCATTTAGGGCGTTTGTCCGCCGGAGGTCTGTTGAAAGTCGAAACCCGTGGACGCAAACGGTTTTTCCGGCTTGCCGCGCCCGAAGTCGGCGCCGCGATAGAGGCACTGGCCAGCGCGACCCTGGCCAGCACGCCTCGGGACATTCCAGAGGTTTTCAAACGCATGAGCCCTGTCGCCAAACCTCAGGCGGCGCCTTCGTCATTGCTGCGAGCCAGGCTCTGCGACGACCATCTGGGCGGTACCCTGGCCGCCGACCTCTACCAGCGTCTGCTGGATGCGGGCTGGATCGAGCAATTCGATCAGCGGGTCATGATCACTCACAAAGGCGCCACACAATTGGCAACGCGCGGTGTGTTCATCCAGGCGCTGGCTCATCGCAACAGCAGAGTCGCCTGCGCTTGCCCGGACTGGAGCGAAAGACGCCCGCACATGGGCGGTTCATTGGGCGCGGCGTTGTTGCAGCTGTTCATGCAATCCGGCTGGTTGAGCCTGCCCAACGATTCGCGAGCGTTGCAGATCACCGCCGCGGGGCAACGGGAAATCCATCGTTTTGCCAAAGAAACCGAGCTGGAAATGGCGCTTTAGAGCCCTTGAGGTGCGACGTCCGGGATCTTGGGTTTCAGGCGTCGTTCAGAGCTGTGGACAGGTCGCATCCAGCAATAACCCCCAGCCACTATCGCGCACACTCGATCCGGGGATTTTCGGATTGGGGGAATGTGGCATGGAAACACGAAGCTTCAGCGCGGCAGAACGACTGGAACGGCTGCCCGTCAGCGGTTATCACCGCATCATTTTCATCATCATTGCCTTGGCGTTTTTCTTCGACTCCATGGACTTGGCGATGATGACCTTCCTGCTCGGCTCGATCAAAACCGAGTTCGGCCTGAGCACGGCGCAGGCCGGGTTGCTGGCCAGTTCGAGTTTCTTCGGCATGGTCGTGGGCGCATCGCTGTCCGGCATGCTGGCCGACCGCTTCGGACGCAAACCGGTGTTTCAGTGGAGCATTGTGTTGTGGGGCATCGCCAGCTATCTGTGTTCCACGGCGCAGAACGTCGAAACGCTGACGCTATTCCGAATCCTGTTGGGGATCGGCATGGGCATGGAATTTCCGATTGCCCAGTCGATGCTGTCGGAGCTGATTCCGGCAAAGCGACGTGGTCGTTACATCGCATTGATGGATGGTTTTTGGCCGCTCGGTTTCGTCGCGGCCGGGGTGCTCTCGTACTTCCTGTTGCCGGTGATTGGCTGGCGCGACATCTTTCTGGTGTTGGCGGTGCCGGCGGTGTTCGTCCTGGCGATTCGTTTTTTCATCCCCGAATCACCGCGCTGGCTGGAGCAGGCCGGGCATTATGACGCGGCGGATAAGGTCTTGTGTGGCATCGAAGACCGGGTTCGGGCTTCACTGGGTCGTGCGGATTTGCCTGAACCGATTCGTCTGCCCCGGGTGGCGAGTCAACCGGGCACTTTCTTCTCTGCGCTACGGGAGATCTGGTCGCCACAGTATCGCCAGCGCACGATGATGATCTGGAGCGTGTGGTTCTTCGCCTTGCTGGGTTTCTATGGCCTGACGTCCTGGCTCAGTGCGCTGCTGCAACAATCGGGTTTCGCCGTGACTCAATCGGTGTACTACACGGTGCTGATTTCCCTCGGCGGGATTCCCGGTTTCCTCATGGCTGCCTGGCTGGTGGAGCGTTGGGGTCGTAAGCCGGTGTGTGTCGTGACGTTGCTCGGCGGCGGGGTCATGGCGTTTCTTTATGGCCAGAGCGCGGTGTTTGGCGGCAACGTCAGCCTATTGATCGTGTCTGGGCTGCTGATGCAGTTCTTTCTGTTCGGCATGTGGGCGGTGCTCTACACCTACACCCCTGAGTTGTACCCGACGTCGGCACGCGCCACGGGTTCGGGGTTCGCTTCGGCCATCGGCCGCGTGGGGTCGTTGCTCGGGCCATTGGTGACCGGGCTGGTGTTCCCGATGACCGGGCAGGGCGGGGTGTTTGCGCTGGGGGCGATGTGTTTTGCGATTGCGGCGGGAGTGGTGTGGATGTTCGGGATGGAGACCCGGGGCAAGACGTTGGAGGAGTTGAGTGAGCCGGTGATCGTCAGGTAAACGCCGATTAAATGTGGGAGCGGGCTTGCTCGCGAAAGCGGTATGCCAGTCGACATCATCGTTGACTGACACGCCGCCTTCGCGAGCAAGCCCGCTCCCACATGGGTTGTGTGGTGATTTTTGCTGTGGGATCTTTTGACTTTAAGGCTTCACCAACCGCGCATCCAGGCTGTTCTGCGCCAAGCGCTTGGCCTGATCCTGGGTCATGCCCAGATCGGTATACAGCGCGTGGAAGTTCTCGGTGACATACCCGCCGAAGTAGGCCGGGTCATCGGAGTTCACCGTAACCTTCACACCGCGTTCGAGCATGTCGAGGATGTTGTGCTGGGACATGTGATCGAACACGCAGAGTTTGGTGTTCGACAACGGGCACACGGTCAACGGGATCTGCTCGTCGATGATCCGCTGCATCAAGCGCTCGTCTTCGATGGCGCGCACACCATGGTCGATACGCTGGATTTTCAGCAGGTCGAGGGCTTCCCAGATGTACTCGGGCGGGCCTTCTTCACCGGCGTGGGCCACGGTCAGGAAGCCTTCGCTGCGCGCACGATCGAACACCCGCTGGAACTTGCTCGGCGGATGGCCCATCTCCGAACTGTCCAGGCCCACGGCGACAAACGCATCGCGGAACGGCAGCGCCTGGTCGAGGGTTTTCTGCGCTTCGTCTTCACTCAGGTGGCGCAGGAAACTGAGGATCAACCCGCTGGTGATCCCCAGTTGCTGCTCGCCATCCTTCAGTGCGGCGGCGATGCCGTTGAGCACTACTTCGAACGGGATGCCACGGTCGGTATGGGTTTGCGGGTCGAAGAACGGTTCGGTGTGAATCACGTTCTGCGCCTTGCAGCGCAACAGGTAGGCCCAGGTCAGGTCGTAGAAATCCTGAGAGGTACGCAATACATCGGCGCCCTGGTAATACAGGTCGAGAAACTCTTGCAGGTTATTGAAGGCGTAAGCCTTGCGCAGGGTTTCAACGTCGCTCCACGGCAGGGCGATTTTGTTGCGTTCGGCCAGGGCGAACAGCAGCTCAGGCTCCAGCGAACCTTCCAGGTGCAAGTGCAATTCTGCCTTGGGCAGAGCGTTCAGCCAGTCGTACATTTTTGAAATCTCATCAGGTGCAATGAGGGCATTCTACAGATGCCCGCAGAAACAATTAGCAAAACCTGACCAGCCGGTTCATTCCACGGCTTCCTGTTCCCGTCGATAGGCGTAGGTATCGGCGAAGCGCGACAGCAGGAATTCGGCGCAGGTGGTGGCCGGATACTTCGCCGGATGTCGTTCGTCCTGGCAACCGGGCAGGCATTCAATGGCGGTGTCGGGGTGCGGTTCGGCAAAGAACGGCATCGAGTACCGATCCACCCCCAACGGGCTGATCACCCGGTGTGGCGTCGACAGGTAACGGTCGTTGCTCCAGCGCGCCATCATGTCGCCGAGATTGACCACGAACGTGCCCTCGATGGGCGGCGCATCGATCCATTCGCCCCGCACGTTGCGCACTTGCAGTCCGCCGGCGGCATCCTGATAGAGCAGGGTGATGCAGCCATAATCGGTGTGAGCGCCGGCACCTTGCTGATCTTCGGTGCTGGCGGTGTGGCGCGGCGGGTAATGAATCATCCGCAGCACGCTGACCGGCTCCTTGAAGCGAGTATCGAAGAAATCGCGCTCAATGCCCAGCGCCAGGGTCATGGCCCGCAACAGGGTTTGAGCGAGCGCCTGCATGTCGACGTAGTGTTGCTCCATCAGCGATTCCCAACCGGGCATTGACGGATGACGGTTGGGACCGCGCAACGGTTTTTGCGCAATAACCTCGGGATGATCGGCTGGCAGGTGCAGGCCCATGTCGAAGGTTTCTTTCAGGTCGCTGGGTTTGCTCGGGTCGAGTTGCTCGGTGGCGATTGCACCATAGCCGCGGTGATGGCGGGTTTGGGTGATGTCGATCTTGAGTTTTTCGGCAGTGGGCAAGGCGAAGAAACGTTGGGCATGCTTCAGCACAGCGTCGATACGTGACGGGGCGATCGGGTGGCCCTTGATATAGAAAAAGCCCCATTCGCGGCAGGCGAGGTCGATTTGTGTGGCGATCGATTGCCAGGCGTTTTGATCAGCGCTGTAGAGCGGGCTGATGTCGATGATGGGAAGGCTGTTCATATTTGCGATCCTGCGAAATGAGCTTTTGTAGGAGCTGGCTTGCCAGCGAAGGCGGTTTCATTTCCGACACCGATGTTGAAGGTGATGGCCTCTTCGCTGGCAAGCCAGCTCCTACAGGGGGGGATGTGAAGTCACTTCGGTATCTCGGCCTTCATGCCTTCGACGTAGTAGTTCATCGACGCCAGTTGTGCATTGGTTGCAATCGCGCCCGCCGGGATTTTCTCCACGCCAGCCTGGTCCTTGATCGGCCCGGTGAACGGATGCAATGCACCGCTCTTGATGTCAGCAATGATCTGCTGCGCTTCGGTTTTCACTGCAGCCGGCACCAGGTCGCTGATCGGCAGCTCAACCGTGCCTTCCTTCAGACCACCCCAGTAATCCTGGGATTTCCACGTGTGGTCGAGCACGCTTTGGGTCGCCTGAATGTAATGCGGCCCCCAGTCGTTGACGATAGACGTCAGCACCGCTTTCGGCCCGAAGTGCGCCATGTCCGATGCATAACCGACCGCATACACGCCACGCCGCTCGGCCGCCTGGATCGGCGCCGGGCTGTCGGTGTGCTGGAACACCACATCCACGCCCTGATCGATCAGCGCGTTGGCGGCGTCAGCTTCCTTGCCCGGGTCGAACCAGGAATTGACCCACACCACTTTGATCTCGGTGCCGGGGTTGTACTTGTTCAGGGCCAGTTGGATGGCGTTGATGTCGCGGATCACTTCCGGAATCGGGAAGGAAGCGACATAGCCGACTTTTTTGGTCTTGGTCATCTTCGCCGCAAGGAAACCGCCGACGTAGCGGCCTTCATAAGTACGCGCCAGGTAAGTGCCAAGGTTCTTGTCCTGCTTGTAGCCAGTGGCGTGTTCGAAGGTCACTTTGGGAAATTGCTTGGCGACTTTCAGGGTCGGGTTCATGTAGCCAAAGGATGTGGTGAAAATCAGGTCGTACTTGTCCTTGGCCATGTTGCGGATCACCCGCTCGGCGTCGGCGCCCTCGGCGACGTTCTCCACATAGTTGGTGGTGATCTGCTCGCCGAACTTCTCAGCCAGCGCCTTGCGTCCCTGTTCATGCTGATACGTCCAGCCGTGGTCTCCGATCGGGCCGATATAGACGAAGCCGACTTTCAGCGGGTCGGCAGCACTGGCGGTCAGGCTGGCGCTCAGACCGATGGCTGCGGCGACAGCGCAAAGTAGCTGCTTCAACGGACGTTTATGCATGAACGGGAACTCCATTTTGTTGTGAGATGGACAAGGGCAATGCAAATTGCTGACCAACAGGACAACAAAATACAGAAACCGCGTAACGGCCTTCGCGGGCAAGCCTCGCTCCTACAGGTTTGCGCCGCATCCAATCCCACGACAGGCACAAATCCCGTAGGAGCGAGGCTTGCCCGCGAGGAGGCCCTGACGACCACACAGAACCATCCCGGTGCGCCTTCACCAACTCACGCCATCCACTGGTGCGGGCGCCTCCCACATTGGATTGATGTTGTATCAGGTGCCTGCGATCAACTGTCGAGCCGCCTGGCTGTGATCGGCAATCAACCCTTGCAGATCCAGCCCTTCAACTTGCCCATCGATCACCCGCCATTTGCCGCCGACCATCACCCGGTCCGCCCGATCCGCGCCGCACAGCAGCAGCGCCGACACCGGATCATGGCTGCCGGAGAAGCGCAGCTCATCCAGCTTGAACAGCGCCAGATCCGCCTGCTTGCCCACCGCCAATTCACCGATATCGCTGCGCCCGAGCAAACTCGCCGAGCCCTTGGTCGCCCAGCCCAGTACCAATTCCGGCGTAATTTTTTCCGCGCCATAACGCAGTCGCTGGATGTACAGCGCCTGACGGGTTTCGAGGATCATGTTCGACGCATCGTTGGACGCCGAACCGTCCACACCCAGACCCAGCAGCGCACCCGCAGCGGTCAGGTCCAGCGTCGGGCAGATGCCGGAGGCCAGGCGCATGTTCGAACTCGGGCAATGGCAAATACCCGTGCCGGCCGCGCCGAGACGAGCGATTTCGTCGGGGTTGAAATGAATGCCGTGGGCCAGCCAGGTACGTGGCCCGAGCCAGCCGACGCTGTCCAGATAATCGACGGTGCGCAGGCCGAAACGTTGCAGGCAGAAATCTTCTTCGTCGAGGGTTTCCGCCAGGTGCGTGTGCAGGCGTACATCGAGGGTGTTCGCCAGTTCGGCGCTGGCGGACATGATTTGCGGGGTCACCGAAAACGGCGAGCACGGTGCCAGGGCGATCTGGATTTGCGCACCATCGCCGCGCTCGTGGTATGCGGCAATCAAGCGTTGGCTGTCTTCGAGAATCACTTCGCCTTCCTGGACGGTTTGCTGCGGTGGCAGGCCGCCGTCTTTTTCTCCGAGACTCATGGAACCGCGAGTGAGCATGGCGCGCATGCCCAGTTCGCGAACACTCTCGACCTGCACATCAATCGCGTTTTCCAGGCCTTCCGGAAACAGGTAATGGTGATCGGCCGCGGTGGTGCAACCGGACAGCAGCAACTCGGCCAACGCGACTTTGGTGGCGAGGGCAAGTTTTTCAGGGGTGAGGCGAGCCCAGACCGGATAGAGGGTTTTCAACCACGGGAACAACGGCTGATTAACCACCGGCGCCCAGGCACGGGTCAGGGTTTGATAGAAGTGGTGATGGGTGTTGATCAGCCCTGGCAGGATCACGTGTTCACGCGCATCGAAAACGTGGTCACAGGGCGCGGACGGTTGCTGGCCGGCGCTGAGCACTTCGACGATCAAACCGTCTTGCAGCACCAGACCGCCACGGGCATCGAGCGCGTTGGCCGTGAAAATGGCGAGGGGATTTTGTAACCAGGTACGGGTCGCAGGCATGGTGGCCGGCTCCTCTGAAAGTTGGGTTCAGGGTTGCCAGCTCAGTGTTGCCCTGTCTGCTGATCCAGGGTCGCCGCGGGGGCGAGGTGCGGAGTTTCGAACAAAAAAGCTTCGCGGGCAAGCCCAGCCCGACCAGACAATGCAAAACCCCTGTAGGAGCGAGCTTGCTCCGGGCGGCGTTCCGACGAAAGCGGTATGTCAGGCAACATCAATGTTGACTGTGCCGCCATCTTCGCGAGCAAGCTCGCTCCTACGGATCCGGGGGGATTACCAGGGAATGGTCTCACCCCGGTAATTCACAAAATGATGCCCGCCCTTGCCGGCATACGCGTTCACCTGATCGATCAACCCGCGCGTGCTGGTTTCCACATCGATGTCCGCGCCTTCACCGCCCATATCAGTCTTCACCCAGCCTGGATGCAGCGACAGCACGGTGAGTTTCTGTTCGCCCAATTGCGTGACGAAGCTGTTGGTCATGGAGTTCAGCGCCGCTTTGCTGGCCTTGTACAACGCCAGTTCCGGCGCGTCGGGCATGGTCACGCTGCCCAGCACCGAACTCATGAAGGCCAGCACGCCGCTGCCATCGCGAATTTGCCCGACGAAACGCTGGGCCAGGTTGATCGGAGCCACGGCATTGGTGAAGAACAGCTGACCCACCTCGGCCAAGGTCGCGCCGCCCGGCGTCTGGACTTCCGGGCCTTTGACCCCGGCATTCACGAACAACAAGTCGAAGACTTCATCCTTGAGTTGTTGGCTAAGGGCAATGACCGCTTGCTGATCGTCCATGTCGAGTTTTTCGACTCGCACCTTGCCCAACGCTTGTAAGGCTTCGGCGCCCTGTGGGTTGCGCACGGTGGCGGTGACTTGCCAACCGTCGGCCAGCAGGGTTTTCACCAGGCCGAGGCCCAAGCCTCGGGAGGCACCGATGATGAGTGCGGTTTTTGCCGTAGACATGAATGGCTTCCTTGATGGATGAGAATCACGGATTTAAAGGACAACGCTGGCTGAGCCGATGTTGCAGTTCCTGACGCAAGACATCGAGTTCGGCTATACGAGTCTCGATCAGGTTCAATTTGTCTTGTAGCAGTTGGGTAACGGCATTGGCCGGGTCGGGCGCCTGCCACAGCGCGGCGACGCTGCTGCCGATCTCGCCAAGGGTAAAGCCCAGTCGCTGAGCGGTCTTGATGTACAGCACCAGTTGCACCCTCTCCGCCGGATAGTCGCGATAACCATTGGCGCTGCGTTGCGCGGCGATCAATCCGCGCTGCTCGTAAAAGCGCAATGTGTCGCGGCTGACGGCGCTGGCCTGGGCTAATTCACCGATGCGCAGCTTGATGTCTCGAGAGGGCTTGACCCTGGAGCATACTCCAGGCTTTAGCCTTGTTGTTCCCTGAATTGATGGAGCAAGACGGATGTGGACTTCAACGCAATATCGTCAAGTGGTGCGTGGCAGTGCGTGGTACGACCTGATCGTGACCGCTGCTTTTGTGACGCCGTGGAGTTTTGCGGCGTTGCATGGTGTGTTGTCGAGCCTGAGCCAGACTTTCAATTTGCCTGGCGAGCTACCGCCGTTCGAGCCGATGCACATGCTGATGGCGAATCTGTTGGGTTCGATTGTGTGCGTCTGGGCGGTGCTGCGGATTCGTGATCCGCAGCAGGTGTTTGGGCGGTATGACGCGGTGGGGCGGTTTCTGTTTTCGGCTTGGCAGCTGTACGCCTTGCTCCACGGCGCCAGTTCATTGCTGGTTGTTTTTTTGGCCTTTGAATTGGCGTGGGGCGTTGTTCAGGTGTTGCCTGTTCGGGCGCCTTCGCGGGCAAGCCTCGCTCCTACGGGTTTTGCGCCGCACCCGATCCCGCGACAGGCACAAATCCTGTAGGAGCGAGGCTTGCCCGCAAAGAGGCCCTGATGGCCAACCCTAATGCCCGGCCTGCCACGGATGCCCCAACGACACCGGCGCATACAACCGTGTGCGCACGGCATCCCGGGACAACAGCACCAACACCACAATGGTCGCGACATACGGCAGCATCGCCAGCAGGCTCGACGGTATCGCCAGCCCCAACCCCTGCGCCACCAAATGCAGGATGCTGGCGAGACCGAACAGATACGCCCCGAGCAGCAATCGCCACACTCGCCAACTGGCAAACACCACCAGCGCCAGGGCAATCCAGCCGCGACCGGCGCTCATGTTTTCCGCCCACATCGGCGTGTACGCCAAGGACAAATAAGCCCCGGCCAACCCTGCCATCGCCCCGCCAAACAGCACTGCCAGCGTGCGTACGCGCAACACCGGCAGGCCCATGGCACTGGCGGCATCCGGGTTTTCGCCGACCGCCTGAATAATCAACCCGACGCGACTTTTCAGAATCACCCAAGCCACTAACGTGAACAGCGCGAACGACAGGTACACCAGCAAGTCCTGCGCAAACAGCATCCGCCCGATCAGTGGGATTTCACTCAAAAACGGAATCGCCACCGGTTCGAAACCCGCCAGCGGTTTGCCAACCCACGCTGCGCCGACAAAAGTCGACAGGCCCACGCCGAAGATCGTCAACGCCAACCCGGTCGCCACCTGATTGGCGTTGAACACCAATGCCACCAGGGCAAACAGCGACGACAACAGCATTCCGGCGAGCATCGCCAGCAACACACCAAGCCAGAGGTTGCCGCTGTTCAGCGCGACGATGAAACCGATCACCGCCCCAAACAGCATCATGCCTTCCTGGCCCAGATTGAGGACGCCGCTCTTCTCGCAAATCAGCTCGCCCAGCGCCACCAGCAACAACGGCGTACCGCAACGAACCATGGCATAGAAAATATTGCTCAGCAGATCGATATCCATCACAAGGCTCCTGCGTGTACGGCGGTGGTTGGTGCACGGCGAGCCCAGCGCAGGTTCAAACGCGGTCGGTAGAGAATAAGCACGTCACTGGCCAACAGGAAAAACAGCATCATCCCTTGGAAAAGTTGAGTGATCGCTTGCGGCAGGTTCATGCTCATTTGCGCGCTCTCGCCGCCGATGTACAGCAGCGCCATCAACAGGCTGGAAAACAGAATGCCGATGGGGTTCAGCCGCCCGAGAAACGCCACGGTGATCGCCGCATAGCCGTAACCCGGCGAGACTTGCGGCACCAATTGACCGATCGGCCCGGTGACTTCGCACACGCCGGCCAGCCCCGCCAATCCGCCGCTGATCAACAGCGCCAGCCAGATCAGGCGCTTCTCGCGAAAGCCGACGAAACCGGCGGCGCGCTTGTCCAGCCCGAGCACTTTGATCTGGAAGCCGACAAAGCTTTTCTGCAGCAACACCCACACCGCCACCAGTGCGAGCAGGGCGAAATAGACCCCGGCGTGCACCCGACCGTCCTCCATCAACAGCGGCAAACGACTGGCATCGCCGAACATCGCCGACTCTGGAAAGTTGAAGCCCGCCGGGTCCTTCAAAGGCCCGTGGACGCAGAACAGCAGCAAGTTCAGGGCGATGTAATTGAGCATGATGCTGGTGAGGATTTCATTGGCGTTGAAGCGCGTACGCAACCACGCCGTCAGCCCGGCCCACGCGGCACCGGCCAAGGTGCCAGTGAGCAGGATCAACACCAGCGCCCAGCGGCTTTGCAGACCAATGATGTTCACCGCCAACGCGCTGCCGGCCAAGGCGCCGAGCAGCAACTGACCTTCGGCGCCGATGTTCCAGATCCGTGCCTGATACGCCACCGCCAGGCCCAATGCGCAAAGCAGAATCGGCAGCGCTTTGACCAACAATTCGGAGACGCCATACAAGTCGCTGATCGGTGCAATCAGCAAAGTGTGCAAAGTCAGCAACGGATCGTGGCCCAGCGCGATAAACAGCAATGAGCCACAGCCCAGCGTCAACACGGCCGCCAGCAAAGGCGAGCACCACAGCATCAGCCGCGATTGCTGGCCACGGGGTTCGAGAGAAAGCAGCATGTGAAACTCCGTTAAAGCGTTACGGGGGCAGGTGATTGAGGGGTGTCGAACTGGCCGGCCATCCAGCCGCCGACGTCACTCAGATGGGTGTCGACGGTGGCCTGCAAGGGCGACAGCCGACCGCCACACAAGGCGCCGAGTCGGTCGCTGATCTGGAACAATTCGTCCAGGTCTTCGGAGATCACCAGAATCGCCGCACCGGCGTCGCGCAAGGCAATCAATGCCCGGTGAATGGTCGCGGCTGCGCCAACGTCCACGCCCCAGGTCGGGTGCGCGGCCACCAGCAATTTAGGCTGCTGAAGGATTTCCCGACCGAGGATAAATTTCTGTAAGTTGCCGCCGGACAGGCTGCGGGCCGGCGCTTGAGTGTCAGGTGTCTTGACCCCGAAGCGGTGGATGATTTCTTGGGCCAGCACTTCGACCTTGCCGCGCTGGATCAGCCCGTTGCTGACCAGGCCCTGTTGAAATGCAGTGAGCAAAGCGTTATCTGCCAGGCTCAGCTCCGGGACCGCGCCATGGCCCAGGCGCTCGGCGGGGACGAACGCCAGGCCTAGCTTGCGTCGGGCATCCGGCTGCAGATGCGCGACCGGTTGCCCGCCGAAACTGATCGTCGAGCCGTCATTTCTCGGTAGCCGTTCCTCACCGCTGAGCAAGGCCAGCACCTCATCCTGACCATTGCCGGCCACTCCGGCGACCCCCACGATTTCGCCGCTGCGCACCTCCAGGTCAATGTCCTTCAACGAGCAGCCGAACGGGTCCGGGTTGTGCCAGGACAATCGCGTCACGTTCAAAAAAACATCAGCGCCCATGACCTTCGGATAATCGGTAATCAGCTCAGCGGCTTCACCGACCATCAACTGCGCCAGTTGCCGGTCCGAACACTCGGCCGGCACGCAATGCCCGGCCACTCGCCCGCCGCGCAACACCGTGGCGCTGTGGCACAACGCGCGCACTTCACCGAGCTTGTGGCTGATAAACAGAATGCTGCAGCCCTCGGCCGCCAGTCGGCGCAAAGTGACGAACAATTCGTCGGCCTCTTGCGGAGTCAGTACCGACGTCGGCTCATCGAGAATCAGCAGGCGAATGTCTTGCATCAGGCAGCGAATGATTTCCACCCGTTGACGCTCGCCAATGGACAGGCTGTGGACAAGTCGCTCCGGTTCCAGGGCCATGCCATAGCGTTGGGACACTTCACGAATTTTTGGCTCAAGCTGCTTCGGCGTACCCGCCGCAGCGCCCATTGCCAACGCGATGTTCTGCGCCACGCTCAGGGTTTCGAACAGCGAGAAATGCTGGAACACCATGCCAATCCCGAGGCCGCGAGCCTGGGCCGGGTTGCGCATGGTCACGCGCTGGCCCTGCCAGATCAGTTCCCCTGAGTCGGCGTGAGTGACGCCGTAGATGATCTTCATCAGAGTACTTTTGCCCGCACCGTTTTCGCCGAGCAGGGCGTGGATTTCACCGGGCGCAATGCTCAAGTCGATGGCATCGTTGGCCAGGCAACCGGGGTAACGTTTGCTGATTCTGTGCAATTGCAGGCGGGGTATTTGATCGGGGATCGGTACGGGGTTGGACATGACAGGCTCGGAGTCGACAGAAGTTATGCCTGTGGATAAAGCAATTTCCTGGCCATTGAGTCAGGAAATAGTCAAAGCCTTGCTGGCAAAGGGTTGTGCATGGTGCCTCGTCATATCAATTCCGAATCAGGCACCACTTAAGGGCACGCTTTTTGATCAGGCTCCGGTTTTGCGCGCGCTGAATTGATCAAAAAACGAGCAGTAGCCTGCAAGCTATATCAGACAGGGGGCTGCGCCAGCCATGAACGGGTTATCCACAGGTTGTTCCACAGGATCTGTGCGCAAGCCGAGCGCACGGGCATAAGCACTGAGGGGCTTTCTTCTAACGGCGATAAACCGCTCTAACTGATTGTTTTTATGTGGAATAAACGTCGTCACCAGCGTGTTGGATGAAAAATGAGCAAAGCTCGCAAAGCCGCATGACAGAAGGGTTACAGGGGAATGTGCTCAGGTTATCCACAGCCGGGTGCACAGCAGATGTGGGCAAGTATCGAGAGTAAAGAAAACCGGGCTGCCCCAAAAGATCGCAGCACCGACAGCCGCGTAGGAGCTACCGGCTGCGATCTTTGGATCTTTTATCGCCGCAACAAAATGCGTCCGCGACTCAAATCCGCCAACTGCATCTGCAAGGTGTCTATCTGCCCCTCGCCAATCGCCAATTGCAGTTCCACGCCATTGGCCGTGAAGGTTTCTTCCACCACCAAACCACCCAACTCCACTACCCGAAGTTTCACCAACGCCAACTCGCCAAATGCACAGGCGCAACTGACCGGCACCCGGCTGATCAGCTCGACCTTCGGCGCCCCTTGCAGGCATTTGTTGGCACCGCCGCCATAGGCACGGGCGAGGCCGCCGGTGCCCAGTTGAATGCCGCCATACCAGCGGATCACCAGCACCGCGACCTGATCGCAATCCTGCGCTTCGATCGCTGCCAGAATCGGCCGGCCAGCGGTGCCGCCGGGTTCGCCGTCATCGTTGCTGCGATATTGATCGCCAAGTTTCCAGGCCCAGCAATTGTGTGAGGCGTTCAAATCACTGTGCTGCTCGATGAACGCTTGGGCATCAGCTGCGCTAGTGATGGGTCCGGCGAGGGTGATGAAGCGGCTTTTGCGAATCTCTTCGCGGTATTCGCAAAAACCGCTGAGGGTAAAAGGCATAGGTGTCTTAGATAGCCGGCGTCAGGCCGCAGCCTTTGAGGATGATGCGGATCAGGTTGTTGCCGGCGTCTTCCATGTCTTGCTTGGTCAACTTGGTGCGCCCGGTGACACGGCAGATCTGAGTGGCAAAATCGGCGTAATGCTGGGTGCTGCCCCACAGCAGGAAGATCAGGTGCACCGGGTCGACCGGGTCCATCTTGCCGGCGTCGATCCACGCCTGAAACACTGCGGCCCGGCCCTGAAACCAGATGCGATAGTCCTGGTTGAAATGCGCGCTCAGGCATTCGCCGCCGCTGATGACCTCCATGGCGAAGACCCGCGAAGCCTGCGGTTGGCGCCGGGAGAATTCCATTTTTGCGCGGATGTATCGCGTCAATGCTTCTGCGGGATCATCCTCGACAGTCAGGGTATTGAAGGTGCTGTCCCACAATTCAAGGATGTTGCTCAGCACCGCCACATACAAACCGAGTTTGTTGGTGAAGTAGTAATGCAGATTCGCTTTGGGCAACCCGGCATTCTGCGCAATGGTGTTCATGCTGGTGCCTTTGAACCCGTGACGGGCGAACTCATCTTCGGCGGCTTTGATGATGGTCTCTTCGTTCTTCTGACGAATGCGGCTGGCGGGTTTGCCGCCGTGGGCTGGGACTTCAAAGGTCATAGGCACTTCCGAACAGGTAGATGGGTGCAACCAGATGCGTTGATAGCGCACCCGCAGGTCTCAGACAAGTCCTGTTGCGATAAAACCTGAACACCATAAATCCCTGTGGGAGCGGGCTTGCTCGCGAAGTCGGTATGTCAGTCGATATTTATGCAACTGACACACCGCCTTCGCGAGCAAGCCCGCTCCCACAAGTTCTCAATGCGTCGCCGCCAGGCTCTCCAGAAAACTCTCCAGCACCAAATGGGGACGACGGCCCTTGCGGGTGACCGATGCCAGACTCAGGTCATAAAAACGTGCCTTGGGTTTCAGTGCGCGCAAGCGGCCCTGCTGCACCCAAAGGCTGGCGTAGTGATCCGGCAGGTAACCGATGTAGCGTCCGGTCAGAATCAGAAAGGCCATACCTTCGCGATCCGACGCACTGGCTGTGCAGTTGAGCGCCTGATAGTGGGCCTGAATCTCGGCAGGCAAACGGAAGGTCGGGGCGATGGCGTCCTGGCTGTTGAGGCGTTCATCGTCCAGTTGTTTGTCGTCGACATAAAACAGTGGATGGCCGACCGCGCAATACAGCAATGAGCGTTCGCTGTAGAGCGGTTGATATTCCAGGCCCGATAGCGCACTGGCCTGTGGCACCACGCCGACATGTAAGCGACCGTCGAGCACACCTTGTTCGACTTCATTGGGCGCGATCATGCGGATCTGGATCTGTACGTCCGGGCCACGCTCCTTCAACTGCGCCAGGGCGTGGGTGATGCGCATGTGGGGCAGGGTGACCAGATTGTCGGTCAGGCCGATGGTCAACTCACCGCGCAAATGTTGGTGGAGGCCGTTGACCTCGGTGCGGAAACTTTCCAGCGCACTTAACAGCTGCAGCGCTGATTGGTAGACCTCGCGACCTTCTTCGGTCAGGGAAAAACCGGCGCGACCGCGTTGGCACAGACGCAGGCCGAGGCGTTGCTCCAGATCGCTCATCTGTTGGCTGATCGCCGAGCGACCGATGCCGAGCACAGATTCCGCCGCGGAGAAACCGCCGCATTCCACGACGCTGCGAAAAATCCGCAACAAGCGAATATCAAAGTCACTGACTTGCGCCAGCGGATCGGGGCGACGGCTGCTCATGCTTTGTTTACTCAAAGTTTAGTAGCTGGCTGACTGAAGGTTAGAAAAGTTGGATTTCACCGACTTTATCCTCGTGGCAATTTAGCTGCAAGAACGCTTTTCATCTCCACGCCGCTTATTGCCTTGCGAGGTTTTGCCCATGAACGTGCCTGAAAACGCCCCGACTTCCCTGGCCAGCCAGCTCAAGCTCGATGCTCACTGGATGCCCTATACCGCGAACCGTAATTTCCAGCGCGACCCGCGACTGATCGTGGCTGCCGAGGGCAGTTGGCTGACAGACGACAAGGGCCGCAAAGTCTACGATTCGCTCTCGGGTCTGTGGACCTGTGGTGCCGGACACACCCGAAAGGAAATCCAGGAAGCGGTGGCCAAGCAATTAGGCACCCTCGATTACTCGCCGGGCTTCCAGTACGGCCACCCGCTGTCGTTCCAGTTGGCCGAGAAAATCACCGACCTGACGCCGGGCAATCTGAATCATGTGTTCTTCACCGACTCGGGTTCCGAGTGTGCCGACACGGCGGTGAAAATGGTGCGTGCTTACTGGCGCCTGAAAGGCCAGGCCACCAAAACCAAAATGATCGGTCGTGCTCGTGGTTATCACGGCGTGAACATCGCCGGCACCAGCCTCGGCGGCGTGAACGGCAACCGCAAACTGTTCGGCCAGGCGATGATGGACGTCGATCATCTGCCGCACACTTTGCTGGCAAGTAATGCATATTCCCGTGGCATGCCGGAGCAGGGCGGTATTGCCCTGGCGGATGAACTGCTGAAGTTGATCGAGTTGCACGACGCGTCAAACATCGCAGCAGTGTTTGTCGAGCCACTGGCCGGTTCCGCTGGCGTGCTGGTTCCGCCGCAGGGTTACCTCAAGCGTCTGCGCGAGATCTGCGATCAGCACAACATCCTGCTGGTGTTCGACGAAGTGATCACCGGTTTCGGCCGTACCGGTTCGATGTTCGGCGCCGACAGCTTCGGTGTGACTCCTGACCTGATGTGCATCGCCAAGCAAGTTACCAACGGCGCGATCCCGATGGGCGCGGTGATCGCCAGCTCCGAGATCTACCAGACCTTCATGAATCAGGCGACGCCGGAATACGCGGTGGAATTCCCGCACGGCTACACCTATTCCGCGCACCCGGTGGCTTGTGCTGCCGGCCTTGCGGCACTGGACCTGCTGCAAAAGGAAAACCTGGTGCAAAGCGTGGCGGAAGTGGCGCCGTATTTCGAAAATGCGTTGCATGGTCTGAAGGGCTCGAAAAACGTCGTCGACATTCGTAACTACGGGTTGGCCGGTGCCATCCAGATCACGCCTCGCGACGGCGATGCGATCGTGCGTCCGTTCGAAGCCGGCATGGCCTTGTGGAAAGCCGGGTTCTACGTGCGCTTCGGCGGCGACACCCTGCAGTTCGGCCCAACCTTCAACAGCAAGCCGCAAGACCTCGATCGTCTGTTCGACGCGGTCGGCGAAGTGCTGAACAAAATCGACTGATTCGACATACATACCCGTAGGAGCTGGCTTGCCAGCGAAAGCACCCTTGAGACCGCTATCGCCAGCAAACCTGGCTCCTACAACAGGCATCTATATAGCAGGCGCTCTTTCATAGGCGCCTGTGGACAACTTTTCAGGAGCCCCGCATGAGCCTTATCCCGCATTTGATCAATGGCGAACTGGTGACCGACGACGGTCGTACGGCCGACGTGTTCAACCCGTCCACCGGTCAAGCGATCCACAAACTGCCGTTGGCCAGTCGTGAAACCATTCAAAAAGCCATCGACTCGGCAAAAGCTGCGTTCCCGGCCTGGCGTAACACTCCGCCGGCCAAGCGCGCTCAGGTGATGTTCCGCTTCAAGCAACTGTTGGAACAGAACGAAGCCCGCATCGCCCAGTTGATCAGCGAAGAACATGGCAAGACCCTGGAAGATGCGGCCGGTGAATTGAAGCGCGGGATCGAGAACGTCGAGTTCGCCTGTGCTGCACCGGAAATTCTCAAGGGCGAATACAGCCGTAACGTCGGTCCGAACATTGATGCCTGGTCGGATTTCCAGCCATTGGGCGTGGTGGCCGGTATTACCCCGTTCAACTTCCCGGCCATGGTGCCGCTGTGGATGTATCCGCTGGCGATCGTCTGCGGCAACTGCTTTATTCTCAAGCCGTCCGAGCGTGATCCAAGCTCGACGTTGCTGATTGCTCAGCTGTTGTTGGAAGCCGGTCTTCCGAAAGGTGTGCTGAGTGTGGTGCATGGCGACAAGGCTGCGGTGGATGCTCTGATCGAAGCGCCGGAAGTCAAAGCGCTGAGCTTTGTCGGTTCGACGCCGATTGCCGAATACATTTACGCCGAAGGTACCAAGCGCGGCAAACGCGTCCAGGCGTTGGGCGGCGCGAAGAACCATGCGGTATTGATGCCGGATGCGGATCTGGATAACGCGGTCAGTGCACTGATGGGCGCGGCGTACGGTTCGTGCGGTGAGCGCTGCATGGCGATCTCGGTAGCCGTGTGCGTCGGTGATCAGGTGGCGGATGCGTTGGTGGCCAAACTGGTGCCGCAGGTCAAAGCGCTAAAAATCGGTGCGGGTACGACCTGCGGCCTGGATATGGGGCCGCTGGTTTCCGGTCAGGCTCGCGATAAAGTCAGTGGCTATATAGAAGACGGTGTTTCAGCAGGTGCGACCTTGGTGGTGGATGGTCGTGGTCTGAGCGTGGCCGGTCATGAGGAAGGTTTCTTCCTGGGCGGTTGCCTGTTCGATAACGTCACGCCAGAAATGCGCATCTATAAAGAAGAGATCTTCGGGCCGGTGCTGTGCGTCGTCCGGGTCAACAGCCTGGAAGAGGCGATGCAACTGATCAACGATCACGAGTATGGCAATGGCACCTGTATCTTCACGCGTGACGGGGAAGCGGCGCGGTTGTTCTGCGATGAGATCGAAGTGGGCATGGTCGGCGTCAACGTGCCATTGCCGGTGCCAGTGGCTTATCACAGCTTTGGTGGCTGGAAGCGATCGCTGTTCGGCGATCTGCATGCGTATGGTCCGGATGGCGTGCGTTTCTACACTCGTCGCAAGGCTATTACTCAGCGCTGGCCACAACGAGCGAGCCATGAAGCTTCGCAGTTCGCATTCCCTAGCTTGTAAGTAGAAGGGCAGAAGGCCGACCTCTTGAGGTCGGCCTTCGTGTTTTAGGGCTTTTTGGACTTATATGACAGAAATGTGAAAATTGATGTTGACGGCAGATTCTGAAAGCCTATAATTCGCCCCACTTCCGGCGCAGTCGAAACGGAAAACTCCTTGATAAACAATGAGTTATACAGTTTTCGGCAGCGGTTACGCTTCAGTTCATCGAAGCCAGAAGGAGTTGGTGGGGCAGTGTGTTGTCGCCTTATTGACGGTTCGATCCTCTCGGTCGAAAGCGGAGAAAAAGAG
>NZ_JAKLSP010000041.1:0-45161 GCF_022014505.1 Pseudomonas sp. PGPR40 | reverse complement strand
GGCTAACACTTCCCCTTGCCGGGTGTGTAGAGGACTTCCACCTCCAAGTCATCCAACTCATCACCATAATGAGCTGAACAGCGCCAGTCACGGCGCTACGCGCCATGCCTGGCGCACCATAAAAAAAGGCCACCCGAAGGTAGCCTTTAAAAAACTAGAGAGGTTTTTTGCTTACACGGCCGCAACAGGACGCATGTAAGAGATCGGTGCAGTGCTGGCGTCTTCGAAAGTCACGACTTCCCAGGCATCTGTCTGCTCAATCAACTTGCGCAGCAGCTGGTTGTTCAATGCATGTCCGGACTTGAAGCCCTTGAACTCACCAATCAGGCTATTGCCCAGCAGGTAGAGGTCACCAATTGCATCGAGGATCTTGTGCTTCACGAATTCGTCTTCATAGCGAAGGCCGTCTTCGTTCAGTACACCATCCGCGTCGACCACAATAGCGTTTTCAACGCTGCCGCCGAGTGCGAGGTTGTGCTTGCGCAGGTACTCGATGTCACTCATGAAACCAAAGGTACGGGCGCGGCTGACTTCTTTTACGAACGAAGTGCTGGAAAAATCCACGCTTGCACTTTGTGTGCGGTCACGGAAAACCGGGTGATCGAAATCGATCTCGAAGCTCACTTTGAAACCTTCGAAAGGGACGAAAGTGGCGCGCTTGTCGCCGTCTTCCACTGTCACTTCCCGCAGGATCCGGATGAACTTCTTGGCAGCGTCCTGTTCTTCCAGGCCAGCCGATTGAATCAGGAATACGAAGGGTCCAGCGCTACCATCCATGATCGGGACTTCGGACGCGGAGAGCTCGACGTAGGCGTTATCGATGCCCAGGCCAGCCATGGCCGAGAGCAGGTGCTCCACCGTGTCCACTTTGACGTCACCGTTAACAAGCGTGGTCGACATAGTGGTTTCGCCAACGTTTTCCGCACGGGCAGGAATCTGCACCACAGGGTCGAGGTCAGCACGACAAAACACAATGCCGGTGTCGACGGGCGCTGGCTTGAGGGTCAGGTAGACCTTCTCCCCGGAGTGCAGGCCGACACCTGTGGCACGGATAATATTCTTCAGGGTGCGTTGTTTTATCATGGCATGGGCCGCTTCAGCGCAAATTGCGAACTGGTATCAACAAAGGCTGGCGATGATAGCAGACCAGACCTTTGCTGAACACCAATCACCCTAATACCCCTGATACATTTCATCAATCGGCCTGACGACGCAGGAAAGCCGGGATGTCCAGGTAGTCCAGGTCATCTTGCGGGTTCATCTTCGCGGCAGTCGCAGCACCGGCCTGAGCCTGGTTGCGCATGACGGTCGGACGGTCCAGGTCACGGTAGTTCACCGCAGGCTGTTCTTGACGAACAGGGGCTTGTTGTTGTGGCTGGGAAGCCATCGAGGTGTGAACGGTATTGTCGATGACCTTCACAGGCTTCTCGATTTTAGCGCCTAAACCCGTGGCAACAACAGTCACGTGCAGCTCGTCGCGCATGTCAGGATCGATAACGGTACCGACCTTGACCATCGCGTGCTCGGAAGCGAAGGCTTCGATGATGCTACCCACGTCGGAGTACTCACCCAGAGACAGGTCAGGACCGGCGGTGATGTTCACCAGGATGCCGCGTGCGCCTTGCAGGTTCACGTCTTCGAGCAACGGGTTGCGAATGGCCGCTTCGGTGGCCTCACGTGCACGGTTCGGACCGCTGGCGCAGCCAGTGCCCATCATCGCCATGCCCATTTCGCTCATCACGGTACGCACGTCGGCAAAGTCGACGTTGATCATGCCCGGACGCTTGATGATGTCGGAGATACCGCGAACGGCACCGGCCAGTACATCGTCGGCCTTGGCGAAAGCCGACAGCAGGCTGGCGTCTTTACCGAGGATGGTCAGCAGTTTCTCGTTGGGAATGGTGATCAACGAGTCGACGCTTTCAGACAGCAGACGAATACCTTCGTCGGCGAGCTGCATGCGCTTGCGGCCTTCGAACGGGAACGGACGGGTCACTACCGCAACGGTGAGGATCCCCATTTCCTTGGCCACTTCGGCAATGATCGGCGCAGCACCGGTACCGGTACCACCGCCCATGCCGGTAGTGATGAACACCATGTTGGTGCCCTGCAGGACTTCGGCAATGCGCTCACGATCTTCGAGAGCGGCCTGACGACCTACTTCAGGGTTGGCGCCGGCACCCAGACCTTTGGTCACGCCGGTACCCAGTTGCAGGATGGTCCGCGCGCTGATGCTCTTCAGCGCCTGGGCATCAGTGTTGGCGCAGATGAACTCAACGCCTTCAATGTTGCTCTTGACCATGTGATTGACAGCGTTGCCGCCGCCACCGCCAACACCGATAACTTTAATTACCGGGCTTGCGGGGATGTTGTCTACGAGTTCGAACATTTTCCCTCTCCTTACGTTCTCTAGTTTTTTTCGCCTACTGCGTTTTGCTGCCTTTACCGCTTGTCGCTTGAAACTGCTTCGTTAGAAGTTGCCTTGTACCCAGCTCTTGATGCGATCGAGCAAGGCGGCTTTCGGTTCGTCATTGCTGTAACTGTCGCGGCTGCCGATGCCGGAGAACGAAACCCCGTCGGACTGCTTCTGCAGGCCGTACATCAACAGGCCAACGCCGGTGGAATAGATCGGGTTGCGGACCACATCGTCCAGGCCCTTGACGCCATGGGGCACGCCCAGGCGAACCGGCATATGGAAGATTTCCTCGGCCAGCTCAGTCGCGCCTTCCATCTTCGCTGTACCGCCAGTCAGCACAATGCCGGCCGGAATCAGGTCTTCGTAGCCGCTGCGACGCAATTCGGCCTGGATCAGGGTGAACAGCTCGTCATAACGCGGCTCGACCACTTCGGCCAAGGCCTGACGGGACAGCTCGCGCGGCGGACGGTCGCCGACGCTCGGCACCTTGATGGTTTCGCCGGCACCGGCCAGTTTGGCCAGGGCGCAGGCGTAGCGAATCTTGATTTCTTCGGCGTACTGGGTCGGGGTGCGCAGCGCCATGGCGATGTCGTTGGTCACCTGATCGCCCGCAATCGGAATCACCGCGGTGTGACGGATCGCACCTTCGGTAAAGATTGCGATATCAGTGGTACCGCCACCGATGTCCACCAGGCATACGCCCAGCTCTTTCTCGTCGTCGGTCAGGACCGAATACGCGGAAGCCAGTTGCTCGAGGATGATGTCGTCGATTTCCAGGCCGCAGCGGCGCACGCATTTTTCAATGTTCTGTGCGGCGTTGACCGCGCAGGTGACCACGTGAACCTTGGCTTCCAGACGCACGCCGGACATGCCCAGCGGCTCGCGAACGCCTTCCTGGTTATCGATCACGTAATCCTGCGGCAGGGTGTGCAGCACACGCTGGTCAGCCGGGATCGCCACGGCCTGGGCAGCGTCGAGGACGCGCTCAAGGTCGGCGGTGCTGACTTCGCGATCACGAATCGCCACGATGCCGTGGGAATTCAGGCTGCGGATGTGATTGCCGGCCACGCCGACGAACGCCGAGTGGATCCGGCAACCGGCCATCAGCTGCGCTTCTTCGATAGCGCGCTGGATCGACTGGACGGTGGACTCGATGTTCACCACTACGCCTTTTTTCAGGCCGCGGGACGGATGAGTACCGATCCCGACGATTTCGAGCGTGCCGTCGTCCGCGACCTCGCCTACCAGCGCCACCACCTTGGAGGTGCCGATATCGAGACCGACGATCATTTTGCCGCTTTGCACGTTTGCCATGGGTCCTGCCTCTCTTAATTCTTCGCGACAGCGGGTTGAGCTATCGTGGGCGCTACAGGTTCCCGCCAGCCAACGGCGAGACCGTTGGCGTAGCGCAGATCGATGCGCGCAATGTTCGTAATCTGCTCTTTGAGCGTCTTGTCATAGATGGCAATGAAGCGGCGCATCCTTTCCACCAGCTTGCCGCGTCCCAGCAGCAGTTCGATCCCCGGGCCCGCGCTGCCGGCGCCGGTGGTCAGGAACCAACTGCCTCGTTCACGCAACTCCAGGCGTGCAATCGAGAAGCCCAACGGTCTGAGCATCTGGCTCAGCACCTGGTATTGCTGCATCACTTGCTGCTGGGCCCGCTGCGGACCGAACAACTGTGGCAAGTGTTCGTAGTTCGCCAGCTCGCGCGGGGTGAACGCCTGCCCCTGGTTGTTCAACAGCGACTCATCGCCCCACCGGGCTACCGGCAGTTGTTCTTCCAGGCGAATCACTACTTGATCCGGCCATACCCGACGCACTTCGGCGTGGGCAATCCATGGCATCGTTTCAAGCTCGGTACGCATGCTCTCCAGGTCAATGGTGAAGAAGCTCGACGCCACGTACGGGGCGATCCGCTGCTGCACCGCTTGCTGGCTGATGTAACTCAAGTCGCCCTGCACCGCGATCTTGGTGATCGGCCGGTCGGCGTACGGCAACAAACGCTGTGCGCCTTCATAAGTGCCGAACCCCAACGCAACCAGCAGCACGGGCCAGAACAGGCTTTTCAGAAAACCAAAGTTGGCTTTCGGCAGGCGCGCGGACATCGGCTCTTTGGCCACCATTCGGCTGGCACCCCGCGGCACCGGCTTGCGGCCGGGTGCGGAGGGCTGATGTCTAAGCTGTGCGCCTTGCATCGTCTTAACCTCTAGGTTCTTCAACACTGGCGGCCAGAATCGCCAGAACCAGTTGCTGGAAATCCAGGCCGGCGGCACGCGCCGCCATCGGCACCAGACTGTGATCGGTCATTCCCGGTGCGGTATTGACTTCCAGGAACCAGAACTGCCCATCGGCGTCCTGCATCACGTCTGCCCTGCCCCAACCGGCGATACCCAGCGCTTCACAGGCTTTGGCCGTGAGGTCCATGAGTTCTTTTTCTTTGTTGCTGTCCAGGCCACACGGAATCCGGTACTGGGTATCGGAAGCCACGTACTTGGCGTCGTAGTCGTAGAAACTGTGCGTTGTGCCCAGGGCAATCGGTGGCAACACCTGGTCACGCAGGGTGGCGATGGTGAACTCCGGACCTTGAATCCATTGCTCGACCAACACTTGCGAATCGTAGGTACTGGCCGCTTTCCACGCGTCGATCAATTCGGACGCGGAGGTCACTTTGGCCATCCCGATACTGGAACCTTCATGGGCCGGTTTGACGATCAAAGGGAAGCCCAGTTCCGTGGCCGCCGAAATACAATCGGCCTCGCAGCTCAACACGGCATGGCGAGGCGTCGGAATGCCGAGGCTGTGCCAGACCTGCTTGGTGCGCAGTTTATCCATGGCCAGTGCCGAGGCCAGAATGCCGCTGCCGGTGTACGGAATGCCCAGGCATTCGAGCAGCCCCTGCATGCTGCCGTCTTCACCGCCACGACCGTGGAGGATGATGAAGGCGCGGTCGATTTTTTCGTTCAGCAGGCGCTGCAGCAAGTCATCGCCCACGTCGAGACCGAAGGCGTCGACACCGGCACTTTGCAGTGCATCGAGCACCGCATTACCCGACTTCAGGGAAACCTCACGCTCGGCACTCTTGCCACCGAACAGTACGGCGACGCGGCCGAAGTCTTTCGGCGCGACAGTGGAGACGAGGTTGGCGTAAGCAGCAGTCATTTCAACTTCCCCACGCTTGGCACGGCAACCGCGCCAGCGAACAACGGACTATTCAACAGTTTCGGTGCGAGACCGCCGATATCACCGGCGCCCTGGCACAACAGGATGTCGCCGGCACGCAGCAGCGGTTTGACGATCGGCGCAAGCTCGACGCCGCGCTCGATGTAGATCGGGTCGAGCTGACCGCGCTGGCGAATGCTGTTGCACAGCTTGCGGCTGTCGGCGCCCGGGATCGGCTCTTCGCCGGCCGGGTAGACTTCCATCAGCAGCAGCACATTGGCGTCGGCCAGTACATTGACGAAATCGTCGTACAGGTCGCGGGTGCGGCTGTAACGGTGCGGCTGGTAGACCATCACCAGACGGCGCTCCGGCCAGCCACCGCGCACGGCTTTGATCACGGCGGCGACTTCGGTCGGGTGGTGACCGTAGTCATCGACCAGCATTACGTTGCCGCCATCCACCGGCAGTTCGCCGTACACCTGGAAGCGCCGGCCGACACCCTGGAACCCGGACAGGCCCTGGACGATGGCCTCATCGCTGACGCCTTCATCGGTGGCGATGCAAATGGTCGCCAGCGCGTTCAGCACGTTGTGGTTGCCCGGCATGTTTACCGACACATCCAGCGGCTCGCGGTCAGGGCGCAACACGGTAAAGAAGGTCTGCATGCCCTGCTGACGCACATTGATCGCGCGCACGTCGGCATCGTCGCCAAAGCCATAAGTGACCGTCGGACGTTTCACCTGCGGGAGGATCTCACGCACCACCGGATCGTCCAGGCACACCACCGCCAAACCGTAGAACGGCAGGTTGTGCAGGAACTCGACGAAGGTTTTCTTCAGTTTGTTGAAGTCACCGTCGTAGGTCGCCATGTGGTCGGCGTCGATGTTGGTGACCACGGCCACCAGCGGCTGCAAGTGCAGGAAGCTGGCATCGCTTTCATCGGCTTCGGCGATCAGGTAACGGCTGGTGCCGAGCTGGGCATTGGTACCCGCGGCATTCAGACGGCCACCGATGACGAACGTCGGGTCCAGGCCACCGGCGGCGAACACCGAAGCGATCAGGCTGGTGGTGGTGGTTTTGCCATGGGTACCGGCGACGGCGATGCCGTGACGGTAGCGCATCAGCTCGGCCAGCATCTCGGCACGCGGCACGACCGGAATCCGGCGTTCCAGCGCGGTGGCGACTTCCGGGTTGGAAGTGTTCACGGCACTGGAGGTGACCAGCACATCGGCGTTCGCGGCGTTCTCGGCACGGTGGCCGATATAGATGTGGGCACCGAAGGATTCGAGACGCTCGGTCACCGGCGAGGCTTTGAGGTCCGAACCGGACACTTCATAGCCCAGGTTCAGCAACACTTCGGCGATGCCGCACATGCCCACGCCGCCGATACCGACGAAGTGGATGCGACGGATGCGGCGCATTTCCGGATGAGGCATGGCTTTCTTATTCTCAACCATGGACCACCTCCAGGCAGGTATCGACCACGTTACGGGTGGCATCGGGTTTGGCCAGGCGGCGTGCCGCGGTGGCCATGTCGTTGAGTCGTTGCGGTTGCATCAAGACCTCTGTCAGGCGAGCGGCAAGATCCGCTGCGCCAGTCGTTCTCTGCGGCATCAGGAAGGCAGCACCTTCACGGGCCAAATAATCGGCGTTGCGGGTCTGGTGATCGTCGATCGCGTGGGGCAAAGGCACCAGCATCGAGGGCAGACCGGCAGCCGCCAGTTCACTGATGGTCAGCGCGCCTGCGCGGCACACCACCAGGTCGGCCCAACCATAGGCTTGGGCCATGTCTTTGATGAAAGGCTGCACTTGCGCCTCGACGCCAGCCGCGCGATAGCGCTCTGCAGTCACTTCATCGTGGTTTTTGCCGGCCTGATGAAACACGTCCGGGCGCAGGTCGGGGGCGACTTGCGACAAGGCTTCAGGCAGCAATTTGTTCAACGGCTCTGCGCCCAGGCTTCCGCCCAGGATCAGCAAACGTGCCTTGCGACCGGCCAGGGCAGGTCGCGGTGTTGCGAGGAACAGCTCGGTGCGCACCGGGTTACCGGTGGTCCGGCGGCTGTTCGACAGGGTAAAGGTGTCGGGGAACGCTTCACAGACCCGGGCGGCCAACGGCACCAGCAACCGATTGGCGGTACCGGCCACTGCGTTCTGCTCATGAACGATCACTGGGACGCCGGCCAATTTGGCTGCAATGCCGCCGGGACCGGTCACATAACCGCCGAAGCCGACCACGCAGACTGGCTGCAGCTGACGAATAATCGCCCGCGCCTGCCAGATCGACTTGAGCAACATGAACGGCGCCTTGAGCAAGGACAATTTGCCCTTGCCGCGCAAACCGCTGGCGTGGATCCGATGCAATTGAAGACCGGCCGCCGGCACCAGATCGTTTTCGATCCCGCGGGGCGTGCCGAGCCAGTGCACGGTATAACCGCGGGCCTGGAACTCCCGGGCACAGGCCAATGCCGGGAACACGTGGCCCCCGGTGCCGCCGGCCATGATCAGTACGTTAGCGCCCATGGTTCGGCTCCTCGGCGAAGTCGCTCTCATGGAATTCCATCTCTTCGCTGCCCAAGTGGGTTCGACTCTCCCACTCGATGCGCAGCAACAAGCCAAGACAGGCACAGCAGATCACCAACGAACTGCCGCCATAACTGAGGAATGGCAGGGTCAGACCCTTGGTCGGCAGCAAGCCGACGTTCACACCGATGTTGATCAGGAACTGACCGATCCACAGGAACGACAGGCCGTACGCGATATAGGCGGCGAAAAACTGTTTGGCCTTCTCGGCCCAGTAACCGATGTACATGCCGCGAATACAGACAAAGACGAACAGCGCTACGGTGCACAAAGAACCCACGGCACCCAGTTCTTCGGCCAGGACCGAGAACACGAAGTCAGTGTGGGCTTCCGGCAGGTAGAACTGTTTCTGCACGCTGTTGCCCAGGCCAACGCCCAGCCATTCGCCGCGACCGAAAGCGATCAAGGCTTGAGACAACTGATAGCCAGCACCGAACTGGTCGGCCCACGGATCGGCAAAGTTGGTCAGGCGCGCCATTCGATACGGCTGCATTTGAATCAACAACACCACCGCCCCGACAGCCAGGACAACCATCAAGGAAAAACGGAACAGCCCGACCCCGCCGAGGAACAGCATCGCCGCAGCAGCCCCCATCATCACGACGGTGGCACCGAAGTCCGGCTCCATCAGCAACAGACCCGCCATCGGCAGCAGAACGATGAACGGCTTGAAGAAACCCATCCAGCTTTCACGCACTTCTTTCTGGCGACGCACCAGATAACCGGCGAGGTAGATCACCACGAACACCTTGGCGATCTCGGAAGGCTGAACGTTGAAGAAGCTGAAGCCGATCCAGCGCATCGAACCGTTCACTTCACGGCCGATCCCGGGGATGATCACCATGATCAGCAAGCCGAATGCCCCCAGCAACATCAGCCAGCCCAAGCGTTGCCAGGTAGCGATCGGAATCATCATGGTGACGATGCAGGCACCCAGGCCCAGCACCACGTAGATAAGGTGGCGAATCATGTAATACAGGGCACTGCCCGACTGCACTGCTGCTACTTCGGTGGATGCCGATGCAATCATCACCAGCCCCAGGCCCAACAACGCCAGACAGCCGGCGAGCATCGAGAAGTCGAGGTCGATGCCGCGCCCGGTGATCAGTGGCGATGGATAAGGCTTGATGATATCGCTCAGATTCATGCCAAGTCCTCCACGGCACGGACAAACTGGTGACCGCGATCTTCGTAGTTCTTGAACATGTCGAAACTGGCGCAGGCTGGGGACAGCAGCACCGCATCGCCCGGTTCAGCGATGGCGCGGCATTGCGCGACGGCTTCGTCCAGCGAAGTGACGCGAATCTGTGGAACGGCATCGCCGATGGCCTCACCGATCTTGTCGGAGTCACGGCCCATCAAAATGACGGCGCGGCAGTTGGCCGCGACCGGATCACGCAGATCCTTGAACTCGGCACCTTTGCCATCGCCACCGGCGATCAGCACGAGTTTGCCGTCGATGTCTGACCCCAGACCTTCGATGGCGGCCAGTGCGGCACCGACGTTGGTAGCTTTGGAATCGTTGTAGTAGCTCACGCCGTTCAGGTCACGAACCCACTGGCAGCGATGCTCGAGGCCGGCGAAAGTGCGCAGGGCCGAAAGCATGGCGTCGAACGGCAGACCCACCGCGTGGCCCAGCGCCAAGGCCGCCAGGGCGTTGGACTGGTTATGCGCGCCACGAATCTTCAACTCACGCACCGGCATCAGGTTCTGGAATTCGAAAGCCAGATACTTCTCGCCGTCTTCTTCCCGAATGCCAAAGGCCTTGAAATCGGGTTTGCTCAAACCAAAGGTCCAGCATGGCTGGCCCTCGCCCATCAACGGGCGGCTAAGGGCATCCTGACGGTTAACCACGAACTGTTTGGCACCCCGGAAGATCCGGTGCTTGGCCAGGTGATAGGCCGGCAAACCGCTGTAGCGGTCCATGTGGTCTTCGCTGATGTTGAGCACGGTCGCCACTTCGGCGTTGAGTTGATCGGTGGTTTCCAGTTGGAAACTCGACAACTCCATCACGTACAACTCGACATCGTCGCTGAGCAAATCCAGCGCTGGCGTACCGAGGTTGCCACCGACAGCGACACGTTTGCCGGCCGCAGCCGCCATCTCGCCGACCAGGGTGGTGACGGTGCTTTTCGCGTTGGAACCACTGATGGCGACAATCGGCGCCTTCGCGTTACGCGCGAACAGCTCGATGTCGCCGGACAGTTTCACGCCACGGGCGGCGGCAGCCTGCAGGGCCGGGGTCGCCAGCGCCAGGCCGGGGCTCACGTAGAGCTCGTCGGCACGGCACAGGAATTCGACGTCCAGCTCGCCACAACGCACTTCCACGTGCGGATAGTCACGCTTGAGCGTGGCCAGTTCCGGTGGATTTTCCCGCGTATCGGCGACAGCAAACGACACGCCCCGGTTCGCCAGGAAGCGAACCAGGGACATGCCGCTCTTGCCGAGGCCGACAACGATGCGGAAGTGGTCAGAAGCGATCAGAGACACTCGTTCTACCTCAGCTTCAGGGTGGCAAGGCCGACCAGTACCAGAATCACGGTGATGATCCAGAAGCGGACGATCACACGCGGCTCGGGCCAGCCCTTGAGTTCAAAATGGTGGTGTATCGGTGCCATGCGGAACACACGGCGACCGGTCAGCTTGAAGGACGCAACCTGGATAACGACCGACAGGGTCTCCATCACGAACACGCCGCCCATGATGAACAGGACGATTTCCTGACGGACGATCACTGCGATGGTGCCCAGGGCCGCGCCCAGCGCCAGTGCGCCGACGTCGCCCATGAACACCTGGGCCGGATAGGTGTTGAACCAGAGAAAACCCAGGCCCGCGCCGATCAACGCGCCGCAGAACACGATCAGCTCGCCCGCGCCCGGCACGTAAGGAATCAGCAGATATTCGGCGAACTTCACGTTACCCGACAGGTAGCAGAAGATTCCCAAGCCGCCGCCGACCATCACGGTAGGCATGATCGCCAGACCGTCGAGACCATCGGTCAGGTTGACCGCGTTGCTCGAGCCGACAATCACGAAATAGGTCAGGACGATGAAACCCGCGCCCAGCGGAATGCTGTAGTCCTTGAGCATCGGCAGGATCAGGGTGGTTTCTACCGGCGTCGCCGCAGTCATATAAAGGAAGATCGCCGCGCCCAGGCCGAACACCGACTGCCAGAAATACTTCCAGCGACTAGGCAGGCCGCGAGAATTTTTCTCGATGACTTTGCGGTAATCGTCGACCCAGCCGACGGCGCCGAACAGCAGGGTCACCAGCAATACGACCCAAACGTAACGGTTGCTCAGGTCAGCCCACAGCAAGGTGCTGACGCCGATGGACGACAGAATCAGCGCGCCACCCATGGTTGGCGTGCCGGACTTGGACAGGTGCGATTGTGGACCGTCGTTACGAACGGATTGACCGATCTGACGGTTCTGCAAAGTGCGGATCATCCACGGGCCATAGCACAGCGACAAGACCAGCGCGGTCAGCACACCGAGGATCCCGCGCAGGGTCAGGTACTGAAAGACCGCGAAGCCTTTGTAGAACTGTTGCAGATACTCCGCTAGCAGCAGCAGCATTAATGTTTCTCCAGACGGGTCCCGCACAAAGCGGCGACGATGTTTTCCATCGCGGCGCTGCGCGAGCCCTTGATCAAAATGGTGGTGTTTGTGTCCTGCTCGGCGTCCAGGGCCTTGATCAGCTCAGCCTGTGTGCTGAAGTGAAAAGCCTGTTCGCCGAAAGCGTTCACGGCGTGAGTCATCATTGGCCCGACGGCATAAAGCGCCGATACCTTGCCGCGGGCGTACTCACCCACATCGCGGTGCCCCTGCTCCGCCCAATCGCCCAACTCGCCGATATCCCCGAGCACCAAAACGGTGCGACCGGAAAAGCCGGCGAGTATATCAACGGCGGCGCACATAGAGGTGGGGTTTGCGTTGTACGTGTCATCGATCACGCGCATACCGTTAGTTGCCAGTTGCGCGACGGTGCGGCCCTTGACCGGTTGCACGGCGCCAAGACCGGTGGCGATGCCGGACAGCGATACGCCCAAGGCATGGGCTGCAGCGGCGGCGGCCATGGCATTGGCGACGTTATGGGTGCCGAGCAGGTTCAGTTGAACCCGTTCCACACCTTCAGGACTGTGCAGGTTGAACGCCGGGCAACCGCGGGCGTCGCGGTCCAGATCGCTGGCATAGAAGTCGGCGCTGATGTTGCTCAGGGCAAACGTCAGCACTTTGCGACCGGCGGCACGGGTCTTCCAGATTTCAAAAGCCTTGTCGTCGAAATTCAGCACAGCGACGCCATCGGCATCCAGCCCTTCGAGAATCTCACCCTTGGCTTCAACGATTTTTTCCGGCCCGCCGAACTCGCCGACGTGGGCGGTCCCGGCATTGTTGATGACCGCCACGTGAGGCTTGGTCATGCCGACGGTGTAGGCAATCTCGCCGAGCCGCGAGGCGCCGAGTTCGATCACGGCAGCGGTGTGTTCCGGTGCCAATTCGAGCAAGGTCAGCGGAGCGCCCAGGTCATTGTTCAGGTTGCCACGGGTCGCCAGCACCGGACCGCGCGTGCGCAGGATGCTCGCGAGCATTTCCTTGACCGTGGTCTTGCCGCTGGAACCGGTAATGGCCACGACCGGCTGAGTGAATGCCGCACGGTTCATCGCGCCCAATTGGCCTAGCGCCTGGCGGGAATCCTTGACCAGCAGTTGCGGCAGCGTGCTGTCGCCCACTTCGCGCTCGACCACGGCACCCACGGCGCCTTTGGCGGCAACGTCATTGAGGTAGTCATGGCCATCGAAACGCGGACCGGCCAGAGCAATAAACAGCTGGCCGGGCTTGATCGCGCGGCTATCGATGCTGACGCCGTCGAAGCTGGCGTCGCTGGCAATCAGACGGCCATTCAATGCGCCGGTCAGTTCGCTCAGTTTCAAGGCTTTAAGCATGGGCCACCTCCCACGCGGTCAGGGCATGATCGGCCTCGACCAGATCGGAGAAAGCGTGGCGCTCGCCGTTGATTTCCTGATAGTCCTCATGGCCTTTACCCGCCAGGACAATCACGTCATCCGCCGAAGCGCTGGCGATCAATTGGGCAATCGCCTGGCCACGGCCGGCGACGAAGGTGACGTTATCCGCAGCGGTGAAACCGGCGCGGATGTCGTCGAAAATCACGGTTGGGTCTTCGGTACGCGGATTGTCATCGGTGACCAGTACGCCATCGGCCAGACGCTCGACCACTTCCGCCATCAGCGGACGCTTGCCGCGATCACGATCGCCACCGCAACCGAACAGGCACAGCAACCGGCCTTTGGCGTGAGGACGCAGGGCCATCAAGACTTTTTCCAGCGCATCCGGTGTGTGGGCGTAATCGACCACCACCAACGGCTGAGTACCGCCGCCCAGGCGCTGCATGCGACCGGCCGGGCCTTCGAGTTTCGGCAGCACTTTGAGGATTTCGTCCAGCGCGTAGTCCAGTCCGAGCAAGGCGCCGACCGCGGCCAACACATTGCTCAGGTTGAAACGACCGAGCAAGGTGCTGCGCAAATGGTGCTCGCCTTGCGGCGTGACCAGCGTGGCGCGCACGCCTTCGTCGTCGAACTGCGCTTGGCGGCAATACAGGTAGGCGCTGGAATCTTCCAGGCTGTAAGTGATGAGTCGCGACTCGCCTTGATCGGCAGCCAGTTGCCGGCAGAAATCGTCGTCAAGGTTGACCACCCGGCACTTCAAATCATTCCAGGCAAACAACTTGGCCTTGGTTTCGCCATAGGCCTGCATGGTGCCGTGGTAATCCAGATGATCGCGCGACAGGTTGGTCATCACCGCCACATTGAACGCCAACGCAGTCACGCGGCCCTGATCCAGGCCGTGGGAAGAAACTTCCATGGCCACGGCTTTGGCGCCGGCCTTTTTCAGGTCGGCGAGGGTCGCTTGCACCGCAATCGGGTTCGGCGTGGTGTGCAGACCGCTTTCCAGCGCGCCGTAGAAACCGGAACCCAGAGTGCCGACGATGCCGCAGTGTTGACCAAGCAGGTCGAGCGCTTGGGCGACCAATTGGGTCACGCTGGTTTTACCGTTGGTGCCGGTCACGCCGATCAGATTGAGGTGGCGGCTCGGTTCACCATAAAAACGCCCGGCAATGTCCGACAGCTGCGCCGCCAGGCCTTTGACTGGAATCAGCGGTACGTCGGTAATCGGCAGCACGGTCGCGCCTTCGACTTCATAGGCCACGGCAGCGGCGCCACGTTGCAAGGCGTCGGCGATGTGCGCACGCCCGTCGAATCTGCCGCCCGGGACCGCGAGAAACAAATCGCCTGCCCGTACATTGCGGCTGTCCAGCGCCAACTCGCGGATCAATAGATCACGGCCGGCGTGGGCGAAAATCTTGTTCAGGCTCAGCGACATCAGCCGCGCCCTCCATTGGCTTTCAGCGGAACGACCGGTGCGGCGTTCGCTTGTTGAGTAGCTGGCAGATTGTCCGGGGTGATGTTCATCAGACGCAGGGTCCCGGACATCACTTTGCTGAACACCGGCGCCGAGACCAGACCACCGAAGTAACCGGCCTTGGTCGGTTCATCGATCACCACCACGATTGCGTAACGCGGATCGTTCATCGGGCCGAAACCGGCGAACAGCGAGCGATAGGAGTTCTCGGCGTAGCCTTTGGTTCCGACCGACGTTTTACGTGCGGTACCCGACTTGCCGCCCACGTGATACGCCGGCACCTGCGCACGGAATACACCGCGCGGGGCTTCGATCACTTGTTGCAGCATGGTCTGCATGGTTTTTGCGACGGCTTCCGGCAATACCTGTGTGGTTTGCGGTGCCTTGTCGGTTTTGATCAGGGTCAGCGGCGCGAGACGGCCATTGTTGGCCAAGGCCGAGAAGGCGTGGACCAACTGGATCGCGGTTACGGAAATACCGTAGCCGTAGGACAGCGTGGCGGTTTCAGCCTTGCGCCATTCGCGGTAGTTCGGCAGGTTGCCGACGCGCTCGCCCGGGAAGCCGAGGCCGGTGTCCTGACCGAGGCCGACTTTCTGCGCCAGGCGGAAAATCGTTTCGCCGCCGATATCGAACGCGACCTTACTCATGCCGACGTTACTGGAATTGATCAGGATTCCGGTCAGGTCGAGTACCGGGCCTTCGCTCTTGGATACGTCCTTGATGGTGTACTTACCAATCTGCAAGGTGCCTGGATAAACCTCAACGGTATCGGTCGGCTTCCAGCGCCCGGTTTCAATCGCGGCGCTCATGGAAATCGCTTTCATGGTCGAACCCGGCTCGAACACGTCGATCATCGCGCGGTTGCGCATCATCGCCGGTTGCAGGTTGCGACGGTTGTTCGGGTTGTAGGTTGGCTGGTTGACCATGGCGAGAATTTCGCCGGTCTTCACGTCCATGATCACCAGGCTGCCAGCCTTGGCGCCGTTCTCGATGATCGCGTTGCGCAGTTCACGGTTGGCCAGGTATTGCAGGCGCAGGTCAATGGACAACGCCAAGGGCTTGCCGGCCTTGGCGTTTTTGGTGACCTGGACATCCTTGATCAACCGGCCGCGCCGGTCCTTGATCACTTGTCGTTTGCCGGGTACGCCGGCCAGCCATTCGTCGTAGGCCAGCTCGACGCCTTCGCGTCCGTGGTCATCGATGTCGGTAAAGCCGACCATATGGGCGGTGACTTCACCGGCCGGGTAAAAACGCCGGAACTCTTCGATGCCATAAACACCCGGCACTTTCAGATCGAGCACAGCCTGGCCCTGCTCAGGGGTCAGCCCGCGCACCAGATAAATGAATTCTTTGTTGGCCTGGGCTTCGAGACGTTCGGCCAGGGCTTTCGGGTCCTGCCCCAAGGCAGCCGCCAATGCCGGCCACTTCTCTTTGGCCGTTTGCATTTCCTTGGCGTTGCCCCACAGGGTGGTGACCGGAGTACTCACGGCCAACGGCTCGCCGTTACGGTCGGTGATCAGACCACGGTGAGCCGGAATCGGAATATGACGAACGCTGCGCGCATCGCCCTGACCTTTAAGGAAGGCACGGTCGACCACTTGCAAATCGATGATGCGCCAGGCAATCGCCGCCACCATGATGCCGAGCAACCCGACCACCAGACGGAACCGCCATGGAAAGAGCGCGCCTTCGAGTTTCATCATGGCGCCACCATCTGCACTTCAGCAGCGCCGGGAATGCGCATCTTCAGTTGCTCGGTGGCCAGGATTTCGATACGGCTGTGAGCCGTCCAGGTGCTCTGCTCGAGAATCAACCGGCCCCACTCGGCCTGCGCCTTGTCGCGCACGCTCAATTCGTTGTACAGCGAATTCAACAGCTGACGGTTCCAGTGCGCGCTATAGGACACGCCGATGGCCGACACGAGCACACCGACAAATAGCAGCAGCATGAAAAAGCTTCCGCCGGGAAGTGGCTTGGCGAAAAGCTTGCTCACCGCAGCTTCTCCGCCACGCGCATGACGGCGCTACGGGAACGTGGGTTGGCTTTGAGTTCGGCGTCGGAGGCCGTCTGCGCTTTGCCATGGATTTTGATGATCGGTTCGAAAGCGACGTGACGGACCGGCAAGTTGCGCGGCAGATTGTCGGCTTCGCCTTTCACCAGTTTGCGCATGAACAGTTTGACGATGCGGTCTTCCAGCGAGTGGAAGCTGATGACGACCAGACGGCCGCCCACTTCCAGGCATTCCAGCGCGGCTTGGAGGCCGGTTTCCAGATCGCCCAGTTCGTTGTTGACGTGAATACGCAGGCCCTGGAATGCACGGGTGGCCGGGTTCTTGCCCTTTTCCCATGCCGGGTTGGCGACTTTCAGCACTTCAGCCAGATCGCCAGTGCGCTCGAACGGCTTGATGTCGCGACGCTCGGCCACGGCACGCGCCATGCGACCGGAGAAACGCTCTTCGCCATATTCCTTGAACACCCGGGCAATTTCTTCCACCGGCGCGGTGTTGACGAACTCGGCGGCGCTGATCCCGCGGGACGGGTCCATGCGCATGTCCAACGGACCGTCGTTGAGAAAACTGAAACCGCGCTCAGGGTCGTCGAGCTGCGGCGAAGACACGCCGAGGTCGAGCAGAACGCCGCTGACCTTGCCAGCCAGACCGCGTTCGGCGACTTCCGAACCGAGCTCGGCAAAGCTGCGCTGTACAACGACAAAGCGGCCGTCTTCGGCCGCTAGCGTTTGCCCGGTGGCAATCGCTTGAGGATCTTTGTCGAATCCGAGCAACCGGCCATCAGGTCCGAGCTGGCTGAGGATCAACCGACTATGTCCGCCACGTCCGAACGTACCGTCCAGATAGCAGCCATCAGGACGTACGGCGAGAGCCTCGACGGCTTCGTCAAGCAGTACGGTGATGTGGTTAAAGCCGCTATCAATAGTCACAGGATTAAATCACGCAGTTCATCAGGCATGGCGCCCGGTTGTTGAATAGCAGCCAGGTCAGCGGCAGAAACCGCATTCCAGGCATCCTCGTCCCACAATTGGAACTTGTTCAGTTGGCCTACCAACATTGCGCGCTTATCCAACTTGGCATATTCGCGAAGACGCGGCGGAACCAGAAAACGACCACTGCCATCGAGCTCGAGGTCGACGGCATTACCAATCAGTAAACGTTGCAGGCGGCGGTTCTCTTCGCGAAGCGAAGGCAGTGCGCGCAGTTTGGTTTCGATAATTTCCCACTCATCGAGGGGATAAACACACAAACACGGATCAACGGCATCGATGGTGACGATTAATTGACCGGAACTACGCGAAACCAGCTCGTCACGGTACCGGCTCGGCATTGCGAGACGGCCCTTTGCATCGAGACTGATAGCGTTAGCTCCGCGAAACACGTTGGCGTTTCTCCAAATATTAGCGTTTTGCGTTCAAAAAACCCACTTCATGCCACTTTCCGCCACTTGCGCACACTATAGGAATGCGCCCACCACACCGTCAAGGCGCGGATTAAAGGAAAAGCCTTACAGAACGGAGATTTAGGAGCGTAAAAGGAGGGCAAACGAGAATCTGACAGATGAATTCGCTCAATAACTTGAATCAGCACAGAAGGCTGCGTTCAGAAGTTAAAGTAGTTTGTTAAGAGTAAGATTTTTTCGGTATTACAAAAGCGCTTCTGCTATTGATTCAGCAGGGAGGGAAATTGCCATTACGCACATCCCTGCCAAAGATTCAGCAGAGAGGAAAAAAAGGTGGAGAGTCGATCTGTAAGCCGGGTTCTGTCTTGAACAGTCATTCGTCTACGATGGCCATCACTGGACATCTTTAGCAACCTACCCGGTCCCAGCGCGGGCCACGCCTTGGGACCCTATTTGGTCTTGCTCCAAGTGGGGTTTACCTAGCCACGAACTGTTGCCAGACGTGCGGTGCGCTCTTACCGCACCTTTTCACCCTTACCGGCGCCGAAGCGCTTAGGCGGTTATTTTCTGTGGCACTTTCCGTAGGCTCACGCCTCCCAGGCATTACCTGGCACTTCGCCCTATGGAGCCCGGACTTTCCTCCCCCCCCTAATTTTCATAGAGGGCAGCGACTGTCCGATCGACTCTCCGCCGCGAAGATTAACGGCAGAGTGGCCGAAGAACAAGCGCTAAAAAGCCTCTGGCCGGCGCTGCACGTCAGTTTTACTCGCCCTTCTGCTTATCCAGCGCGACCTGATAGAGCACATTCTTGCGTTCACCGGTAATTTGCGCCGCCAATGCCGCCGCACGCTTGAGCGGCATTTCTTCGAGTAACAGGTTGAGAATACGCATCGCCTCACTGCTGACAGCGTCATCAGTCTCAGGGGCAGTCCAGCCCGCTACCAGCACCACGCACTCGCCACGCTGCTGATTGCTGTCCGATTCGACAAACTCGCGCAACTCGGCCAACGGCAAGCCTTTGAGGGTTTCGAAGGTCTTGGTCAGCTCCCGTGCCAGCAATGCCGGGCGCTCGGCGCCGAATACCAGCTCCATGTCTTGCAGGCATTCAAGGATCCGATGCGGTGCTTCATAGAAAATCAGTGTGCGCGGCTCTTCTTTCACCAGTTCCAGGCGAGCACGTCGGCCGACAGCCTTGGCCGGCAAAAAACCTTCGAAGATGAAACGGTCGGACGGCAGCCCCGCCGCCGACAGCGCCGCAATCAATGCACATGCCCCCGGAACCGGCACCACATTGATTCCCGCGGCACGGGCCTGACGCACCAGGTGATAACCCGGATCGGAAATCAGCGGCGTCCCGGCGTCGGAGATCAACGCCACATCGTCGCCCGCCAGCAGACGCGTGATAAAGCGGTTACCCTCCTCTCGCTCGTTGTGTTCATGACAGGCCGCCAGCGGCGTCGGAATGCCGAAATGCTGCATCAATCGCTGGGAGTGGCGAGTGTCTTCGGCAGCGATCAAAGCGACCTCGCGCAGGATCTTCAGCGCACGCGCACTGATGTCGTCCAGGTTGCCGATGGGCGTCGCCACCACATAAAGCGAGCCAGCAGCGGAATTCAAAGCACCTGGAGCAGTCAAAGCGCACACCTCATGATCGGTAAAAGGCGACATTGTAGCGCGTAGTGGCGCTTGCGATACGTCTCACCCTTCCCGGGTTTTCCAGCCTTTTGTGCAGTGCTGCAACATTTACACGAGCTAAATTGATCGATTCACGCCAGTAACATCGCGCCCCGGCCAGTGCTTGGGTACAATTCCCCGCTAATTTGATCGAGTATCAGGAACACTTACATGATCGCTTGCCTGCGGCTGTTCTCTGCCCTTTGCCTCGCTGCCTTGCTGGCGGCTTGCGCCAGCTCGCCCTCTTCCAGCCTTGGCGAACTTCCACGGACCCCGGACGCCAGTATCGAGCAATTGCTCGAACAGGCCGCTAAAAGCAAAGATCCGGAAGACGCCGCCCTGTTGCGCCTGAGTGCGGCAGACCTGGCTTATCGTCAGGGCAATGCCGGCCAGTCTGCGCAAATCCTGCAACAGGTCCCAGTGGAACAACTCAAGCCTGGCCAACAAGTCTTCGCCAGTACCCTGGCGGCTGAACTGGCCATGGTCCGCAATCAGCCGAAAGCGGCGCTGACTGCTCTGAGCCATCCGAGCCTGCAACGTTTGGGCGAACTGCCCGTCGAACAACAGGTTCGCACCGGCACCGTTCATGCTCGCGCCCTTGAGGCCGATGGCCAGACCCTCGCCGCCGCACGGGAGCGCATCTTCATTGCGCCGATGCTTGAAGGTGAAGCCGCCAGCAAAAACCACGAAGCGATCTGGACCCTGATCGCTTCATTGCCGACTGATCAATTGCAGCCGACCACCGACGATGACCTCGGCGGCTGGATACGTCTGGCGCTGGCGGTGAAAACGGCCGGCACCCTGGAACAGCAGCAAGCCGCGATCGACTACTGGCGCGAACGGAATCCAAAGCATCCCGCGGCCATCCAGCTGCCATTGCCACTGACCAAACTCAAGGAACTGGCCAGCCAGCCCCTGAGCAAGATTGCCCTGCTGCTGCCACAAGACGGCCCGCTAGGTTCGGTTGGCAGAGCACTGCGCGAAGGCTTCATGGCCGCTCACTACCAGGCGCAACAAGCCGGGCAGAAGCCGCCGGCCATCGAGTTCTATGACAGCTCGCGCCTGACATCCCTCGATGAGTTCTATCGCAAGGCCCAGGCCGATGGCGTGCAACTGGTGGTCGGCCCGCTAGAAAAGCCGCTGGTCAAACAGCTCAGCGCCCGCCCGCAACTGCCGATCACTACCCTGGCGTTGAATTACAGCGAAGGCGAACAAGGTCCGGCCCAACTGTTCCAGTTCGGTCTTGCGGCTGAAGACGAAGCCCGCGAAGTGTCTCGTCGTGCACGCGCCGATGGCCTGCACCGCGCCGCCATCATGGTGCCGAAAGGCGAATGGGGCGACCGCGTTTACAAGGCGTTCAGCCAGGATTGGCAAGCCAACGGCGGCAGCATCGTCGCGGTCGAACGCGTCGACCAGCCAGTGCAACTGGCCCAGCAGATTGCCGACATGTTCCAGCTGCGCCAGAGCGAAGGCCGCGCCAAGAGCCTGCAAAGCACTGTCGGCTCACAGGTTGCCGCACAACCTTCACGTCGTCAGGACATCGAGTTCATCTTCCTGGCCGCGACGCCGCAACAGGCCCAGCAGATCAAACCGACCCTGAACTTCCAGTACGCAGGTGACGTGCCGGTTTACGCCACCTCCCACGTGTTCAGCGCCAGCGGCGACCAGAACCAGTACAACGACATGAACGGTATTCGCTTCTGCGAAACCCCATGGCTGCTGGATGCCAACGATCCGCTGCGCAAACAGGTCACTGCACAATGGCCACAAGCCGGCGGCAGCCTGGGCCGCCTGTACGCGATGGGCGTTGACGCCTATCATCTGGCACCGCGCCTGGGGCAACTCAAGGCCTTGCCGGACAGCCGCATCCAAGGCCAATCGGGCAGCCTGGGCATGACTCAGAATCAGCGGGTCGAGCGTCAGTTGCCATGGGCAGAGTTCATCAACGGTCAGGTTCAACGCCTGCCGGATACCTCACGCTGATGCCTGACAGGTCACGCCAGCAAAGCGGTAAAGATGCCGAGCGTCATGCGCTCGAGCATCTTCAGCAACAAGGTCTGCGCCTGCTGGCGCAGAACTGGTTATGTAAACGCGGCGAGCTTGATCTGGTCATGCTTGATGGCGATACAGTAGTATTCGTCGAAGTCCGCTACAGAAAAAACACCCAATGGGGTGGCGCGCTCGATAGCATCGATGGGCGCAAACGGCAGAAACTGATTTTTGCCGCGCAGTATTTTCTTCAGCGAGAGTCACGCTGGGCCAATTCCCCCTGCCGCTTCGACGTGGTTGCCATCGACAGCAACCTCGATCAGTTGAACTGGTTGCAGAATGCCTTCGACAGCTGATCTCTGCGCCCCGAACCGGACATCTTCACCCAACACTTTTTGCTCTTTGCTTTGCGGGCTGCACATTCATGTGCCGAGTAGCCGCGCTAATTAAGGTCACACAGATGGACATGCAATCGCGAATTCGCCAGCTTTTTCAGGCCAGTATCGACACCAAGCAACAGGCGATGGACGTACTTGCACCGCACATCGAGCAAGCCAGCCAGGTCATGGTCAACGCCCTGCTCAACGAGGGCAAAATGCTGTCCTGCGGCAACGGCGGTTCCGCCGGTGATGCACAGCACTTCTCGTCCGAGCTGCTCAATCGCTTCGAACGCGAGCGCCCGAGCCTGCCCGCCATCGCGCTGACGACCGACAGCTCGACGATCACTTCGATCGCCAACGATTACAGCTACAACGAAATCTTCTCCAAACAGATTCGTGCACTCGGCCAACCAGGTGATGTATTGCTGGCGATTTCCACCAGCGGTAACTCGGCAAACATAATTCAAGCGATCCAGGCCGCACATGATCGCGAAATGATTGTCGTAGCATTGACCGGTCGTGATGGCGGCGGCATGGCGTCACTGCTATTGCCTGAGGACGTCGAGATTCGCGTACCGGCCAACGTCACTGCACGCATTCAGGAAGTCCACCTGCTGGCGATCCATTGCCTTTGCGATTTGATCGACAGCCAAATATTCGGGAGTGAAGAATGACCCCTAATCGCCTGGGCCTTCTGGCCTTGACCCTGTGCCTCGGCATCAGCGGCTGCACCTCGGTGGTTAACGCCAGCCGTGAAGCACCGATTGACGATGACCGCGGCACCCGCACCTTCGGCAGCAAGATCGACGACTCCCTGATCGAAACCAAGGCGGGTGTAAACATCGCCAAGGCCGATCCAGACCTGGACAACAACTCGCACATCGTCGTCACCAGCTTCAACGGTGTGGTGCTGCTCGCCGGGCAAACCCCTCGCGCCGACCTCAAGGCCAAGGCCGAACAGGTTGCCGCCTCCGTTCAGCGGGTAAAGAAGGTTCACAACGAGCTGCAAGTATTGGCGCCCTCCTCGCTGCTGGCGCGCCAGAATGACACCTGGCTGACCACCAAGATCAAGACGCAGATGCTCACCGATTCTTCCATTCCAGGCTCGCGCATCAAAGTCGTGACTGAAAACGGCATCGTCTATTTGCTGGGCCTGCTGACCAAGCAGGAAGCGGCCCAGGCGACCAATCTGGTGCAAGGCGTTTCCGGCGTGCAAAAGATCGTGAAGTTGTTTGAGTACATCGACTGATCCCATTGCGACACGCGAGCCCGCACCGGGCGGTTCACCCACAAGATTGCGCCCAAACCGGGCGCCCATAAAAAAACCCGCTGAAATCACTTCAGCGGGTTTTTTATTTCAGCGGCCAGGAAGATCAGAAATCCTCCAACCGCCATACCTCATAAGCCGGCGTCTCATAGGGATGGCTCTCTTTCAGAGCCACCACCACCGCCCGAATCAACTCATCGCTGACCACAAGCTCAACCTTCCATTCCTCAACCTGCTCGACCTGCCCCGCTTCACCAATGAACGGCTGACTGCCATCCAGTGGACGAAACTGACCCAACCCAAACACCTGCCACGCACAATGATCATAAGCCCCGATCCGCCCACCACCGGCAGCGAACACAGCGCTTTTGACCACCTCGACATGACTGGCCGGAACAAAAAAACCGAGCTTGTACACGGCGCTTAGTTCACCCACACGCGAGCATTACGGAACATACGCATCCAAGGTGCGTCTTCGTTCCAGTCTTCCGAACGCCACGAGTTCTGCACGGCGCGGAATACACGCTCCGGGTGCGGCATCATGATGGTCACGCGACCGTCACGACTGGTCAGCCCGGTGATACCGCGCGGCGAGCCGTTCGGGTTGGCCGGGTAGTTTTCGGTGACCTTGCCGTGGTTGTCGACGAAACGCATCGCCACGCACCCCGACAGATCGGCTTCCAGCAACGCTTCTTCGCTGGCGAATTCGGCATGACCTTCACCGTGCGCGATGGCGATCGGCATGCGCGAACCGGCCATGCCCTGCAGGAAGATCGAGTTCGACTCCTGGATCTGTACCATCGCCACGCGGGCTTCGAACTGCTCGGAACGGTTGCGCACGAAGTGTGGCCAGAACTCGCTGCCCGGGATCAGCTCGTGCAGGTTGGACATCATCTGGCAACCGTTGCACACGCCGAGGGTGAAGCTGTCGTTACGTTCGAAGAAGCCCTGGAAAGCATCGCGAGCGCGGCTGTTGAACAGCGCGGACTTGGCCCAGCCTTCGCCGGCACCCAGTACGTCGCCGTAGGAGAAACCGCCGCAAGCGACCATGCCCTTGAAGTCGTTCAGGTCGACACGGCCGGCCAGAATATCGCTCATGTGCACGTCGATCGCGTTGAAACCGGCGCGGTCGAACGCGGCCGCCATTTCCACCTGACCGTTGACGCCCTGCTCACGCAGCACGGCAACCTGTGGGCGAATGCCTTTCTTGATGTAAGGCGCGGCGACGTCCTGGTTGACGTCGTAGCTCAGCTTGACGCTCAGGCCCGGGTTGTCTTCTTCCAGCAGCACGTCGAATTCTTGTTCGGCGCAGTCGGCGTTATCACGCAGACGCTGGATCTGGTAGCTGGTTTCAGCCCACTGACGTTGCAGCAGACGACGCTGACCTTCGAACACGGTGTCGCCGTTGAAGGTGATGCTGATCTCGCCGTTGTTCATTGGCTGACCAATCACCGACACGCAGTCGCCCAAACCGGCAGCGCTGAACTGCGCGAGGATGTCTGGAGTGGCGTCCTGGCGAACCTGGATCACGGCACCCAGCTCTTCGTTGAACAGGATCGCGGCGATGTCGTCGGAGGTTTCTGCCAGACCGTCGAGGTTCAGGCTCAGGCCGCAGTGACCGGCGAAGGCCATTTCCACCACGCTGGTCAGCAGACCACCGTCGGAACGGTCGTGGTAAGCCAGCAAATGACCGTCGGCGTTGAGGCCCTGGATCACGGCGAAGAAGGCTTTCAGGTCTTCGGCGTCATCGACGTCCGGTGCCTGCTTGCCGAGTTTGCCGTGAACCTGAGCGAGGATCGAAGCGCCCATGCGATTCTGACCGTGACCGAGGTCGATCAGGATCAGGTCGGTGGTGCCCTTGTCCATCCGTAGTTGCGGGGTCAGGGTCTGACGGATGTCAGCCACTGGCGCAAACCCGGTCACGATCAGCGACATTGGCGAAGTCACAGTCTTGTCGACGCCTTCGTCGTTCCAGCGGGTGGCCATGGACATCGAGTCCTTGCCCACCGGAATGGTGATGCCCAGCTCTGGGCACAGTTCCATGCCGACCGCTTTCACGGTGTCGTACAGACGCGCGTCTTCACCCGGGTGACCGGCGGCGGACATCCAGTTCGCCGACAGTTTGATGTCGGAGATTTTGGCGATGCGCGATGCCGCGATGTTGGTCAGGGTTTCGCCGATGGCCATGCGGCCCGACGCCGGAGCGTCCAGCAGAGCCAGCGGAGTGCGCTCGCCCATGGCCATGGCTTCACCGGTGTAGACGTCGAAGCTGGTGGCGGTGACGGCAACGTCGGCCACCGGAACCTGCCACGGGCCGACCATCTGGTCACGGGCCACGAGGCCGGTAATGGTGCGGTCGCCGATGGTAATCAGGAAGCTTTTGCTGGCCACGGCCGGGTGATGCAGAACGCGCTCGACGCAGTCGGCGATCTCGAGGGTCGACGGATCGAAATCGTCGCCCAGCTCGTTTTCGCGAACGGCCGAACGGTGCATGCGCGGGGCTTTGCCCAGCAGCACTTCGAGCGGCATGTCCACCGGGCTGTTGCCGAAGTGGCTATCCGTGACAGTAAGCTGCGGTTCGGCAGTGGCTTCGCCGACCACGGCAAACGGGCAACGCTCACGTTCGCAGATCGCCTGGAAGCGCTCGAAGTCCGCAGGGCCGACTGCCAGAACGTAGCGTTCCTGGGATTCGTTACTCCAGATTTCGTGCGGGGCCATGCCCGGCTCGTCGTTTGGAATGTTGCGCAGTTCGAAGCGACCGCCACGGTTGCCGTCGTTGACCAGTTCCGGGAAGGCATTGGACAGACCGCCTGCGCCGACGTCATGGATGAAGCTGATCGGGTTGTGTTCACCCAACTGCCAGCAACGGTCGATGACTTCCTGGCAGCGACGCTCCATTTCCGGGTTTTCGCGCTGTACCGATGCGAAGTCCAGATCCGCCGAGCTGGTGCCGGTGGCCATGGAAGAGGCAGCGCCGCCGCCCAGGCCGATGAGCATTGCCGGGCCACCAAGCACGATCAGCTTGGAGCCAACGGTGATCTCACCTTTCTGCACGTGTTCGGCACGGATGTTACCCATGCCGCCAGCCAGCATGATCGGCTTGTGGTAACCGCGAACTTCGTCGCCACGCGGGGTGGTGATCGACTGTTCGAAGGTACGGAAGTAACCGGTCAGGGCCGGACGGCCGAATTCGTTGTTGAACGCGGCACCGCCCAACGGGCCTTCGATCATGATGTCCAGCGCGGTAACGATGCGCTCAGGCTTGCCGTACGGCACTTCCCACGGCTGCTCGAAGCCCGGGATCTGCAGGTTGGATACGGTGAAACCGGTCAGGCCAGCCTTTGGCTTGGCGCCGCGACCGGTTGCGCCTTCGTCACGAATCTCGCCGCCAGAACCGGTGGATGCGCCTGGGAACGGGGCGATCGCGGTCGGGTGGTTGTGAGTTTCGACTTTCATCAGGATGTGCACCGGTTCCTGCACCGCGCCGTACTGGCGGGTTTCAGGGTCCGGGAAGAAACGGCCGGCAACGGAGCCGACAATCACCGAGGCGTTGTCTTTATAAGCCGACAGAACACCTTCGCTGTGCATCTGGTAGGTGTTCTTGATCATGCCGAACAGGCTTTTTTCCTGGCTCTGACCGTCGATATCCCAACTGGCGTTGAAGATCTTGTGACGGCAGTGCTCGGAGTTTGCCTGGGCAAACATCATCAATTCGATGTCATGCGGGTTGCGCTTCAAGCCGACGAAGGCTGCGACCAGATAGTCGATCTCGTCTTCGGCCAAGGCCAGGCCCAGCTCGGTGTTGGCTTTTTCCAGCGCGGCGCGGCCGCCACCCAACACGTCGATCGCGGTCAGGGGCTTTGGCTCGGCGTGGCTGAACAGGCCGGCGGCTTGTTCGAGGTTACCGAGGACAATCTGGGTCATACGGTCATGCAGCGCGTCCGAGATCAGCTGCGCTTCGGCGTCGCTGAACTGGCCGGCGACGTAGAACGCGATACCGCGCTCCAGGCGCTGGATCTTGGTCAGGCCGCAGTTGCGAGCGATGTCGCTGGCTTTACTGGACCACGGCGAGATGGTGCCAAAACGTGGCAACACCAGAAACAGACGACCGGTTGGCTCTTGTACTGGAACGCTTGGGCCGTACTTCAGAAGGCGCGCGAGCACCTGCTGTTCGTCGCCGGTCAGGACGCCGGTAACTTCGGCGAAGTGAGCGAATTCAGCATACAAGCCACTGACAGCCGGAACCTTCTGGCTCAGTTGCTCAAGGAGTTTGCTGTGGCGAAAGGCAGAAAGGGCAGGAGCGCCGCGCAGGATCAACATCTTCGGGACAGCCTCGGGAAGGGGTGTGCTTTGAGGCCGTGCATTCTAGCCTAAACCGCTCGCGACAGCACCCGAAACGGTACGCACGGCTGTACCCGAACGTCGGGCCGGGTATTCGGGCCCGAAACAGGCGCGCGCCGCAGGTTATTTTTTCTGTCACAAAATGCTGTTCGGGCCCATTCCTGCGGGCCCCAAGCGGGATTCAGACTCTCTAGCAGACAAGCCCTTCGCTGTCGAGATATGGCGCTTGTGGTCCTTTGCGTATACTGCGCAAATGTTTTCCCCAACGGCTTTGCGTCCGCGGTATGCCAAATGGCTGATCGCAACCGGACTCTTCCTGGTGCTCAGTGGCTGTGTTGATAAACCCAACACGCTGGAGCGCGTAAAGGAGGATGGCGTGCTGCGGGTGGTTACCCGTAACAGTCCCGCCACCTACTTTCAGGATCGCAACGGTGAAACCGGCTTCGAATACGAGCTGGTGAAGCGTTTCGCCGACGATCTGGGGGTCGAACTCAAGATCGAAACTGCCGACAATCTCGACGACCTGTTCAATCAGGTGGGCAAGCCCAATGGCCCGGTGCTGGCTGCTGCCGGCCTGGTCAGCAGCGAGCAACGCAAACAGCAGGTGCGGTTCTCCCACTCTTACCTTGAAGTCACCCCACAGATCATCTACCGCAACGGTCAGTCGCGGCCGACCGACGCAGGCGATCTGGTCGGCAAGAAGATCATGGTGCTCAAGGGCAGCACCCACGCCGAGCAATTGGCGGAGCTGAAAAAGAAATTCCCTGGCATCGAGTACGAAGAATCCGACCAGGTTGAAGTGGTCGACTTGTTGCGCATGGTCGATGAAGACCAGATCGACCTGACCCTGGTCGACTCCAACGAAGTCGCGATGAACCAGGTGTATTTCACCAACATACGGGTCGCCTTCGATCTCGGTGACGCCAGCAATCAGAGCTGGGCCGTGGCCGCCGGCGAAGACAACAGCCTGCTCAACGAGATCAACACTTATCTCGACAAAGTGAAGAAAAACGGCACCCTGCAACGCCTCAAAGACCGCTATTACGGGCACGTCGACGTGCTGGGTTACATGGGCGCCTACACCTTCGCCCAGCATCTTCAGCAGCGGTTGCCCAAGTATGAACAGCACTTCAAGACGTACGCCAAGAAAGAGAAAGTCGACTGGCGCTTGTTGGCGGCGATTGGTTATCAGGAATCGTTGTGGCAAGCGGCGGTCACGTCCAAGACCGGCGTGCGCGGACTGATGATGCTGACCCAGAACACGGCGCAAGCGATGGGCGTGTCCAATCGGCTCGACCCCAAGCAGAGCATCATGGGCGGCGCGAAGTACCTGGCGTATATGAAGGAGCAATTGGACGAGTCGATTCAGGAGCCGGATCGTACGTGGTTCGCGCTCGCAGCCTACAACGTCGGCAGCGGTCATCTGGATGACGCGCGCAAACTGACGGCCAAGGCAGGGTTGAACCCGGACAAGTGGCTGGACGTGAAGAAGATCCTGCCGCGCCTGTCGCAGAAACAGTGGTACAGCAAGACCCGCTATGGCTATGCCCGCGGTGGCGAGCCAGTGCATTTCGTGGCGAACATCCGTCGTTACTACGACATCCTGACATGGGTCACGCAGCCGCAGCTGGAAGGCAATCAGGTGGCCGAGGGCAACCTGCATGTGCCGGGAGTCGACAAGACCAAGCCGAGCCAGGAAACCCCGCCGCTTTAAATTTTTGCTGTTTTCAATGACGCCTTCGCGGGCAAGCCTCGCTCCTACAGGTTCGCGTCGAGTACATAGTTGCCGTTCAACTCGGACCTGTAGGAGCGAGGCTTGCCCGCGAAGGCAGCACCGCCGATCTCAACCCTTTAGTGCAGCAGCCGCCAGAATCAACGCCTTCATCTCCGACACCGCCGACTTGAATCCGACGAACAACGCATGGGCCACCAGCGCATGACCGATGTTCAGTTCATTGATGCCCTTGATCGCCGCAACAGCCTCGACGTTGTGATAGTGCAGACCGTGACCGGCGTTGACGATCAGCCCTTGGGCCAGACCGAATGCCACGCCATCGGCCACGCGCTTGAGCTCTTCAGCCACTTCGGTTGGCGTCTCGGCATCCGCATAACGCCCGGTGTGCAATTCGATGGCCGGCGCACCGACACGGCGGGACGCTTCGATCTGCCGTTCGTCAGCGTCGATGAATAGCGACACTTCACAGCCGATTTTCGCCAGACGATCCACCGCCGCCTTGATCCGCGACTCCTGTCCAGCCACATCCAGACCGCCTTCGGTGGTCAGCTCCTGACGAGTTTCCGGGACCAGGCAAATGTGCGCCGGGCGGATGCGCTCGGCAAAGGCCATCATTTCTTCGGTGACGCCCATTTCGAAGTTCATGCGGGTTTGCAGCACGTCCTTGAGCAGCAGCACATCGCGCTCCTGAATGTGCCGACGGTCTTCACGCAGGTGCACGGTGATACCGTCAGCGCCCGCCTCTTCCGCGTCCAGCGCTGCCTTGACCGGATCCGGGTAGCGAGTACCGCGGGCCTGACGCAGGGTGGCAACGTGGTCGATGTTCACGCCAAGAAGAATGCGATTGCTGGTGGTCACGGAAGCGCTCCTGAAGAAGGGTAAGTTCGGTGCACAGCATACACGGGGAGACAGGGTCTGTTGACGCAGCATCAACAGTTCTTACGGCTTGCGAAACAACTCGCGACTGACCAGAGGACGACCGCCCAAATGAACGGCCAAAGCCTGACGCATCAAGCGCTTGGCGGCGGACAGCGCACCAGGCGCGGACCAGTCGGCATCGGCCATGGCCAGCAGCTCAGAGCCATTGAACAGACCCGGTTGCAGCAGATAGACCCGTTCCAGGCCTGCATCCACTTGCAAGCGATAGAGGCCATCCGGCGCGATAGGGTCGCCGTGGATGTCGGCGTTCAGGACAAAGCCGTAACCGAGGTCGTCGAGCAAGCGCCATTCGAAGGACCGCAGTAATGGTTCCAGTGGACGACCTTCGGCCAGGGCGAGCAGGGTCGCGGCGTAGTGATCGAAGACCCCGGGATGAGGATCTTCGGCGGGCAGCAGGCGGATCAGCAACTCGTTGAGGTAAAGGCCGCTGAACAGCGCCTCGCCGTTGAGCCAGGTGGAAACACCGGCGCTTTCCATGCGACCGACGTTTTTCAGCTCACCCCGTCCCCGAAACTCGACTTCCAGCGGCACGAACGGCCGCGCCAATGTCCCGGCCTTGCCCCGTGCGCTACGCAACACCGCGCGCAGCCGACCTTGCGGCGTAAGGAAATCCACCAGCGCGCTGTTTTCGCGGTAGGCGCGGCTGTGGAGGACGTAGGCGGGTTGGCCTATGGGGGTTTGAGACATGGGAGTCAGGGTTCTCAATGACGGAACGCAGTTTTATAAACAACCCAAAACCAATGTGGGAGCGGGCTTGCTCGCGAAAGCAGTGCAACAGTCAACATCAATGCTGAATGTTACATCCTCTTCGCGAGCAAGCCCGCTCCCACAGTAGATCTATGTGCTGCCAAGCAGTTTACAGGTCGCCATAACCCAGCGAACGCAGCGCACGCTCGTCGTCAGACCAGCCACCCTTAACCTTGACCCAGAGGTTGAGCATGATCTTGGAGTCGAACAGCAGCTCCATGTCCTTGCGCGCCTCGGTGCCGATGCGCTTGATGCGCTCGCCCTTGTCGCCAATGATGATTTTCTTCTGGCCGTCACGTTCGACGAGGATCAAGGCATGGATGTGCAGGGTTTTGCCCTGCTGCTTGAACTCTTCGATTTCCACGGTGATCTGGTACGGCAGCTCGGCACCCAACTGGCGCATGATTTTCTCGCGCACCAGTTCGGCAGCAAGGAAGCGGCTGCTGCGGTCGGTGATCTGATCTTCGGGGAAGAAGTGATCGTTTTCCGGCAGGTGCTCGGCGATCACTCGTTCCAGTGTGTCCAGGTTGTGCCCGTGTTGGGCCGAGATCGGCATGATCTGCGCATTCGGCAGCTGTTCCTGCAACCAGGTCAGATGCGGCATCAGCTCGGCTTTGTCTTCGATACGGTCGGTCTTGTTCAGCGCCACGATCAGCGGGCCGGTCACGTACTGAACGCGCTCGAGGACCATCTGGTCTTCGTCGGTCCACTTGGTGCGGTCAACCACGAAGATCACCACGTCGACGTCTTTCAACGCCGCCGAAGCGGTCTTGTTCATGTAGCGGTTCAGGGCCTTTTCGCCGCCCTTGTGCATGCCCGGGGTGTCGACGTAGATCGCTTGCACGTCGCCTTCGGTCTTGATGCCGAGCATGTTGTGACGGGTGGTCTGCGGCTTGCGCGAGGTGATCGCCAGCTTCTGACCCAGAATGTGGTTCAGCAGCGTGGACTTGCCCACGTTGGGACGGCCGACGATGGCAACATAGCCACAGCGAGTTGCGGTTGTATCAGTCATTGCCATTCTCCACACCCAGGGCAATCAGTGCTGCGGCGGCCGCTACCTGTTCGGCAATACGACGACTCACACCCTGACCTCGGCTTTTTTCATTCAGTAAGATGATTTCACATTCGACGAAGAACGTCCGGCAATGTGGCTCACCCTGGATATCCACCACTTCGTAACGTGGCAGCTCACAACCACGGGACTGCAGGAATTCCTGCAGGCGGGTTTTCGGATCTTTGTTGGTGTCGACCAGCGTCAGGCCTTCGAACTCTCCGGCCAGCCAGGCCAGCACGCGCGCACGCGCCACGTCCATGCCGGCGTCCAGGTAGATCGCACCGATCAGCGCTTCCAGGGCATCGGCCAGAATCGACTCGCGACGGAAACCGCCGCTTTTCAATTCACCGGACCCCAGGCGCAGGTAATCGCCCAGGTCGAAACCACGGGCCAGTACGGCCAGGGTCTCACCTTTCACCAAGCGTGCGCGCAAACGCGACAACTGGCCTTCGCGGGCCAGCGGGAAGCGATCGAACAGCGCCTCGCCAGCGACGAAGTTGAGGATGGCATCACCGAGGAACTCCAGGCGTTCGTTGTTGCGCCCGGCGAAGCTGCGGTGAGTCAGGGCCAGAACCATCAGCTCCTGGTCTTTGAAGGTGTAGCCGAGCTGACGCTCTAGACGGCTTAAGGAGGCGCTCACGGTTTACCCACGCTGAGTTCGTGGCTGGATTCCACCGCCATCGCCGTGGTGCGGCGCAGGCTTGGGACAATTAACGCTGTGTTCAAAAATAACGTCCTGAATATCGTTGTTTTCATGCTTCTGTCGCCGATTATGCCGGTTCCAGAAATGCATTCGGCGCTGTGTTCAACAGCGCCGTGTGTGATTACTTGATCAGGCCAACCCGCGAGAAATTCGGCAGGTGACTGAGTTTGGGTTCCGGCCAGCTCATCCAGACCGCGAAGGCCTTGCCGACGATATTCTTGTCGGGAACCATGCCCAGCAGATCCTTGGGAATACTCGGATCATCCCAGTAGCGACTGTCGTTCGAGTTGTCGCGGTTGTCGCCCATCATGAAGTAGTGCCCGGCAGGCACGGTCCACGAACGATCCGGCGTTGCGCGGTAGCGGCTCATTTCCTTGCGGATAAGGTGCTCGGCAACGCCGAGTTTTTCCTTGTAGAGCTCGGCGCTGCCCAACGTGCCTGGCTCGGAACCGACCAATTGTTCGGCGACCGATTCACCGTTGACGAACAGACGCTTGTCAGCGGTGTAGCGAATCTGGTCACCCGGCAGGCCCACCACACGCTTGATGTAATTGACGTTCGGGTCGCTCGGGTAGCGGAACACCATCACATCGCCGCGCTGCGGATCACCGACTTCGATGACTTTCTTGTCGATCACCGGCAGGCGGATCCCGTAAGAAAATTTGTTCACCAGAATGAAGTCGCCGACGTCCAGGGTCGGTTTCATCGAGCCGGAAGGAATCTGGAACGGCTCCACCAGGAACGAACGCAGCACCAGCACGATGAACAACACCGGGAAGAACGACTTGCCGTATTCGACCAGCAGCGGCTCTTTGTTCAGTTTCTCGACCACCACCATGTCAGCCTGGCTGACGCTACCCTGATAAGAGTTAATGGCAGCCCGGCGCCGCGGCGCCAGGAACAGCAGATCGAGCAACGCCAACAGGCCGCAGACGAACACGGCGATGACCAGCAACAGCGGGAAATTTAGTGACATAGGACCTAACTATCCAACCTGAGCACTGCAAGGAAAGCTTCTTGTGGAATCTCCACGTTACCGACCTGCTTCATGCGTTTTTTACCGGCCTTTTGCTTTTCCAACAGCTTGCGCTTACGGCTAACGTCACCGCCGTAGCATTTGGCCAATACGTTCTTTCTGAGTGCCTTGACGGAAGTCCGCGCAATGATCTGCCCGCCGATGGCGGCCTGGATCGCGACGTCGAACATCTGGCGCGGAATCAGTTCTTTCATCTTCTCGGTCAACTGGCGACCTTTGTAGTGCGCATTGTCGCGGTGCACGATCAGCGCCAGGGCGTCGACCTTGTCACCGTTGATCAACACATCCAGTTTCACCAGATTAGCTGATTGATAACGGTCGAAATGGTAATCCAGCGAAGCATAGCCACGACTGGTGGATTTCAGACGGTCGAAGAAATCGAGGACCACTTCGTTCATCGGCAAATCGTAGGTCACTTGTACCTGGGTACCGAGGAACAGCATGTCGTGCTGCACGCCACGCTTTTCGATACACAGGGTAATGACGTTACCCAGGTGTTCTTGCGGCACAAGGATATTGGCCCGCACGATTGGCTCGCGCATGTCCTCGATCGACGACAGGTCCGGGAGCTTCGACGGGTTATCGACGTAAATCGTTTCACCGGTTTTCAGCAACAGCTCGAAAATAACCGTCGGCGCCGTGGTGATCAGGTCCAGGTCGTACTCGCGCTCCAGGCGCTCCTGGATGATTTCCATGTGCAGCATGCCGAGGAACCCGCAACGGAAGCCGAAACCCAGCGCGTCGGAGCTTTCCGGGGTGTACTGCAGGGACGAGTCGTTGAGGGTGAGCTTTTGCAGGGCTTCACGGAAATCTTCGAAGTCGTCGGAGCTGACCGGGAACAGACCGGCGTACACCTGCGGCTGAATGCGTTTGAAGCCTGGCAGCACGTCAACGTCGGGCGTGGAGCTCAAGGTCAGGGTGTCACCGACCGGTGCACCGTGAATGTCCTTGATGCTGGCAATGATGAAGCCCACTTCACCGGCCTTCAGGTCAGCGGTAGGCGTGTGTTTCGGGTTGAATACACCGACGCTGTCCACCAGGTGGATCTTGCCGGTGGATTTGACGAGGATCTTGTCGCCCTTCTTCACGCGACCGTGGCGCACGCGAACCAGGGAAACAACGCCCAGGTAGTTGTCGAACCAGGAGTCGATGATCAACGCTTGCAGCGGATCTTCGATGTTGCCGGTCGGCGCAGGAATGGTGGTGACGAGGCGCTCAAGCACTTCGTCGACGCCCAGACCAGTCTTGGCAGAGCACTCGACCGCGTCGGTGGCATCGATGCCGATGATTTTTTCGATTTCTTCTTTGACGCGCTCCGGATCGGCCTGTGGCAGGTCGATCTTGTTCAGAACCGGCATCACTTCCAGGCCCTGCTCGATCGCCGTGTAGCAGTTGGCAACCGACTGCGCCTCAACGCCCTGACCGGCATCGACCACCAGCAACGCACCTTCACAAGCCGCCAGCGACCGGCTGACTTCGTAGGTGAAGTCAACGTGGCCGGGGGTGTCAATGAAGTTCAGCTGGTACTTGATGCCATCGCGAGCAGTGTAATAAAGGGTGACGCTGTGGGCCTTGATGGTGATCCCGCGTTCACGTTCCAGGTCCATGGAGTCCAGCACCTGGGCTTCCATTTCGCGCTCGGCAAGGCCGCCGCACATCTGGATGAAGCGATCGGCCAGCGTCGACTTGCCATGGTCAATGTGGGCGATGATGGAGAAATTGCGGATATGACTCAAATCACTCACGGATCAACACTCAAAAAGGCTGCAGGCATAGCCCGCCGAAAAATAGCCGGGAATTGTACCTGATCCACGGCGCAAGCGTCACGTTCGCAGGTCAGACGGCGCCTACAAAAACGCCCCGGTCTTGCGACAGGGGAGTTTTGAGTGACAGGCAAGGTCGGGGAAAACCCGCGATCAACCGGCCCGGCGCAATAACCAGACTCCGGCCAGGGCACAGACACCGGCCGGCACCAGCACCGCAAACAGCGGCGAGAAACCGAACACCAGGCTCGAAGGCCCGAGCAAATCCTGGACAATGCGGAAGGTGAAACCCACCAGCACGCCGGTAAAGACCCGCTGACCGAGGGTCACCGAACGCAGCGGGCCGAAGATGAAGGAAATCGCCATCAGCACCAATGCAGCGGTCACCAGCGGCTGCAACACCTTGACCCAAAATGCCAGCCAGTAACGACCGTTGCTCAGGCCCTGGTCAGCCAGGTAGTGAATGTAACTCCACAGACCGGTGATCGACAGTGATTCAGGCGCCATCACCACAGTGCTCAGCAGTTGTGGGCTCAGGGCAACTTCCCAGCGCTCGACCGGGGTTGTCACCACTTCGGTGCTCTTTTCATGGAACAGCGTGGTCGTGACGTCGTTCAGTTGCCAGTGATCCGTATCGAATTCCGCGCGCTTGGCGAAGCTTGAAGACAGCATGTGGCGCTGATCGTCGAAGCGATAACGGGTCACGCCGTACAGCAGACCATTGGGTTGCACAGAGTTGACGTGAATGAACTCGTCACCCTGCCGGTGCCACAGACCGTGCCTGGCGCTTTGTGCATCGCCACTGCCCTGGGCCAGGGAACGATTGGCCTGAGCAGTAACTTCCGTGGCTGGCGCGACGTATTCGCCGATCACCAGCCCCACCACCATCAACAGCAGCATCGGCTTCATCACAGCCCAGACGATCCGCCCGAGCGACACGCCCGCCGCGCGCATGATGGTCAGTTCGCTATGACTGGCCAGACTGCCAAGGCCGATCAGGCACCCGATCAGCGCCGCCATCGGCAACATGTCGTACAGACGGCGCGGCGCGGTCAGCAAGACGTAACTCAAAACATCCATCAAGGTGTAGGTATCGCTGACTTCGCTCATCTCATCGATGAAGGCAAACAGCGTGGCCAGACCGAGGATGATCCCCAGTACTGCCAGGATCGCCATGAACACGCTACTACCGATGTAGCGATCGAGCTTATCCACGGGCCACCTCCAGCGCACTGCGGCGACTCGCCATCTTCAAGCGCAGTGGCTCCCAGTACAGCAAGCCCAGACCGATGGCCAGGAAGATCGCATGCACCCACCACAAACCCAGTGCCGGCGGGATCTTGCCCTTTTCGAGGGCGCCGCGAGCGGCAATCAGGATGGTCAGGTAAGCCATATAAAGAAGAATCGCCGGCAGCAGCTTGAGGAAACGGCCCTGGCGCGGGTTGACCCGCGACAGCGGCACCGCCATCAGGGTCACGATGAAGACCAGCAGCGGCAATGAGAGACGCCATTGCAGTTCGGTACGCGAGCGGATGTCATCGTTGCCCAGCAGGGAGCGGGTGGTCATCGCGTCACGATCGGTGACTTCGTCGCTGACATCCGGCTTGGGCAGCAATACGCCGTATTCCTCATATTTGATGGCGCGGTAATCGGCCTGACCCGGATTACCGTCGTAGCGGTAGCCGTTGTCGAGGATCAGATACCGATTGCCGTCGGGGCGAATTTCCTGACGGCCCTTCTCGGCCACCAGTACGGAAATCCCCCGATCCTTTTTGTCGGAATTTACATTCTTTTGCGAAATGAACACGCCGTTCAGATTGATGCGGTCATCCGACAATTGCTCGGTGTAGGTCACGCGAGTACCGTCGCGCAAAGCCTGGAATCGGCCTGGTTCGAGGGTATCGAACTCAGTCAGTGCATCCTGTTTGTTCAGCAGCAACTGGAACTGGTTGGCACCCTGTGGCGCCAGGCTCAGGCTCAGCCATGCCACCACCAGCGCAACCAGCGTGGCCGGAAAGAGCGTGATGCGAAACAGCCGCTGCTGGCTCATGCCGGTGGCGGACAGCACGGTCATTTCGCTGTCGAGGTACAGACGACCGTAGGCCAGCAAAATCCCGAGAAACAGCCCCAAAGGCAGGATCAACTGCAGGAAACCCGGCAGACGGAAACCCATGATCAGGAACAGCGAGCCCGGATCCAGAAGGCCAGAGGCCGCCTGGGCAAGGTATTTGATGAAACGCCCGCTCATGATGATGACCAGTAACACGGCGCTGACGGCGCTCAAGGTCAACAGGACTTCGCGGGATAGGTAACGGAAGACAATCAAACCAGACACTCCAGGGTTGTCAGGCTAAGCGGCCAAACAAACGTATCAGTCGGCCCGCAGGGCAGAGCCGCCGAAAAAGAGGCGCATTATCCTGTGATTGGGTGCGCCTGTCACTGCGCATGCTGAAGGAGGCGCCTGAACCGCTGAAGTTCGCACCAACCGAGGGTTGTCAGGCGCAACCGGCGAGGTTCAAACTGCCGCCTTTGTCGCGGGCACTGCTACCTGCGTCTTTCTACTTATTAAGCAAGCCTTCTGCGCGTTGCGCACTTTGACCATTAATTCAGGGACCCGGACATGGAACTGGTTGTAAAAAGCGTTAGCCCGGAAACGTTGAAGACTGCCACGCTGGTGGTCTCCGTCGGTGAGGGCCGCAAGCTCGGCGCCGTTGCCAAACAACTCGACGAACTGAGCGGCGGCACCATCAGTGCAGTACTCAAGCGCGGCGACCTGGCTGGCAAAGTCGGCCAGAGCCTGTTGCTGCACAGCCTGCCTAACCTCAAGGCCGAGCGCGTGCTGCTGGTGGGCGTGGGCAAGGACCTCGAACTGAGCGATCGCCCGTTCCGCAAAATCATCGCCGGAATCCTCAACACCCTTAAAGGCCTGGGCGGCAGCGATGCAGTGCTGGCTCTGGACGAAGTCGTGGTCAAAGGCCGCGACAGCTATGGCAAGACTCGCCTGCTGGCCGAAACCCTGGTGGATGGTAAGTACACCTTCGACCAGTTCAAGAGCCAGAAAGCCGACCCGCTCGCCCTGAAAAAAGTCACCCTGGTGACCATCAAGGCAGCACAGGCTGAAGTCGAACGCGCCGTGGCCCACGCCACCGCGATCGCTAATGGTATGGCCTTCACCCGCAACCTGGGCAACCTGCCGCCGAACATTTGCCACCCGACGTTCCTGGGCGAGCAAGCCAAGAACCTGGGCAAAGAATTCAAGAGTCTGAAAGTCGAAGTCCTCGATGAGAAAAAGATCAAGGACCTGGGCATGGGCTCGTTCTACGCCGTCGGCCAGGGCAGCGCCCAGCCACCGCGCCTGATCGTCATGCAGTACAACGGCGGCAAGAAATCCGAGAAGCCGTACGCACTGGTCGGCAAAGGCATCACCTTCGACACCGGTGGCATCAGCCTCAAGCCCGGCGCCGGCATGGATGAAATGAAATACGACATGGGCGGCGGCGCCAGCGTGTTCGGTACCCTGCGTGCCGTGCTTGAGCTGAAACTGCCGATCAACCTGGTGTGCATCCTGGCCTGCGCCGAGAACATGCCGAGCGGCAACGCTTCGCGTCCGGGCGACATCGTCACCACCATGAGCGGCCAGACTGTGGAAATCCTCAACACCGACGCCGAAGGCCGTCTGGTGCTGTGCGATGCCCTGACCTACTCCGAACGCTTCAAGCCGCAAGCGGTGATCGACATCGCCACCCTGACCGGTGCTTGTGTCGTCGCACTGGGCTCTCACACCTCGGGCCTGCTGGGCAACAACGACGAACTGATCGGCCAACTGCTGAGCGCTGGCCAATCCGCCGACGACCGCGCCTGGCAACTGCCGCTGTTCGATGAATATCAAGAGCAGCTGGACAGCCCGTTCGCCGACATCGCCAACATTGGCGGCCCGAAAGCCGGCACCATCACCGCTGCCTGCTTCCTGTCACGCTTCACCAAGAACCTGAACTGGGCGCACCTGGACATCGCCGGCACGGCCTGGACCAGCGGCGGCAAGGACAAGGGCGCCACTGGCCGTCCGGTTCCCCTGCTGACCCAATACCTGCTGGACCGCGCCAAGGCCTGAAACCGATGAACCTGAGTGGCGTCACTTTTCGGTGACGCCGCTCAGGACTCAGGAACCGCAATGACCAAAGTCGACTTCTATATCCTGCCCAGCGCCGATCCTTCGGCACGGCTGGATTTCGCCTGCAAGCTCACCGAAAAAGCCTGGCGCATGGGCCACCGCATTTACCTGCATTGCAGCGATGCCGCCCAGCGTGATGACCTCGATGCGCGGTTGTGGGCCTTCAAGGGCGAAAGCTTCGTGCCCCACGGTCCCGCCGAAAACGAGCCGGACGATTTGATTGTCCTGGGTCTTGGCGATGACTGCGGTCAGCATCAGGATCTGCTGATCAATCTCGACCTGAAAGTCCCGGCCTTCGCCAACAAATTCGCTCGGGTGGCGGAAGTGGTGGTGGAAGATCCGACGATTCGTTCGGCTGCACGGGAGAGTTTCCGTTTCTACCGCGAACAGGGCTATCCTCTGCAAGATCACCGTTTACAGCGACTCTGAGCATTCCGATGGACACTCCAAAACCGCAACATTCCGCGCACCTGCTGGATGACCTCGAGTCGATCCGCCAACTGCTCGGCGATGACAACCTGCAACCGCCCTTGCTGACCGACACGGTCATTGAAGGTGATCAGGAACAGATCCCCATGCTGTTCGACACTGTCGGCAATGCGCCGCAACCGGTCGAAACAACACCACCGCCTGCTCCAGTCGCGCAACCATCGCCTGCCGCCAGCAAAGGCCCCGACGCCCTGCTGCATCTGGACAGCGAATTGCGCGCCGCCGCGCTATTGATCATGCAAGACGTGATCGACGACTTCGCCCCGCACATCGAAACCGAAATCAAACGCCGTCTGGATGCGCGGATGGAACGGTTGTTGAGCCAGTACGAATAAACACCACCCTTCTAATGTGGGAGCGGGCTTGCTCGCGAAGAGGCCATAACATTCAACATTAGTGTTGGATGACAGGCCGCCTTCGCGAGCAAGTCGAATCGTCGCACCGCCGCTCCCACATTTTTTTTGTGCAATGGCTGATGGTCAGCTCAACCCGTGATCAACTCGCCCTACGCCCCACGCCCCGCTATACTTGCCGGCTTTTCCTGAATAAATGCCAATAGGGTCCCGCCGCGCATGGATAAGACCTACCAGCCGCACGCCATTGAAACTTCCTGGTACAACACTTGGGAGTCCGAGAACTACTTCGCCCCGCAAGGTGCGGGCGAGTCCTACACCATTATGATCCCGCCGCCGAACGTCACCGGCAGCCTGCACATGGGTCACGGCTTCAACAACGCGATCATGGACGCCCTGATCCGTTTCCGCCGCATGCAGGGTCGCAACACCCTGTGGCAGCCAGGTACCGACCACGCCGGTATCGCCACGCAAATGCTGGTGGAGCGTCAACTCGAAGCCCAGGGCCAGAATCGCCACGATCTGGGCCGCGAGAAATTCCTCGAGAAAGTCTGGGAGTGGAAGGATCAGTCCGGCGGCAACATCAGCCGTCAGATCCGCCGCCTCGGCTCGTCCGTGGACTGGAGCCGTGAGCGCTTCACCATGGACGACGGCCTCTCGGAAGCGGTTAAAGAAGCGTTCGTGCGCCTGCACGAAGACGGCTTGATCTATCGCGGCAAGCGTCTGGTCAACTGGGACACCAAGCTGCACACGGCGATTTCCGACCTCGAAGTGGAAAACCACGACGAGAAAGGTTTCCTGTGGAACCTGAAATACCCGCTGGCCGACGGCGCCAAAACCGCTGAAGGCAAGGATTACCTGATCGTCGCGACCACTCGCCCGGAAACCATGCTCGGCGACGCCGCCGTGGCGGTTAACCCGAACGATGAGCGCTACAAAGCCCTGATCGGCAAATTTGTCGAGCTGCCGCTGGTCGGCCGCCGCATTCCGATCATCGCCGATGATTATTGCGATCCTGAATTCGGCACCGGCTGCGTGAAAATCACCCCGGCCCACGATTTCAACGACTACGAAGTCGGCAAGCGCCACAACCTGCCGCTGCTGAACATTTTTGACAAGAACGCCAATGTTCTGCCCGCAGCCCAAGTGTTCAACCTGGACGGCACGCTGAACACCGAAGTCGACGGCAAACTCCCGGCCGAATACGCCGGCCTTGACCGCTTCGAAGCGCGCAAACAGATCGTCGCAGCATTCGAAGCCGCCGGCCTGCTGGTCAGCGTCGACGATCACGCCCTGAAAGTGCCGAAAGGCGACCGCTCCGGCACCATCATCGAACCGTGGTTGACCGACCAATGGTACGTCTCCACCAAACCATTGGCCGAGCCGGCCATCGCTGCGGTTGAAGACGGCCGCATTCAGTTCGTGCCGAAACAATACGAAAACATGTACTTCTCGTGGATGCGCGACATCCAGGATTGGTGCATCAGCCGTCAGCTGTGGTGGGGCCACCGGATTCCGGCCTGGTACGACGAGTCGGGCAAGGTCTATGTCGGTCGCGACGAAGCCGAAGTACGGGCCAAGAACAACCTCGGCCCGGACGTTGCGCTGCAACAGGACAACGACGTTCTGGATACCTGGTTCAGTTCGGGCCTGTGGACGTTCTCCACGCTCGGCTGGCCGGCGCAGACCGAATTCCTGAAAAAATTCCACTCCACCGATGTACTGGTGACCGGTTTCGACATCATTTTCTTCTGGGTTGCCCGGATGATCATGCTCACCATGCACTTGGTGAAAAACGAAGACGGCACGCCGCAGGTTCCGTTCAAGACCGTTTATGTGCACGGTCTGGTACGTGATGGCCAGGGCCAGAAGATGTCCAAGTCCAAGGGCAACGTCCTGGACCCGCTGGACATCATCGACGGCATCGAGCTGGAAGAGCTGGTGCAGAAACGCACCTCCGGCATGATGCAGCCGAAACTGGCGAAGAAGATCGAGAAGCAGACCCGCGACGAGTTCGCCGACGGCATCGCCAGCTACGGCACCGACGCCCTGCGCTTCACGTTCTGCTCGCTGGCATCGACCGGTCGCGACATCAAGTTCGACATGGGCCGCGTCGAAGGCTATCGCAACTTCTGCAACAAGATCTGGAACGCCGCGCGTTACGTGCTGGACAAGGGCGAAGACTGCGGTCAGAACGGCGAAGCCTACGAGCTGTCCCTGGCGGATCGCTGGATCATTTCGCAGCTGCAACGCACCGAAGCCGAAGTGACCCGTCAGCTCGATCAGTTCCGTTTCGACCTGGCCGCACAAGCCTTGTACGAGTTCATCTGGAACCAGTATTGCGATTGGTACCTGGAACTGTCCAAGCCTGTGCTGTGGGACGAAAATGCACCGGTCGAACGTCAGCGCGGCACCCGCCGCACCCTGGTTCGAGTGCTGGAAGTCGCGCTGCGTCTGGCGCACCCGTTCATGCCGTTCATCACCGAAGAAATCTGGCAGCGCGTCGCGCCGCTGGCCGGTATCGAAGGCAAGACGATCATGCTGCAACCTTGGCCAGTGGCCAATGACGCACGCATCGATCAGGGCGCCGAAGACGACATCGAATGGCTCAAGGGCCTGATGCTCGGCACGCGTAACATCCGTGGCGAAATGAACATCGGTCCGGGCAAGCCGCTGAACCTGTTCCTGAAAAACGTCAGCGCCGAAGATCAGCGCCGTCTCACCGAGAACGAAGCGCTGCTGAAGAAGCTGGCGCGTCTGGAATCGATCACCGTGCTGAAGGCCGGCGAAGAAGCACCGCTGTCCGCCACCGCACTGGTCGGCGAGATGGAAGTGCTGGTGCCGATGGCCGGCCTGATCGACAAGGACGCCGAACTGGCTCGTCTGGACAAGGAAATCCTGCGTCTGCAGGGTGAAGTTCAGCGTGTTGGCGGCAAGCTGTCCAACGCCGGTTTCGTTGATAAGGCCCCGGCCGAAGTCATCGAAAAGGAACGCGCCAAACTGGCCGAAGCTGAACAGGCTTTGGGCAAACTGGCCGAGCAGCATGCGCGGATTGCCAGTTTGTAACGGTAAATCGCAATGAAAAAGGGAGGCCCGCAACGGCCTCCCTTTTTTATGCCCGCCCCTTTCCTCAAAACACCGTAAATCCCCCTGTGGGAGCGGGCTTGCTCGCGAAGGCATTCTTACATCCAACATTCAAGTCGCCTGAGACACCGCTTTCGCGAGCAAGCCCGCTCCCACATTTGATCAGTGTGACCAGCACGATGGGCGATCGACACCACTCCCACACTGGATGTGGGACAATACCCGCCACTTTTAGCCATACCCGAATCGACAACGCCCATGAACGCCCCCCGCACACCAAGACCTGCGCGCAAGAAGCCTGACTCCGCTACTCCGGCCAAAGCCGTGGAGCCGCGCGAGAAGGCCAGCCTGCATCCGCGCAATCGCCATCAGGGTCGTTACGACTTCCCGGCGCTGATCAAGAGCACGCCGGAACTGGCGAAGTTCGTGATCATCAACCCGTATGGCAAGGAAAGCATCGACTTCGCCAGCCCGGACGCGGTGCGGGTGTTCAACCGGGCGCTGCTCAAGTCGTTCTACGGCATTGCCCATTGGGACATCCCGGCCGATTACCTGTGCCCACCCGTTCCGGGCCGCGCCGACTACGTGCACTTTTTGGCCGACCTGCTGGCCAGCGTCAACGACGGCGAGATTCCTCGCGGTGCGCCGGTCAAGGTGCTCGATATCGGCATGGGCGCCAACTGCGTCTATCCATTGATCGGCTACAGCGACTACCGCTGGCACTTCCTCGGCTCGGAAATCGACCCGACGGCCGTGGCCGCCGCCAAAGCCATCGTGCAGTCCAACGGGCTGAACAAAGCCATCCAGCTGCGCCAGCAAAGCAATCCCAAACACATTCTGCTAGGCCTGCTCGAACCCGGCGAACGCTTTGACCTGACCATGTGCAACCCGCCGTTCCACGCCTCGATGGACGAGGCTACCCGGGGCAGTGAGCGTAAATGGCGCGCACTGGGCCGCGCCGATCCGAAACGCAAACTGCCGGTGCTGAACTTCGGCGGCCAGTCCGCCGAACTGTGGTGTGAAGGTGGCGAAGCGCGGTTTGTGACGCAATTGATCGCTGAGAGTGCGCATTTCCAACACAAAGTGCTTTGGTTCAGCACCCTGGTCTCGAAAGCCTCGAACCTGCCTGCGATCCAGACGGCGCTGAAAAAGGCCGGCGTATTGGAAAGCCAGGTGGTGGAAATGTCCCAAGGGCAGAAGCAAAGCCGATTCGTCGCCTGGACATTCCAGACTAAAAACGAACAGCAGGTCTGGCGCGAACGCTGGGCGCGTAAAAGCTGATTAGCTGACCGACGTAGATCAACTAATGAAATGGCTACCCCCGGCCCCCTGCGATTGCCCACTAAGCTTTCGCAGGGGGCCTATCGGAGACCGTTGCCATGAAAGTAGCTATTGCCGCCATCGACCTGGGAAAACACACCTTTCATCTGC
>NZ_JAKLSP010000040.1:0-47128 GCF_022014505.1 Pseudomonas sp. PGPR40 | reverse complement strand
AGCGTTCAATCTGAGCCATGATCAAACTCTTCAGTTCAAACATCTTTGGGTTTTTAAGAAACCCTAAACTTGGCTCAGCAATCATTGGTTACATCTTTGATTTCTCGCGGAGTAACTTGTGATGCTGATAATCTTGTTGACTATCAGTCTGACTCCACAAGCACCCACACGAATTGCTTGATTCAGTTGTTAAAGAGCGGTTGGTTAAGATCTTTCGTCTCAACCGAGGCGCGCATTCTACAGCAGCCTCTGTTGCTGTCAAGCGGTTATTTTCAGAAGTTTTCAAGGTTTTCCTTAACAACTTCAACCACTTGCGCTTCCGATCTCTCGTTAGCGGGAGGCGAATTCTACAGCGTTACTCGCTGCTGTCAACACCTCTTTTTCTCCGCTTTCGACCGAGAAGATCGAACCGTCAATAAGGCAATAACACACTGCCCTACCAACTCCTTCTGGCTTCAATGAACTGAAGCGTAACCGCTGCCGAAAACTGCATAACTCTTTGTTTACCAAGGAGTTTTCCGTTTCGACTGCGCCGGAAGTGGGGCGAATTATAGGCTTTCAGAATCTGCCGTCAACCTCTAATTACGCCTTTCTTGCAGAAGGTGCCTTTTTGGCTATTAAGCGTGGAATCCGGCGGGTTACAGGCGGCAATCTCAACACCAACAACAACGCACCTATAGAAGCATAGATCGCCCATTCCTTCAGATCGGCACGAACGATCCACAACATATGCAGCAATCCAAGCCCAAGAACCACATAGACCAACCGATGCAACTTCTTCCAGCGAGAACCCAAACGCCGCTGACTGTAGCGATTGGAGGTAACCGCCAATGCCAACAAACAGAGAAACCCCAGCGCCCCGACAATAATGTACGGCCGCTTGCGCAACTCGATACCCAGCTGCGACCAATCAAAGCCAAGGATAAACGCTGTGTAACCGCTCAAATGCAGAACCGCATAAGCGAAGCACCACAACCCCAACTGCCGTCGGACAGCTATCCACCCCGGCCAACCGGTGAGCTTTTGCAAAGGTGTCATGCTTAATGTAATCAGCAGCAGGACAAGTGTCCCCAGCCCTAGACGGTCAACCAATACCTTGCCCGGATCTGGCCCCAACACATCCCCCAAGGCCTGATACAACCAAAGCAGCGGCCAAATCGCTGCAGCGATGAAGACGCCAATACGCCAGAACGGATATCGCATCAGTAATTCTTCCGCAGATCGAGCCCTGTATATAGAGAAGCGACTTCATCCGAATAACCATTGAACATTTGCGTATCGCGCACATTGGGCTTGAACAGGCCGCTCGGCAAACGCCTTTCCCGTGCCTGGGTCCAACGCGGGTGATCGACTGTCGGGTTCACGTTCGCATAAAAGCCATACTCATCCGAGGCGATACTCTGCCAGGTAGTTTTCGGCTGCTCGCTGACCAGACTGATCCGCACAATGGATTTAATACTCTTGAAACCGTACTTCCAGGGCACCACCAGACGCAGCGGAGCACCGTTCTGATTCGGCAACTCACGCCCATACATGCCCACAGCAAGAATCGCCAACGGATTCATCGCCTCATCCAGACGCAGCCCTTCTACATAAGGCCAGTCGATCAGGGCAAAACCGGAACGCTGCCCGGGCATAGATTTGGGATCCTGCAAGGTTTCGAAGCGGATGAACTTGGCTTTGGATGTCGGCTCGACTTCCTTGAGCAAAGCCGAAACAGGAAAACCTATCCACGGAATAACCATCGACCAGGCTTCCACGCAGCGAAGACGATAGATGCGCTCCTCCAGTTGATAAGGCTTCATGAAGTCTTCCAGCGCATACTGCCCCGGCTTTCCCACCTCCCCGTCCACCACCACGCTCCACGGTTCGGTTTTCAGCGCTCCAGCGTTGGCCGCGGGATCACCTTTATCGGTACCGAACTCATAGAAGTTGTTGTAGTGGGTCGCATCCCTGAAAGGTGTGAGCGCCTCGTCCTTTACGTTGACCGCCCCCCATTTGGTAGAAGGAAGCTTTTCGGCAAACCAGGACGGCGCCTTGCCTGGCTCGACATCAGCATAACGCGCAACATCTTCGGCACTCGCCCAACGCGGCAGACCGCTCACAGCCAGACCAGCAACGGCGGCACTCAATACACTGCGACGAGAAAGGTAGAGGGATTCAGGCGTGACGTCCGACTCATGACAGTCAGACGCTTTGGGGATTTTGATCAGCATGACAACTCCGCAGCTTTGGAGGACAGATGCACCCATAGACTGCGGAGTATGAGGGAAATTACATCACTCGGCTTTTTTGTGCCGACGAAGGCGTAACAGGTACTGCACCGGCCCGGAAGCCGCATAGCCGAGGAAAACCAGCAGCAGAATGCGCGGCGGATCACTGAACACAACGGCGAATACCAATACCACTGCGAGGATCGCGACAAAAGGAACGCGCCCTTTCAAGTCCAGCTCCTTGAAGCTGTTGTACTTGATGTTACTGACCATCAGCATGCCAGCGGCAGCAACCATCAGTGCAACCAGAAACGACATCTTGGAACCCTGAATGCCGTAGTCGCTGAATGCCCAGACAATGCCCGCGACCACACCGGCGGCAGCCGGGCTGGCCAGACCGATGAAGTAACGTTTGTCTGCAGTGCCGACCTGAGTGTTGAAACGCGCCAGACGTAATGCTGCCCCCGCCACATAGATGAAGGCGACCATCCAGCCGACCTTGCCCATGTCACCCAGGGCCCAGCCGAATGCCAGCAATGCCGGCGCCACACCAAAGGCAACCATGTCCGACAGCGAGTCGTACTCGGCACCGAAAGCACTTTGGGTATTGGTCATACGGGCAACGCGACCGTCGAGGCCGTCGAGCACCATGGCAACGAAAATCGCGATCGCGGCAAACGCAAAATATTTGCTCGCGCCGATCGCATCACCGGCACTCAAGGCACTCTGGGCGCTCATCGAGTTGATGATGGAATAGAACCCTGCGAAGAGGTTCGCAGTGGTGAACAGATTCGGCAGAAGATAGATACCACGATGCCGGACTTTACGACCTTCAGCGTCATGCCCTTCTTCGATGTGTTCATCGATGGGCAGAAGGCTTTCGGCGTCAGAAGCCTGCTTTGGCTCTTCGGGACGTTCGCTCATGGACATTTACCTTGTAACGGGTGGAAAGTTTCGACAGGTGTCTGGGACGACGGTTCGGCCACAAACAATGCAGCTTTATACCAGAACCGGCGGATCCAAACGAAAAAACGCGGCCTAGGCCGCGTTTTCCGTACAAGCTCGGGACTTAGTTCTTGGCTTTGTCGACGATCTTGTTGGCACCGATCCACGGCATCATGGAGCGCAGTTGCTCACCGATGATTTCGATACCGTGAGCGGCGTTGTTACGACGCTTGGCGGTCATCGAAGGATAGCCGGTGGCGCCTTCGCTGATGAACATCTTGGCGTATTCGCCGTCCTGAATACGTTTCAGGGCGTTGCGCATGGCCTGACGGGATTCGGCGTTGATCACTTCTGGACCGGTCACGTACTCGCCGTATTCAGCGTTGTTGGAGATCGAGTAGTTCATGTTGGCGATACCGCCTTCGTACATGAGGTCAACGATCAGCTTCAGTTCGTGCAGGCATTCGAAGTAGGCCATTTCCGGCGCATAGCCAGCTTCAACCAGGGTTTCGAAACCGGCTTTTACCAGTTCAACGGTACCGCCGCACAGAACGGCTTGTTCGCCGAACAGGTCGGTTTCGGTCTCGTCCTTGAACGTGGTTTCGATGATGCCGGTACGACCGCCACCAACGCCGGCAGCGTAGGACAGTGCAACGTTCTTGGCGTTGCCCGAAGCATCCTGGTAGATAGCGATCAGGTCAGGGATACCGCCGCCTTTGACGAACTCGGAACGCACGGTGTGGCCCGGTGCTTTCGGCGCGATCATGATCACGTCGAGGTCAGCGCGTGGCACAACCTGGTTGTAGTGAATCGCGAAACCGTGGGAGAAGGCCAGGGTGGCGCCTTTCTTGATGTTCGGCTCGATTTCGTTCTTGTACAGGGCAGACTGGAACTCGTCCGGGGTCAGGATCATGACCAGGTCGGCAGCCGCTACGGCGGAAGCAACGTCAGTCACTTTCAGGCCATGGGCTTCAGCTTTGGCAACAGTAGCCGAACCTTTACGCAGACCAACAGTAACGTCAACGCCGGAGTCTTTCAGGTTGCACGCTTGAGCGTGGCCTTGGGAACCGTAACCGATGATGGCAACTTTCTTGCCCTGGATGATCGACAGGTCGCAGTCTTTTTCGTAATAAACTTTCATGAAATTCCCCTCTATATCCTGGCCGTTCAGGCCATTCGCTAATTTGGTTTAGATGCTCAGTACTTTGTCGCCGCGGGCAATCCCGGTGACGCCACTGCGTACGGTTTCCAGAATCGAGGCAGTCCCGATCGATTGAATGAAGCTGTCGAGCTTGTCGCTGGTACCGGTCAATTGAACGGTATACACGCTAGCGCTGACATCAACGATCTGCCCACGATAAATATCGGTGGTGCGCTTGATCTCGGCGCGCTGGGCGCCGGTAGCCTTGACCTTGACCAGCATCAGTTCGCGCTCGATGTGAGCACTCTCCGACAGGTCGACCAATTTGACCACTTCGATCAGTTTGTTCAGGTTCTTGGTGATCTGCTCGATGACTTCATCATGGCCGACCGTGGTCAGCGTCAGACGCGACAGAGTCGGGTCTTCAGTGGGTGCCACGGTCAGGCTTTCGATGTTGTAGTTGCGCTGCGAGAACAGGCCGACTACACGAGACAGAGCGCCCGGTTCGTTTTCCAGAAGCAAGGAAATAATGTGCCGCATGATTAAGTACGCTCCGTCTTGCTCAGCCACATATCGCGCATGGAGCCGTCTTTGATCTGCATCGGGTAGACGTGCTCGCTGGTGTCGACCGAAATATCGATAACCACCAGGCGATCTTTCATGGCGAACGCCTCTTCCATCTTCGACTTCAAATCTTTCGATTCGGTGATGCGCACGCCAACGTGACCATAGGCCTCGGCCAGCTTGACGAAGTCAGGGAGCGATTCCATGTAGGAGTGCGAGTGACGGCTGCCGTAACTCATGTCCTGCCACTGGCGAACCATACCCAGCACGCCATTGTTCAGGATGACGATTTTCACCGGCAAACCGTATTGCAGGCAGGTCGACAATTCCTGAATGTTCATCTGGATGCTGCCCTCGCCCGTTACGCAGGCGACGTCGTCATCCGGGAAGTTCAGCTTGATACCCATGGCTGCCGGGAACCCGAAGCCCATGGTGCCCAGACCACCGGAGTTGATCCAGCGGTTTGGCTTGTTGAACTTGTAGTACTGCGCCGCGAACATCTGATGCTGACCGACGTCCGAGGCTACAAAGGCATCGCCCTTGGTCACTTCGCACAGGGTTTCGATCACCGTCTGCGGCTTGATCACGCTGCCATCGCCCTTGTCGTAAGGGAACAGGCCGCGGTCACCGCGCCACTCATCGACTTGCTTCCACCAACTGGCAACGGACTCCTTGTTCGGGGTCTCGCCGATTTCCTTGAGGATCGCGACCATTTCGGTCAGGACACTCTCGACCGGACCAACGATAGGCACGTCTGCCTTGATGGTCTTGGAGATCGAAGCCGGATCGATGTCGATGTGAATGATCTTGGCGTTCGGACAGAACTTGGCCGGGCCGTTGATCACGCGATCATCGAAACGCGCGCCGACTGCAAGGATCACGTCGGCATGGTGCATCGCCAGGTTGGCGGTGTAACTGCCGTGCATACCGAGCATGCCGATGAACTGACGGTCGGTGCCAGGGTAGGCACCCAGGCCCATCAGGGTATTGGTCACTGGCAGGTTGAGCATCTTCGCCAACTCGGTCAGCGGCGCGGAGCCACCACCAAGAATCACGCCGCCGCCTGCATAAAGCACAGGACGCTTGGCCGCCAGGAGCATTTCAGCTGCCTTGCGGATTTGCCCGGAGTGACCGCGAACAGCCGGGCTGTAGGAACGCAGCTTGGCTTTTTTCGGGAAGATGTATTCGAACTTCTCGGCCGGGTTGGTCATGTCTTTCGGGATATCGACAACGACCGGACCAGGACGACCGGATTGCGCCAGGTAGAACGCTTTCTTCATGACTTCCGGGATTTCCGACGCATGCTTGATCATGAAGCTGTGTTTCACGATCGGCCGGGAAATACCGATCATGTCGGTTTCCTGGAAAGCGTCGGTACCTACCATGGTGCTCGGCACCTGGCCGGAAATGACCACCATCGGAATGGAGTCCATGTAGGCCGTGGCAATACCGGTGATGGCGTTGGTTGCGCCCGGACCGGAGGTCACCAGTACCACACCGGCTTTACCGGTGGCACGGGCATAGCCGTCGGCCATATGGGTCGCAGCCTGTTCGTGACGAACCAGGATGTGGGTCACTTCCGGTTCTTTGAACAGGGCATCATAGACATGAAGAAGAGCACCGCCCGGGTACCCGTAGATATATTTGACGCCTTCGTCACGCAAAAAGCGGACGAGCATCTCACCGCCAGATAAAAGCTCCACGTTGTTCACCTCTAAAACGCCAGAATACCGCCCACATACATGAGGACGGGTCTTAATAGGTTTACTTCTCGGCAGAGCATGAGCGACGGTGGTCGCCGACTACGTCAGCACTGACTGAGCAAGTATTGGGATCGTCCCAAGTGTTGCGGGCCTTTCCCACCCAGCGCGAGGTAACGCGTTGCGGGTGTAACAGGTCGGCGCGGATGTGCGCCTCATGATCTACCGAGTGGGTCTGCTTCTGGCAGTCCCTCTACAGCGGACTTTGGATTCTTCTGTTTCGCCCATCGCAAGTCAAGCCGTCAATGTGCTTTATTCGAACTAAGCGCATGAGAACGCAAGAAAAAACCTTTAAACCGCAACTGTGTTAGCTTCGATTGCGCACCCATGACAAGGAAATGGCATGCGAACGTTCTTCTTCACCGCCGGCTTGCTGATCAGCCTGAGCCCTTTGTGCATGGCGGGTCAGATCTATAAATGGGTCGATGCCCAGGGCGTCACTCATTTCGATGCGCAACCGCCCCCAGGCCAGGAGCCCACCCTCGTGGTGACGCCCGCCCCGCCCGTCGGCAAACCAGACACGCCAATGCGCAGCAACGTCATAGGCGATCAACGGGCCATCGACAACAAAGTGAGAAAGCAGGTCGCCGAGCAGCAAGCCCAGCTACAAGTATTTTGCGAACAGGCCCGAACGAACCTGGCCCAACTGCAGAATAATCCGCGACTACGGGAGGATGTCGACGGTGAGATGCGTCGCCTGACCGACCAACAACGTCAGGAGCGCATCACCGAAGCACAGAAACAGATTGCGAAAAACTGCCAGTAGTCAGCGGGAGGCGGTAATCAACAGATCGAACTCTTTGAGCAAGACCTGAAGCTGCCGATCCTTGCCCTGGACGTCGCGCGAGGCGAAGACCATTTCGGCCATTTCCTGAATCCCCGACGCGTTGGGCAATGGCAGATTTTGCTCCAGGATCGACTTCATTCTTGGCAGGAAGATCCATTGCAGCCATTGCTCGAATTCCAGTGTATCGACCGAAAACGGCTCGACACTGGAAAGCGCTTCAGCGGACGGCGAGACTTCGTCCCACCAACCCTGAACACGCAGTTCGCGCTCGATCAACAGCAATTGCTCGGCAATCTTCGGGAAGCGGGCATCCATCACAGCGAAACCTTGGCCTTCTGACGCGCCAACGCGGCACCGGCGGAATCACCCTGCTTCTCACGCGCCTGGGCGATCAAATTCCACAGGCTGGCCTGAAGGGCCGGACGACCATTGGCGAACGTCAAACCACGACGAGCGAATTGCTCGGCCTGGGCCGCATCGCCTTGGGCCATACGCACCTGAGCCAGGCGATAAAGCACTTGCGGCTCACGCGGCGCGACACGCTGGGCGCGCTCGAGACTGGAGGATGCGCCATTAAGATCGCCGCTGGCCTGTTGCTGCTGGGCAGTGGTCAACAACGCCAGGACCGGTCCGTCCAGTTGCTCATCGGCAGACAGACCACCGGAGTTCGCCGAAGGAATCCCGCTCGGCGTCGATGGCATGCTGTAGCTGCCCTGATTGATCGGTGCCGACTGGACCGGCGAGGTATCGATCGGTCCCGGAGTGATCGGGCCTGGGGTAATCGGCGAAGTGCTGATCGGGGCCGAGGAAACCGCGCCACCACCCGGCACCATCACAACAACACCAGTGTCACCTTGTGGAATCGCCTGAGTCTGGGCTTGTGCAGGACGTTTTACTGTCGTCTGACGGTAACCGCCATTCGCCGAAATCCGCTCGCTGTTGGAGACGGCGGTACCGGAATCCACAACCGGGATCGAACCACGTTGTACGGTGGAGCAGCCGCTGAGCAAAGCCACGGCGGTCACTGCTGGAATCAACCACTTGTTCACTTGAAACCCTCTTTGCTTAATTCATCCAGCCCTTGACCCAATCCATCACCGATTCGGCGGAAGGGCTTTCGCCACCGCAAGGAGCACCGGGAGGCGGTTCGCTGCCGCGAATATACGGCATCTGCACCGCGCCTGGGCAGCTGCCTTCAGAACCTTGCCCGGTGCGCGAATCGACCCAGGCCTGAACAATGTTGTCCGGCTGCGGCATGTCCAGCGGCAGCGGATCGGCCTTGCGCATGAAACTGGTCCAGACCTGCAACGCACCGGTAGCACCAGTGAACGGCGTCTTGCCGTTATCATCGCGCCCCAACCAGACCACAGCCAGCAGATCCTGACTGAAACCGGCGAACCAGCTGTCGCGCGAATCGTTACTGGTACCGGTCTTGCCGGCCAGGGCCAGGGTTTTGGGCAGCACGTTGTAAACCGAACTGCCGGTGCCCTCGCGCATGACCCGCTGCATGGCGCTCTGGATCAGGTAAATGGACGCCGGATCGAATTGCTGCTGAATCTGAAACGGATAACGCTTGAGTGGTTCGCCTTCGGCAGTCAATACACTGCGAATCCCGCGCATCGGCGTATTGAACCCACCGTTGGCCAGCGTCTGGTACATGGTCGCCACTTCGATCGGGGTCAGACCGCCGGCACCGAGCAACATCGACGGGAACGCCGGGAACTCGCGGCTTACCCCCAGACGCGCCAAGGTCTTCAAGACATTCGGTACACCCACCGCTAGCCCGAGACGCGCAGTCGACAGGTTGTAGGAATGCGCCAGGCCCTGATAAAGGAATACCGTACCGTGGGAACGGCGATCATAGTTCTGCGGTTTCCAGACCTGACCGTCTGCACCTTTGACCGAGAAGTAGTCGTCCGACAGCCAACTCGTCAGCGTGTACTGGCTCGGCTTCTCAAGGGCCGTCAGATAAACCGCCGGTTTGATCAACGAACCAATCGGTCGTACCGCGTCCAGCGCACGGTTGAAGCCGGCAAAACCCGCCTGACGGCTGCCAATCATCGCCTGGACTTCGCCGGTTTCCGGGTTGGTCACGACCATGGCCGCCTCAACCTCATCAGAACCCTTGCGTCCGGCCAGACGCTTGAACGTGTCGTTGACCGAGGCTTCGGCTTTCATCTGCAGAATCGGATCGAAACTGGTGAAAATCCGTAGCCCCTCTTCGGTCAAATCTTCGTCGCGATAGTCTTCGCGCAACTGACGTTTAACCAGATCAAGGAAACCCGGGAACGAGCTGTCGGCCAACTTGCCGCGAGTGGTCACACCCAGTGGCATTTTCTTCGCCGCCTCAATCTGCTCGGCGGTGGCAACACCTTGTTCCTTCAGAACATCGAGCACCAGATTACGCCGCTCCAGCGCCCGCTCAGGGTTGCGACGCGGGTTGTAATAGGACGGTCCCTTGACCATACCCACCAACATAGCGACTTGATGCAGTTTCAGCTCGGACAGCGGCTGCCCGAAGAAGAACTGGCTGGCCAGGCCAAAACCGTGCACCGCGCGCTGGCCATCCTGGCCGACGAACACTTCATTGAGGTAAGCCTCAAGAATTTCGCGCTTGTCGTAATGCAGCTCAAGCAACATCGCCATCATGGCTTCGGTGAGCTTACGGGTCAGGCTGCGTTCGCTGGTGAGGTAGAAATTCTTGACCAACTGTTGCGTCAGCGTACTGCCGCCCTGGGTCATCTTGCCGCCCGAGGTGTTGACGTAAACGGCTCGGACAATCGACTTCGGCGACACGCCCCAGTGGCTGTAGAAATCCCGGTCTTCTACGGCAATCAGGGTTTCGAGCAGATAAGGCGGAACCTGATCGATCTTGATCAGGATGCGGTCTTCAAGATTTTTCGGGTAAATCCCGCCAATCAGCAGCGGCTCCAGTCGCACCACAGAAAGCTTCGAACCGTTGGTCGCCGAGAGCTCGGCCACGTAATCGCCGGAAAAGCGCACACGCACAGGTTGAGCCGTCTCCATGCCTTCATAGAACTGGAAGCCTCGGGTATTCAACTCGATAGTATTGCCACTGACCGCCGCCGCGCCGGGGCCATTGCTGACCGCTTCGCGTCGATAGCCCAAGGCATCGAGTTCGGTGAGGAAGTCTTCCTTGCTCAGCTTCTGGCCAGTGAACAGCTCGAGCGGGCGTGCATATACCTTGGCCGGGATGGTCCAGCGCTTGCCGGAGAACTTCTCCTGGACCACAGCGTCGAGGTAAACCGCGAACCCGGCAAGCACCACAAGGCCGACCAGGCTGAGTTTAAGGGCCCAGCCCAGCCAGGGGCGCATGCCTCTGGAAGGTGGTTTTTTGGGGGTACGGGGGGATCGAGTTCGAGTCATGGCGGCGGATTATACGCACTTTATTCATCCTCAACAGGAGCCCGCTGAGGTTTGCGTCAGGCGGACTTGCGGCCATAATGACGGCCTTGAATTTTCCCCAGACTCTGAAGGATCGCCTGTGAGCCAGTCCCTGATCGCTGCCCTGCAAAACCCGGCCCTCTACCCGCATCCCGTAGAAGGGTTTCAGGTCATCGAGACCCATATCTCCTGGGTGCTGCTCACCGGCCCCTACGCCTATAAAGTGAAGAAGCCAGTGAATTTCGGCTTCCTCGACTTCACCAGCCTCGACGCTCGCGAACATTTCTGCGCTGAAGAGCTGCGCCTGAACCAGCGCCTGACCCATGATTTGTATCTTGAAGTGTTGCCAGTCACCGGCAGCGCCGAAGCCCCGCAACTGGGCGGCGACGGCCCGGCCATCGAATATGTGCTGAAAATGCGCCAGTTCCCGCAGAACGGTCTGCTCAGCACCCTGCAAGCCAATGGCGAATTGACCACCACACACATCGACGAGATGGCCGCGCAGATCGCTCAATTCCACCTCAGTGCACCGGAAGTGCCTGCCGAACACGAAGCCGGCACGCCAGACAGCGTCATGGCGCCGGTACGTCAGAACTTCGAACAAATCCGTCCGTTCCTCAGCGACAAGGCCGATCTGCTGCAACTCGAGGCGCTGCAAGCCTGGGCCGAAAGCAGTTTCGAGCGCCTCAAGCCGCTGTTTGCCCAGCGCAAGGCCGACGGCTTCATTCGTGAATGCCACGGTGATATTCACTTGGGCAACGCCACCGTGATCGACGGCAACGTGGTGATTTTCGACTGCATCGAATTCAACGAACCATTCCGCTTCACCGACGTTTACGCCGACACCGGCTTCCTGGCGATGGACCTGGAAGACCGTGGCCTGAAGAGCCTGGCGCGCCGTTTCATCAGCCAATACCTGGAGCTGACCGGCGACTATCAGGGCCTGGAGCTGCTGAACTTCTATAAAGCCTACCGCGCACTGGTTCGCGCCAAGGTCAGCCTGTTCAGCATGCCGGCCGAGGCCGATCCGGTGCAGCGCGCCACTACGCTGCGCCAGTACCGCAACTACGCCAACCTGGCGGAAAGCTATAGCACCATTCCTTCGCGCTTCCTGGCGATTACCCACGGTGTTTCCGCCGTCGGCAAGAGCCACGTGGCCATGCGCCTGGTGGAAGCTTTGGGCGCCATCCGCTTGCGTTCCGATGTCGAGCGCAAGCGTATGTTCGGCGAGCAAACCGTACCGAACGATCCGCAGGCCGGCATCTATAGCGCCGACGCCAGCGCTGCCACCTACAGCCGTCTGCATGAAATCGCCGGTGTGATACTGCATGCCGGTTTCCCGGTGGTGATCGATGCCACGTACCTCAAGCGCAACCAACGGGACAGCGCGGCAAAAATCGCCGAAGCCACCGGTGCGCCGTTCCTGATCCTCGACTGCGACGCACCGCAAGCGGTGATCGAGAGCTGGTTGAAGCAACGTCAGGCAGAGAATAACGACCCGTCCGACGCCAATCTGGCCGTTATCGCCGCCCAGCAAGCCAGCCGCGAGGCCCTGACGCCAGCAGAAATTCTCTGCAGCAAACGCGTCCAGACCAATGAAAGTGGCACCCTTGATACCGTCGTTGCGCAGATTCGCCAACGTCTGCCTGGCCTGTAAGAAACTATTTCAACCGTGAAGCCTTCACCGGCTTCACGGCTGTCAAATAGTGGCACTATACTGGCGTCATAAAACCATCAGGTGATGCGACATGAGCCAGCCGAAACTTCTCGACACCCCGCTTTATGCCTTGCTGCACAAAGACGACATCACAGGCTTTAACAATGAACGCCCATCGGGCGGTCCTATCGACATGGTCGGTGGCGACTTCCGTGGTCTCGATCTGCGTGAGCTGAACGCCGACGGCGTCGACTTCACCGATGCCTATTTCCGCTCTGCCGACTTGCGCGGCATCGACTTTCGCAACGCTTCCCTGGAAGGTGCAAGCCTGGCCCACGCGCAGATCTCCGGCGCCTATTTCCCGCCAGAGCTGAGTGCCGATGAGATTCTGATGTCGATGAATTTCGGTACACGCCTGCGTTATCGCACTCGCTAAAAGCGACGTCCCATCCAGGTCCGGCGCCCCTGCTTTGCGCTGGACTCTGTACTTTTTTTGCCTGAAAGATTCGATTCTCTAAACGTCTCGCCGCTTTTTCACGCGGCTTCTTGCGCCCGCCTCTTAGACGCTTTTGCGTCGAACCCGACCAAACAATCACGCTTTTCCTACTGATGGCTACACTCCTGAGAGGCTCGCCCACGCACCGTTCGGCTGTCGCAAGGAGGCTTGATGAATGATGAACTGCAACACCTGAAAAATCTTGGCAAGACGTCGGCGCAATGGCTGCATGCCGTGGGCATCCACAGTGCATCAGACTTGCGTCGGCTGGGAGCTGTGGATGCTTATCGGGCCGTGCGCACGCGCGGTTTTCGGGCTTCCAAGGTGTTGTTGTATGCGATTGAAGGCGCACTGATGGATGTTCACTGGAACGACATTCCCGCCGAGCGCAAGGAAGCCTTGAACAAACAACTGGACGCTATCTCGTCACGCCACAAGATTTGAACGGGTAATTACACCTACGCACACACAGCCTGAAGACCAATGATTGCGGGGCCTTCACCAAGGGAAATGGTGAGATCCACAGAAACTAAAAATCAGCGGTTGACTTGGTAATGAGAATCGCTATGATTATCGCAACTGGTCGCGAGACTGGTCGATATTCTGAAAAGCCCTTGGTTCGGACTCTCGGATTATCTCCTCATCAGGCTAATCACGGTTATTTGACCCGGCTCTTGCCGGGTCTTTTTTTGCCTGTGGAAAACTCGCCAGGTTACTGACCTGATGGTTTGCCGATCTGCTTGCGCATTTGTGCGCAGTAATCCTGTGGCGGCGTGGCAGGCGTATACCAGACGTAATCGGCCATGGCCGGTGCAACTTCAGCGCCCTGCTCTGCCAACATCAATACCGTTGGCACCTCGTGCTCACCGAAGTCCTGCACATGAATCGGCACCCCGACATCCTTGCGCGCGTGGTACGCGCCAGCCAACAACAGTGAAGGCGTCGGTGCGACCAGTAACCGCTCGGCCATCCGCCGATCACGTTGTTGCTGGACGGCCAGCATCGCAGGCATTTGTGAGGTGGGCAGCAAGCCGCAGTGAGAATCGCTGATTTGTGCCAGCAATGCCTCCTTGACCATCGGGGCGCTGGAACGTGAACCGTTCAATATCGGCGGTTTGACATAAACAGTACGGACTTCAAGCGTGTCCAGATTGGCCGCCAGCAACGGATAAGGCTGGGTCAGGGCAAAACCAACGATCGGCCCGTACAGGTTCCAGTCCCAACCCGGCTGCCAGGCCAATGCATTGGGCAAGTCCGTCGGTAGCGATGAAGACTGCCGAACTTGATCGACGCGCACTTGTTGATCCGGCGTAAGCATTTCCAACAGCAAACTGCCTTGGGGCCGCTGCTCACTTAATGTCTGCAACAACCACAATTGCAGTTGATGGTGATCACGATTGTCATGCTGCTCGCCGACGATCAACCGCGAAGGTTTGGCTAACCGCGCAAGCAGCTCCTGCGCTGTCAGGGTTTGACCGCTGCGTAGGTCCCGGATCTCGCCGCTGACCGGTGGCGGCACCGGCACATGCTGGCAGGCACTCAGTAACAGCACAGCCAGTATCACCATCACACGCATGTTCTCACCTCGATGAAATGCTCAGCGGGCGATGATCAGCGGATGCCCGCGCTCCGGGTGCGGCTGCACCAGTACTTCCAGGCCGAATACCGCCTTGAGCGGTTCCGGGCGCAGCACCTGCTCCGGCGTATCCAGCGCCACGGGGCGCCCACCTTCGAGCAGCAACAGACGATCACAATAACGTGCCGCCAGATTCAGATCATGCAGGATTACCAGCACCGCAGCGCCACGATCAGCGAACTCACGCACCGCTTGCAGAGTAGTGTGTTGATGCAGCGGGTCGAGCATCGAGGTCGGTTCATCGAGCAACAACGTTTGTCCCGCCTGCCCCGGCCACAGCTGCGCCAGTACTCGCGCCAGATGCACCCGCTGACGCTCGCCGCCGGACAATGCCAGATAGCTGCGCCCACTCAGGTGCCGCGCATCAGCCGCGTGCAGCGCGGCGGCGACGATCTCATCATCCCGGACCCGACCGCTTTGATAAGGCAGACGCCCCATGCCGACCACTTCTTCGACGCGAAAGGCAAAGTCCAGGGTCGACACCTGCGGCAACACCGCCAAACGCTGGGCTCGCTGCGCCCCGGGCCAGTGACTCAACTCACGCTCATCGAGCCAGACACTGCCGTGGTCCGCCTGCAATTCGCCGCACAAGGCGCCGAGCAATGTGCTTTTGCCGGCACCGTTGGGGCCCAGCACGCCGAGGACTTCACCTGGTTTGAGTTCAAGGGTGATGTCTGTGAGAACAATCTTTCGACCGCGGCGGATTTGCAGGTTCTGCGTTCGCAACATCAGGCACGCCCTCTGAGCAGTAAATACAGAAAGAACGGTGCGCCGAGGAACGCAGTGACGATCCCGATCGGCAACTCGGCAGGCGCCAGAGCCAGTCTCGCCACCAGATCGGCGAACAATAAGAGACTGGCTCCCGCCAATACCGACGCCGGCAACAGCACCCGATGATCGGGGCCGGCCAGCAGCCGCACCAGGTGCGGCACCACCAGGCCGACAAACCCGATCATCCCCGCCGCCGCAACCGCCGCGCCGACGCCCAGCGCCGTGCAGAACACCAGTTCGCGCTTGAGGCCTTCGACGTCTATGCCCAGATGGCCGGCCTCCGACTCCCCCAACAACAATGCATTCAAGGCCTTGGCTCGACGCGGCAACCACAGCGCCACACCGGTGCTCACCAGCAGCAACGGCCAGAGTCGCGAATAACTGGCGCCGTTAAGGCTGCCAAGGTTCCAGAACGTCAGGGTGCGCAGGGTCTCGTCATCCGCCAGATAGGTGAATAGCCCAACCGTCGAACCGGCCAGGGCTGTCAATGCAATACCGGCCAGCAGCATGGTGGCGACGTTGGTCTGGCCATTGCGCCGCCCCAGTCGATAGACCAGCGCCGTTACACTCAGCCCGCCAAGAAACGCGCACACCGACAACAGATAAGGCCCGAAGGATTCAGGCAGACCGCCGAACACCGAACCGCTGACGATTGCAATAGCAGCGCCCAATGCCGCACCGCTGGACACGCCCACCAGGCCCGGATCGGCCAGAGGGTTGCGAAACAAGCCCTGCATCGCCACGCCGGACAGCGCCAGCACACCGCCCACTGCCAAGCCCAGCAAGGTTCGCGGCAAGCGAATCTGCCCGAGGATCAGCTCGGCCTGCTCCAACCCGTCGGACGCGATGGGTAAACCGATCAGCCGCAACGCCGCGCGCAAGGTATCGAACAACGGCAAACTCACCGGCCCCAGCGCCAGCGATAACCAGATCGCCAGCAAACACAGCACGCTCAGGCCAATGAACAACGCACGGGGTTTAACGAGGATCATTGGCCGGTCGTACCAGGATAGAACCCACAGAACACAGCAACGCGGGTACTCAGGCGCATAAACAGCTTCCTTTAAGGTTTTCCCGGGCATCGAGAGGGCAGGCCAAGTATCCTCGGCATCCGGCGATTGCCCAGGGGGGCAAACGGGTATTTGATAATTGCTTGCATTTGAACGTCAAGCGCGGGCCTATCTGGTCACGAGCTGCGGGAGTTGAGAATAGACATGAAGCTTCTTTGCACAGGCGCCGAATTGGCTGACGCCAGCAGTCGCGGTTTCGACGTCGATGGTCAGAAGCTTCTGGCCGTGCGCCGGGAAGGCCGGGTGTATGTGTATGAAAATCGCTGCCCGCATCGGGGTGTCGCACTGGAATGGAAACCCGACCAGTTTCTCGACCCCAGCAACAGCTTGATCCAATGCGCCACCCACGGCGCACTGTTTCTGATCGAAGACGGCGAATGCGTCGCAGGCCCATGCGCCGGGCAATCCCTGACCACTATCCCCTGCCGCGAAGATGAGCAAGGGATCTGGATCTCTCTCTAACCGTTTAACAGCACCTCCAGCCGCCGATCGACCACCATCTCTTCGTGGGTCAAGTGCACGCCATAGGCCAGTACTTCGACCCCACACGCCACCGCTTCGCGTAACGCCGCCGCGTAGGCCGAATCGATTTCTTCAGCAGGACGCACGGAGTCGATGCCGGTCAGGTTCACGCAATACAACTGCACTGCACGAATGCCGTCCCGAGCCAAATGCGCCAACTCGCGCAAATGCTTGGCCCCGCGCTGGGTCACCGCATCGGGAAATGCCGCCACCAACGAGCCATCGAAGCCCAGAGTGACGCTTTTCACTTCCACATACGCTGGCCCGCTCGGGTAATCGAGACGGAAATCGATGCGGCTGCTTTCCTGACCGTAGGCCACTTCGCGCCTCAGTTCGGTAAAGCCGTTCAACTCAGTGATGACATTGGCCCGCAACGCCTCCTCGATCAAACCGTTGGCGCGCCCGGTGTTTACACAGAACAGCCGCCCCTGAGGGGTTTCACCGACTTCCCAAGTGCCGGGCAACTTGCGTTTGGGGTCATTGGAACGGCTGAACCAGACTTGGCCGCCTTCGACCTGGCAATTAAGCATCGAACCGGTGTTAGGACAGTGAATGGTCAGTAACTCGCCACCAACGGTTTCGATATCAGCGAGAAAACGTTTGTAGCGACGAATCAAGCGACCTTCTTCGAGGGGAGGATGAAAACGCATCAGCCTTGCCAGCTCCGCAAACCACGGCCGATGCGCTCAACCGCTTCCTGCAAACGTGGAAGACTTTGGGTGTAGGCAAAGCGCACATGATGCCCGGCCTGATAACGTCCAAAGTCCAGGCCCGGCGTGAACGCAACGTGCTCGGTTTCGAGGAAATGTCGGCAAAACGCGAAGGCATCACCGCCAAACTTGCTGATATCGGCGTACAAATAGAACGCGCCTTCCGGTTCCACGGCGATACCGAAGCCCAATTCCCGCAGGGCTGGCAGCAGGAAGTCACGACGTCGGCCGAACTCGGCGCGGCGCTCCTCGAAAATTTGGATGGTGGCGGGTTCGAAGCAAGCCAAAGCGGCGTGCTGGGCCATGCTCGGTGCGCTGATGTAGAGGTTCTGGGCGAGTTTCTCCAGCTCACCGACCGCCGCTTCTGGCGCTACCAGCCAACCAAGGCGCCAGCCGGTCATGCCGAAATACTTGGAAAAACTATTGAGGACGAAGGCACTGTCATCGACTTGCAGCACGCTGGCCGCTTCCGTGCCGTAAGTCAGGCCATGATAGATCTCGTCGACCACCAAATGGCCGTGACGGGCCTTGATCGCGGCAGAGAGCCCGGCCAATTCGTCGAGGGTCAGGATGGTCCCGGTCGGGTTGGCCGGCGATGCCACCAGGGCGCCGACGCTGTCGTGATCCCAGTGACGCGCGACCAGGTCCGGGGTCAGTTGATAACGCACATCCGGACCTACAGGAACAAGCTGCGCCGCGCCTTCCACCAGCCGCAGGAAGTGCCGGTTGCACGGGTAACCCGGGTCTGCCAGCAGCCAGTGTTTGCCTGGGTCTACCAGCAAGGCACTGGCCAACAACAATGCACCTGAACCGCCCGGCGTGATAAGGATGCGTTGCGGATCAATATTCAGCCCGTAACGCTGCTGATAAAACCCTGAAATCGCTTCTCGCAGCTCGGGAATGCCGCGAGCGGCGGTGTAACGGGTCTTCCCCGCCGTCAGCGCGGCTTGGCCGGCCTGGATGATCGGCTCGGCGGTGGTGAAGTCCGGCTCGCCGATTTCCAGGTGAATCACGTCGTGGCCGGCCGCTTGCAGCTCGTTGGCCCGCGCCAGCAGGGCCATGACGTGAAACGGTTCGATAGCGCGACTGCGCGCACTGTAGGACAGAGCCATTAGCCTTCCTTACAACGGGGAAAAGAATCGATTCTACCCAAGCGCAGGAACGAGCGAGAACCTAAAGCGGTCAGAGCCCCTATAACGCTGGTCTCAAACGATTCAAGCGTATGCTCCAGGTTTGACTAAAATCAATAATTGATCAGGTCTCCAGAGCCGCCAGGCAAGGCTTTGCAATCTTTTGCAAGCGCCATGGGCCGCGGGCTCGACATCCGGGAGTAGCGCGGTCCGATTTGATCTGGTAAGTTCGCCCGCTTGCAGCCGCAGGGCCGGCAGGTGTCGGTGATGGAGCAATCCTGCGCAATGGATTACAAGAGTAGAGGCGGTCCATTTCATGCCCACCCAAGCAAAGCAACAGCAGAACCAGTCGATCAGCGGCTTCGAACCCTACAAAGAAGTGAAGGGCGAAGAGTACATGGGCAAGCCCATGCGCGCTCACTTCACCAAGATCCTGAACAAGTGGAAACAGGACTTGATGCAGGAAGTCGACCGTACTGTTGATCACATGAAAGACGAAGCGGCCAACTTCCCCGACCCGGCAGACCGTGCCAGTCAGGAAGAAGAATTCAGCCTCGAATTGCGCGCCCGCGACCGCGAGCGCAAGCTGATCAAGAAAATCGACAAAACCCTGCAATTGATCGAAGACGAAGAATACGGCTGGTGCGAGTCCTGTGGCGTCGAAATCGGCGTCAAGCGACTGGAAGCCCGTCCTACCGCCGACATGTGCGTTGACTGCAAGACCCTGGCGGAAATCAAGGAAAAGCAAGTCGGCAAGTGATTTTGGCGGCTTGAACGAGGAACGGAGCGTGCGAACGCTCCGTTTTTTGTTTCTGACATTTGCTGATTTGTTGCGTATTTAAGATCGCCTTCGTCGGATCGCCGCCCGGAGCAAGCTTCGCTCCTACAAAGGCAGCGCACCCCCCTGTAGGAGCTGAGCTTGCTCGCGAAGGCGGCTTCAAGCCATGCTCAAACGATTGAACACCCTGATATCGCCCTTATGACCGCCATCGCCTCCCCCGCCTACATCGGACGCTTCGCCCCTACGCCCAGTGGCCACTTGCACTTCGGTTCGCTGGTCGCAGCACTGGCTTCCTACCTCGACGCCCGCTCGGTCGGCGGCCGTTGGCTGGTGCGCATGGAAGATCTCGATCCGCCACGGGAAGAGCCCGGCGCTCAGGCAGCGATTCTCAAAGCCCTGGAAAGTTATGGTTTCGAATGGGATGGCGACATGGTCCGACAGAGCGAGCGGCATGCGGCCTATGACGAAGTCATCAATCGCCTGTTCGATCATGGCCTGGCCTACGCTTGCACCTGCTCGCGCAAGCAATTGGAGCCGTATCACGGCATCTATCCCGGGTTCTGCCGCAACGCGGGCCACGGCACCGAGAACGCCGCGATCCGCCTGCGCGTACCGGAGCTGGAATACCACTTCATCGACCGGGTGCAGGGCGAATTCCGCCAACATCTGGGCCGGGAAGTCGGTGATTTCGTGATTCGCCGCCGCGACGGGCTCTACGCCTATCAATTGGCGGTGGTGCTGGACGACGCCTGGCAAGGCATCACCGATATCGTGCGCGGCGCTGATCTGCTGGATTCCACGCCGCGCCAGCTCTATCTGCAAGAACTGCTGGGCCTGCCGCAACCACGCTATCTGCACATCCCGCTGATTACTCAGCCGGACGGCCACAAACTCGGCAAATCCTATCGCTCGCCACCGCTGACCGAAGATCAGGCCACGCCGCTGTTGCTGCGCGCATTGCGGGCACTGGGGCACAAGCCTGTGACCGAACTGAATGACGCCACGCCACGGGAAGTGCTGAACTGGGGGATTGCCCACTGGGATGCATCGCTGATCCCGCGCACACTGACGTTGCCCGAAGCGCAACTGCAGTGATGCCACTTGCAGTGGCGCGCCCATCCGTTACCATCGCCGCACGTTTTCGGGCACGCGCATAAAAAAGAGAGGCCGGGATGTACATCTATCGCTTGGTCCTGCTCCTGGTAGTGGGGATTTATCTGTTCTCCCCGGCCATCATGGATTGGTGGATCGACGCCACGGGCGCCTGGTATCGCCCTTATTTGCTCTGGCTGATTCTGATTGTCGTGACCTTCATTCTGCAGAGCCAAAAAGATGCCGATGAGCTTTAGCCTGACCCAGATGATCCTGATCAGCGCCACGTACCTGGCGGTGCTGTTCGGCGTGGCCTGGATCAGCGAACGGGGCATGATCCCCCGGGCGATCATTCGCCACCCGCTGACGTACACCCTGTCGCTGGGTGTTTACGCCAGTGCCTGGGCGTTTTACGGCACGGTGGGCCTGGCTTATCAGTACGGCTACGGTTTTCTGTCCAGCTACCTCGGGGTTTCCGGAGCGTTTCTGCTGGCGCCGGTGCTCTTGTATCCGATCCTGAAAATCACCCGCACTTATCAACTCTCGTCTCTGGCCGACCTGTTCGCGTTTCGTTTCCGCAGCACCTGGGCCGGCGCACTGACAACAATTTTCATGCTGATCGGCGTGTTGCCGTTGCTGGCGTTGCAGATTCAGGCAGTGGCTGACTCCATCAGCATTCTCACCCGCGAACCGGTCCAGCATCGCGTGGCCCTGAGCTTCTGCGCGCTGATTACGCTGTTCACTATTTTCTTCGGCTCGCGCCACATCGCTACCCGCGAGAAACATGAAGGGCTGGTGTTCGCGATTGCCTTCGAGTCGGTGATCAAGTTGATCGCGCTTGGCGGTGTTGGTCTGTATGCGCTGTACGGCGTGTTTGATGGCCCGCAGCAGTTGGAACTATGGCTGCTGCAAAACCAGACCGCCCTCGCCGCCCTGCATACGCCATTGCAGGAAGGCCCGTGGCGCACGCTGCTGCTGGTGTTCTTCGCCTCAGCGATCGTGATGCCGCACATGTACCACATGACTTTTACCGAAAACCTCAACCCGCGCTCGCTGGTCAGTGCTAGCTGGGGTTTACCGCTGTTTCTGCTGTTGATGAGCCTCGCGGTGCCGCTGATTCTCTGGGCCGGGCTGAAACTCGGCGCCACGACCAATCCGGAATACTTCACCCTGGGCATCGGCATCGCCGCCAACAGCAAAGCCCTGGCGCTATTGGCCTATGTCGGCGGATTGTCGGCGGCCAGCGGCCTGATCATCGTCACCACGCTGGCGCTGTCCGGGATGGCGCTGAACCATCTGGTGTTGCCGCTCTATCAGCCGCCGGCCGAAGGCAATATCTACCGTTGGCTGAAGTGGACCCGCCGGGCGCTGATCGTCGCGATCATCATGGCCGGTTACGGTTTCTACCTGATGCTGGGCGCCGAGCAGGATCTGGCGAACCTCGGCATCGTCGCCTTCGTCGCCACGTTGCAGTTCCTGCCGGGGGTGTTGTCGGTGCTGTACTGGCCGACCGCCAACCGTCGCGGCTTTATCGCGGGTCTCCTGGCGGGGATCCTGGTGTGGCTGGTGACCATGCTGTTGCCGCTGGTCGGCAATCTGCAAGGCTTCTACATTCCGCTGTTGAACATGATTTACGTGCTGGACGACACCAGTTGGCACATGGCAGCAATCGCCTCGCTGGCTGCCAACGTGCTGATGTTCACGCTGATCTCGTTGTTCACCAACGCCAGCCCCGAAGAGGCCAGCGCCGCCGAAGCCTGCGCAGTGGACAACGTTCGCCGCCCGCAACGCCGCGAACTGCATGCCGCCTCGCCTCAGGAATTCGCCACGCAGCTTGCAAAACCATTGGGCGCCAAGGCTGCGCAGAAAGAAGTCGAACAGGCGCTGCGTGACCTCTATCTACCGTTCGATGAACGCCGGCCATACGCCTTGCGCCGTTTGCGCGATCGTATCGAAGCCAACCTCTCCGGCTTGATGGGGCCGAGCGTGGCGCAGGACATGGTCGAAACCTTCCTGCCCTACAAGGCCGGCGGTGAGAATTACGTCACTGAAGACATCCACTTCATCGAGAGCCGCCTCGAGGATTACCACTCGCGCCTCACCGGCCTTGCCGCCGAACTCGATGCCCTACGCCGCTACCACCGCCAGACCCTGCAGGAATTGCCGATGGGCGTGTGCTCACTGGCCAAGGATCAGGAAATCCTCATGTGGAACAAAGCCATGGAGGAACTGACCGGGATTGCCGCGCAGCGTGTGGTCGGTTCGCGCCTGAGCACCATTGCCGATCCGTGGAAGGAGTTGCTGCAAGGCTTCATCAATCTGCCGGATGAGCATTTGCACAAACAGCACCTGGCCCTCGATGGCCAGACGCGCTGGCTGAACCTGCACAAAGCGGCGATCGATGAACCGCTGGCGCCGGGTAACAGCGGCCTGGTGCTGCTGGTGGAAGACCTGACCGAAACCCAGATGCTCGAAGACAAACTGGTGCACTCCGAGCGCCTGGCCAGCATCGGTCGACTGGCGGCCGGCGTGGCCCATGAAATCGGCAACCCGATCACCGGCATTGCCTGTCTCGCGCAAAACTTGCGCGAAGAGCGTGAAGAAGACGCCGAACTCACGGAAATCAGTGGACAGATCCTTGAGCAGACCAAACGCGTGTCACGCATCGTTCAGTCGCTGATGAGCTTCGCCCATGCCGGCAGTTACCAGCACAGTGACGAGCCCGTCTGTCTGGCGGAAGTGGCGCAGGATGCCATCGGCCTGCTGGCCTTGAACCGGCGCAATTTCGAAGTACAGTTCTACAACCTGTGTGACCCCGATCACTGGGTCGAAGGCGACCCGCAGCGGCTCGCCCAGGTATTGATCAATCTGCTCTCAAACGCCCGCGACGCCTCACCTGCGGGCAGTGCGGTGCGAGTCAAAAGCGAAGCCGGCGAACACACGGTCGATTTGATCGTCGAAGACGAAGGCAGCGGTATTCCCTCGAACATCATGGACCGACTGTTCGAACCTTTCTTCACCACCAAGGATCCTGGCGAAGGCACCGGTCTGGGCCTTGCACTGGTCTATTCCATCGTTGAAGAGCATTATGGACAAATCACCATCGACAGCCCGGCTGATGTTCAAAGCCAACGCGGCACCCGTATCCGGGTAACTTTGCCGCGTCATGTCGAAGCGACGTCCGCTGTGAACTGAGACCGTCGAGAGTATCGAATCAATGCCGCACATTTTGATCGTCGAAGACGAAACAATTATCCGCTCCGCCTTGCGCCGTCTGCTGGAACGTAACCAGTACCAGGTCAGCGAAGCCGGATCCGTGCAGGAAGCACAAGAGCGTTTCAGCATCCCCACATTTGATCTGATCGTCAGTGATCTGCGTCTTCCGGGCGCACCGGGTACCGAGTTGATCAAACTTGGCCAGGGCACTCCGGTGCTGATCATGACCAGTTACGCCAGCCTGCGTTCGGCCGTCGACTCGATGAAGATGGGCGCGGTGGATTACATCGCCAAGCCTTTCGATCACGACGAAATGCTCCAGGCCGTCGCGCGAATCCTGCGTGACCGGCAATCGGCGCAAACCAGCGGTGAACCGGTCGTCGGTAAAACGATCAATGGCGCTGCGAAAAACGGTGTCGACAATAGCAATGGCGAGATCGGCATTATCGGCTCTTGCCCGCCGATGCAGGACTTGTACAGCAAGATCCGCAAAGTCGCGCCGACCGACTCCAATGTCCTGATCCAGGGTGAATCCGGTACCGGTAAAGAATTGGTAGCACGCGCCCTGCACAACCTGTCCAAACGTGCCAAGGCACCGATGATTTCGGTGAACTGCGCGGCCATTCCGGAAAGCCTGATCGAGTCCGAACTGTTCGGCCACGAAAAAGGTGCGTTCACTGGCGCCAGCGCCGGGCGTGCCGGGTTGGTGGAAGCGGCGGACGGCGGCACTTTATTCCTCGATGAAATCGGTGAACTGCCACTGGAAGCTCAGGCCCGCCTGCTGCGTGTGTTGCAGGAAGGGGAAATCCGCCGAGTCGGTTCGGTGCAGTCCCAGAAGGTCGATGTACGCCTGATCGCCGCGACCCACCGAGACCTCAAGAGCCTGGCGAAGATTGGCCAGTTCCGCGAGGACTTGTATTACCGCCTTCACGTGATCGCCTTGAAGTTGCCGGCCTTGCGTGAGCGCGGTGCAGACGTCAATGAAATTGCCACTGCATTCCTCGCGCGGCAGAGCGCGCGAGTCAACCGCACCGATCTGAAATTTGCCCTGGATGCCGAGCAGGCGATCCGGCATTACGCCTGGCCAGGTAACGTTCGCGAGCTGGAAAACGCGGTCGAGCGCGCCGTGATTCTGTGCGAAAGCCCGGAAATTTCCGCCGAGCTGCTGGGCATCGACATCGAACTGAGCGATCTGGATGATGACGACTTCATCGGCCTGGCGCCCCAGCAGGGCAACGGCGCCGGTAACACCAGCCACGAACCGACCGAAGATTTGTCCCTGGAAGACTACTTCCAGCATTTCGTTCTCGAGCATCAGGACCACATGACCGAAACCGAACTGGCCCGCAAACTCGGGGTCAGTCGCAAATGCTTGTGGGAACGCCGTCAGCGCCTGGGTATTCCACGGCGCAAGACCGGGGTGGCCAGCGAGAGCTGAACCGCACCTGTCGGATGTGCGGGTAACACATGACTTTGTGAAAAAACTGTTACCTCAGCTTTTTCGCGTAACAGAAGCCGGGGCTTACGGTAACGTAGCCCCGGTTTTTTTGGGCCTCGAAAAACACCATTAGCCCGCCTAACCCCTTGTTTTACTGGGTTTCACAAAAGTTGGCACGCGCCCTGCTATAGGTTTGGTACAAGAACAATAACAAGCAATGTACAAGACAATAAAAATAAGACGAATCGACTCACGCACAATAAAAACAAGACGGCGAGAGGCGTAGCTAACTGATTCTTTTGGAGAGGCGTTGCATTTGGGGCTTGCCCCACGACCAGGCCGAGAACAATAAAAAACTGTCCCAAGACAGTGCCTGAACTGGTTGGATCTCACGATCACAGCAACACAGCGACCAAAGCAATCCGTTTGCTCTTGGCTCCCGATTGGGAGGGTCATGAAGGAAAACTTCATGGCGAGGGCGCTCAACAAAAACAAGAAGCCCGAAACCAATAATAAAAATAGAGCACGCAACTACTTCTTGGGGAGCTTCGGCTCCCCTTGTGGTTTCTGCTGTTCAGCCCCATGCCAGACATCCCTTCAGCAGCTTGCGCAGCTTCCTACACCATCCCCTGACTAAATGCTAGAATCCCCGCCCATCATGCGGTCATTCTTCGTTATGGCCGAACATTCCTTCAAACAGTGCATCCCATGCTGAAGAAGTTGTTCCAGTCATTCCGTTCTCCCAAGCGTCATACGCAACACATTCGCAGTACGCCTGAAGTGCTCAACAGCGGCCAACATTCGCTGCAAAAGACACAGTTCAGCCGTTACGCGGTGAATATCGTCGAACGCCTGCAGAACGCCGGTTACCAGGCTTACCTGGTCGGCGGCTGTGTGCGTGACATGCTGCTCGGCATCACGCCGAAAGATTTCGACGTCGCCACCAGCGCCACGCCTGAGCAGGTACGCGCCGAATTTCGCAATGCGCGGATCATCGGTCGGCGTTTCAAACTGGTACATATCCACTTTGGTCGCGAAATCATTGAAGTCGCGACCTTCCGCGCCAATCACCCGCAAAACGACGAGGACGAAGACAGCAACCAATCGTCTCGTAACGAAAGCGGGCGCATTCTGCGCGACAACGTCTACGGCACCCTGGAAGAAGACGCGCAACGCCGCGACTTCACCATCAATGCCTTGTATTACGATCCGGTCAGCGAGCGCATTCTCGATTACGCCAACGGCGTACACGACATCCGCAATCACCTGATCCGCCTGATCGGCGATCCGAAGCAACGCTACCAGGAAGACCCGGTGCGGATGCTGCGGGCCGTGCGTTTTGCCGCCAAGCTGAATTTCGGCATCGAAAAACATAGCGCCACGCCCATCCGCGAACTGGCGCCGATGCTGCGCGAGATCCCGTCGGCTCGTCTGTTCGAAGAAGTGCTCAAGCTGTTCCTCTCCGGCCACGCCGCGGACACCTTCGAAATGCTGGTCGACCTGCAGCTGTTCGATCCGCTGTTCCCGGCCAGTGCGGCAGCGCTGGAATACAACCCGACCTACACCCACACGCTGATCAGTGAAGCGTTGATCAACACAGATCTGCGGATCAAGCAGAACAAACCGGTCACCCCGGCGTTCCTGTTTGCCGCCCTGCTCTGGCCTGCCCTGCCGGCCCGCGTGTTGCGCCTGCAAGAACGCGGCATGCCGCCGATTCCGGCGATGCAGGAAGCCGCTCACGAGCTGATCGCCGAACAGTGCCAGCGCATCGCCATCCCGAAACGCTTCACCATGCCGATCCGCGAGATCTGGGACATGCAGGAGCGTCTGCCACGACGCAGCGGCAAACGCGCCGACCTGCTACTGGACAACCCGCGATTCCGCGCCGGTTACGACTTCCTGCTGCTGCGCGAAAACGCAGGCGAACAGACCGATGGCCTGGGCGAATGGTGGACTGACTATCAGGACGCCAATGACAGCGAACGCCGGGACATGATCCGCGATCTGAGCGGCAAGGACGACGGTACCGGCGCTCCGCGCAAACGGCGCCGCAGCGGTGGTGCCAAGCGCAAGCGCGCTGCCGGCGCACCGAGCGCTACAGGCGAGTAAGCCATGGAGCGCATCTACATCGGCATGGGCAGCAATCTGGCTGACCCCACGCAACAATTGCGCAGCGCTGTCGAAGCGCTGGCGCAGTTGCCGCAAACCGAGCTGGTCGGCGTTTCAGCGTTTTATCAAAGCGACTCGCTGCTGCCCGGTCAACCGCGTTACACCAACGCAGTCGCCGCCCTCGATAGCCACCTCGCCCCGCTGGACCTGCTGGATGCGCTGCAAGCCATCGAGAATGGCCAAGGCCGTGAGCGCCTTGAACGCTGGGGCCCGCGCACGCTGGATCTGGACATCGTGCTGTTCGGCGATCGACTGATCGACGAACCTCGTCTCAAAGTCCCCCACTACCACCTGCAGGAACGGGCCTTTGTCCTCTATCCGCTGGCCGAGCTGGCACCGGCGGATTTGCGCCTGGCCGATGGCCGCAGCCTCACAGCATTGCTCGCCGCTTGCCCGTTTGTCGGCCTGGAACGCCTTTCTCTGAATTGACACAAATCCCCTGTGGGAGCGGGCTTGCTCGCGAAAGCGGTAGCACATTCAACATTGATGTGACTGATACACCGCCTTCGCGAGCAAGCCCGCTCCCACATTGGCTTGTGTCGCGTTCACAACCTCTGCTGAATCGCATCAGTAACGCCGGTAACACCCCCCACGTAACAATGCGGTAACACACGCAATTGACTTCCCGGGTTCTCCTCACGACTATAGGCGTCCCGCTGCCGCCAACGCGGCGCCAAAGGGCGCAATCCAGGCCTTACAAGCACCACGACAGAAGGTGCGCCTGCATAAATGACGAATCACGCGCGTTACTCGCAGTAGTTTCCATAGCGCCTGTAATGAGGATTTTTTCATGCCAGCCATCACCCTGACCACGCTCCAGAGCCTCAAGCAGAAAGGTGAAAAGATCACCATGCTGACCTGCTATGACGCGACCTTCGCCCATGCCTGCAATGAGGCAGGGGTTGAAGTGCTGCTGGTGGGCGACTCCCTCGGCATGGTCTTGCAAGGTCACGACAGCACCCTGCCAGTGACCACCGCTGAAATGGCCTACCACGTGGCAGCCGTCAAACGTGGTAACGCCGATGCCCTGATCCTCGCCGACCTGCCCTTCATGGCCTACGCCACCATTGAACAAACCATGACCAACAGCGCCCTGTTGATGCAGGCCGGTGCCAACATGGTCAAAGTTGAAGGCGCTTTGTGGCTCGCGGACTCGATCCGTCTGCTGGCCGAACGTGGCATCCCGGTGTGCGCGCACATGGGGCTGACACCGCAATCGGTCAACATCCTCGGCGGCTATAAAGTCCAGGGCCGCAACGAGAACCAGGCACGGCAAATGCGCGCCGACGCGATTTCTCTGGAGGAGGCCGGCGCGGCCATGCTGCTGCTCGAATGCGTGCCCAGCGAACTGGCCGAAGAAATTTCCCAGGCGGTGAAGATCCCGGTGATCGGCATCGGTGCCGGCAATGGCACCGACGGTCAGGTACTGGTCCTGCATGACATGCTTGGCTTGTCCATTACCGGCCGCGTACCAAAATTCGTGAAGAACTTCATGACTGATCAAACCAGCATTCAAGCCGCCTTGAGCGCTTACGTCACTGAAGTCAAAGCGGCGACTTTCCCTGACATCGAACACGGATTTTCTGCATGAACACCGTAAAAACCGTACGCGAACTGCGGGCCGCCGTGGCTCGCGCCCGTAGCGAAGGCAAGCGCATCGGCTTCGTGCCAACCATGGGTAACCTGCACAGCGGGCATGTCGCGCTGATTACCAAAGCCATCCAACGGGTGGATTTCGTGGTCGCGAGCATTTTCGTCAACCCGCTGCAATTCGGCGCCGGCGAAGACCTCGACAAATATCCGCGAACCCTGGCCGCCGATCAGGAAAAGTTGCTTCAGGCCGGTTGCCATCTGCTGTTTGCACCGACCGTCGAAGAAATGTACCCCGACGGCATGGCCGGTCAGACCCGCGTCAGCGTTCCGCAACTCTCCGAAGGCCTGTGCGGCGCCAGTCGTCCGGGGCATTTCGAAGGGGTGGCGACTGTCGTCAGCAAGCTGTTCAACATGGTCCAGCCGGATTTGGCGATCTTCGGCCAGAAAGACTTCCAGCAACTGGCGGTGATTCGTGCCCTGGTGCATGACCTGAACATGCCGATCCAGATCATCGGCGAACCTACCGTGCGTGCGGCCGATGGCCTGGCGCTGTCGTCGCGCAATGGTTTCCTCAGCGAAGAACAACGGGCCATCGCGCCAGAGGTCTATCGCACCCTGACCCGGATCAGCGACGCGATCAAACAGGGCGAGCGCGATTACCCAACGTTGATCCATGAGCAGATCAAACAGCTTGAAGCCGCTGGCCTGCGTGTGGATTACCTGGAAATTCGCCATGCGCTGACCTTGCGTCCCGCGACGGTGGAAGATCGGGATCTGGTGATTCTGGTGGCGGCGTTCCTGGGCACGACGCGGTTGATCGACAACCTGCATCTGAACCTTGACACGCCAGCCTGAGCACCGCAAAACCAATGTGGGAGCGGGCTTGCTCGCGAAAGCGGTCTGACAGTCAACGATGATGTTGAATGTGATGGCCTCTTCGCGAGCAAGCCCGCTCCCACGTTAGATCTGCGTCGTTCCAGACTGTATTGCTGCCTCTAAAGCCTTCGGGCAAACTGCCCGCCGTTCGATTTCCGACCTGGGGAAACATTCATGCACGCCATCATGCTCAAGGCCAAGCTGCATCGCGCCGAAGTCACCCATGCTGTACTCGATTACGAAGGTTCCTGCGCCATCGACGGCGAATGGCTGGACCTGTCCGGCATCCGCGAGTACGAACAGATTCAGATCTACAACATCGACAACGGCGAACGCTTCACCACCTACGCGATTCGTGGCGAAGAAGGTTCACGCATGATTTCGGTCAACGGTGCCGCGGCGCACAAGGCCAAGGTCGGCGACCGCGTAATCATCTGTGCTTACGCCCACTACAGCGAAGCCGAACTGCTCAACTTCAAGCCACGCATGCTTTACATGGCGCCGGGTAACGAACTGAGCCACACCAGCAATGCCATTCCGGTTCAGGTCGCCTGATCGAGCCGCTCCCCCCTTTCAGCCTTCCGTTTGTCGGACCGTTCCCGGTTAAATGTTAAAAAAGTACCGGGAGCAGGTCAGACAAAGTCAAGACAGATTGCAGCGCGAGGTTTACTGTATTCGCCCTGCGCCAGAAAATCGTGTCGACGCAGTTGACCGGACGCCCACCCACAGCGCTCCGGGATTTTTTAGTGTTCAAAAGGCCGTTCAAGTAAAAGGAAAACCGCAGCGATGGCGTATTACCGCACTCCTCACGACGTTACCGCTCTGCCCGCTTGGCAAGCGCTGAATGACCACCGCCAAGCCATGCAGGATTTCAGCATGCGCGAAGCCTTTAATGCCGATCCGCAGCGCTTTACTCAATTCACCCTCAGCAGTTGCGGCCTGTTTCTCGACTACTCGAAGAACCTGATCAACGCCGAGACCCGCAACCTGCTGGTGGGCCTGGCCAACGAAGTCGACCTCAAAGGCGCGATCAAAGCGCTGTTCAGTGGCGAAATCGTCAACTCTTCCGAAGGGCGCCCGGCGCTGCACACCGCACTGCGCCGTCCGGTGGGCGATAAGCTGTCGGTCAACGGCGTCAACGTGATGCCCGACGTGCACAAAGTGCTGAACCAGATCACCGATCTTGTGGGTCGCATCCACGACGGTTTGTGGCGCGGTTACACCGAGAAGCCGATCACTGACGTGGTGAACATCGGCATCGGTGGCTCGTTCCTCGGCCCAGAGCTGGTGTCCGAAGCGCTGCTGTCCTACGCCCAGAAAGGCGTGCGCTGCCATTACCTGGCGAACATCGACGGCAGTGAATTCCATGAACTGACCATGAAGCTGCGCGCCGAGACCACGCTGTTCATCGTCTCGTCGAAATCCTTCAACACCCTCGAAACCCTGAAAAACGCCCAGGCTGCACGCGCCTGGTACCTGGCTCAGGGTGGTTCGGAAGCCGAGCTGTACCGTCACTTTATCGCCGTTTCCAGCAACAACGCGGCAGCGGTGGCGTTCGGTATTCGCGAAGAAAACATCTTCCCGATGTGGGATTGGGTCGGTGGCCGTTACTCCCTGTGGTCGGCTATCGGTCTGCCGATTGCCCTGGCCATCGGCATGTCGAACTTCAAGGAGCTGCTGTCCGGTGCTTACACCATGGACCAGCATTTCCAGAGCGCGCCATTCGAACAGAACATGCCGGTACTGCTGGCGTTGCTCGGTGTCTGGTACGGCAACTTCTGGGGCGCGCAAAGCCACGCGATCCTGCCGTACGACCACTACCTGCGCAACATCACCAAACACTTGCAACAGCTGGACATGGAATCCAACGGCAAGAGCGTGCGTCAGGACGGCACGCCAGTGTCCACGGATACTGGCCCGGTGATCTGGGGCGGCGTCGGCTGCAACGGTCAGCACGCTTACCACCAGTTGCTGCACCAAGGCACCCAGCTGATTCCGGCCGACTTTATCGTGCCGATCGTCAGCTTCAATCCGGTGTCCGACCACCACCAGTGGCTGTACGCCAACTGCCTGTCGCAAAGCCAGGCGCTGATGCTCGGCAAAACCCGTGTCGAGGCCGAAGCCGAGCTGCGTGACAAGGGCATGAGCGAGGACGAAGTACAGAAGCTGGCGGCACACAAGGTGATCCCGGGCAACCGTCCGAGCAACACCCTGGTGGTCGAGCGCATCAGCCCGCGTCGTCTTGGCGCACTGGTGGCGCTGTACGAACACAAAGTCTTCGTGCAAAGCGTGGTCTGGGGCATCAACGCCTTCGATCAGTGGGGCGTGGAGCTTGGTAAAGAGCTGGGCAAAGGCGTCTACAACCGCCTGGTCGGCAGCGAAGAAACCCCGGCCGACGATGCTTCCACCCAAGGCCTGATCAACTACTTCCGCGGTCGTCACCGCGGGTGATTTGACGCCATTCCTACGGGGCGTACTAACCTTGTAGGAGCTGGCTTGCCAGCGAAAGCGGTGGATCCGTCGACATCTGTGTTGATTGACCTACCGCCTTCGCTGGCAAGCCAGCTCCTACGAGGGTCGCGCAGCTCCCCTCTTGTCGAAAAACAAGAATAAGGAACCGTCATGTTCGATATCAGCACGTTCCCCAAAGCCGATGCCGTCCGCCGGGCTGCACAATTAAGTCAAGACGACTATCAACGCCTGTATCGCCAATCCATCGAACACCCCAGCACCTTCTGGGCCGAACAGGCCACACGCTTCCTCGATTGGACCGCACCGTGGCAAACCGTCCAGCGTTATGACTTGAAAACCGGTGAGGCAAGCTGGTTCGCCGGCGGGAAGTTAAACGTCAGTTACAACTGCATCGACCGTCACCTGGAAAAGCGCGGCGATCAAATCGCGATCATCTGGGAAGGCGATGACCCCGCCGAATCTGCCCAGGTCACCTACAAAAAACTCCATCACAACGTCTGTCGACTGGCCAACGTGCTCAAAAGCCGTGGCGTGAAGAAAGGCGACCGCGTGTGCATCTACATGCCGATGATTCCCGAAGCCGCCTACGCCATGCTCGCCTGCGCGCGTATCGGTGCGATTCATTCGGTGGTGTTCGGTGGATTTTCCCCGGATTCGCTGCGTGACCGGATCCTCGACGCCGATTGCCACACCGTTATCACCGCCGATGAAGGCGTGCGCGGCGGTAAATTCGTGCCGCTCAAACAGAACGTCGACACGGCACTGCAAAGCTGCCCGGACGTGAACACCGTGATCGTGGTCGAACACACCCAAAACCAGGTCAACTGGGTCGACGACCGGGATATCTGGTACCACCAGGCTTTGCGCGATGTCAGCGACGACTGTCCGCCAGAGCCGATGGACGCCGAAGACCCGCTGTTCATCCTCTACACCTCCGGCAGCACCGGCAAACCTAAAGGTGTGCTGCACACCACTGGCGGCTACTTGCTACAAGCGGCAATGACCTTCAAGTACGTGCTCGATTATCGCGACGGTGAAGTCTTCTGGTGCACCGCCGATGTCGGCTGGGTCACCGGCCACAGCTATATCGTCTACGGGCCTTTGGCCAACGGTGCGACCACGCTGATCTTCGAAGGCGTGCCGAACTACCCCAGCACCTCGCGCTTCTGGCAGGTGATCGACAAGCATCATGTGAACATCTTCTACACCGCCCCGACCGCCCTGCGTGCGCTGATGCGTGAAGGTCCCGAGCCGCTGAAGGAAACGTCCCGCGAGAGCCTGCGATTACTCGGCACCGTCGGTGAGCCGATCAACCCGGAAGCCTGGGAATGGTATTTCAATACGGTCGGCGAGCAGCGTTGCCCGATTGTCGATACCTGGTGGCAGACCGAAACCGGCGGCATCATGATCAGCCCGCTGGTCAGCACCCAACGGCTCAAACCCGGTTGCGCCACCCAACCGATGTTCGGCGTGCAACCGGTACTGCTCGATGAACACGGCAAGGAAATCAAAGGCGCCGGCAGCGGCATATTGGCCATCAAGTCCAGCTGGCCGGCGCAGATTCGCAGCGTCTACGGCGACCCGAAACGGATGATCGAAACCTATTTCAAGCCCTACCCCGGCTACTACTTCACCGGCGATGGCGCACGCAGGGACGAGGACGGCGACTACTGGATCACCGGGCGCATCGACGACGTGATCAACGTCTCCGGGCATCGTATCGGCACCGCCGAAGTGGAGAGCGCTCTGGTGCTGCACGACAGCATCGCCGAGGCCGCCGTGGTCGGTTACCCCCATGATGTCAAAGGCCAGGGCATCTATGCCTTCGTTACGCCCATGAATGGCACCGAACCCAACGACGAACTGAAGCAGCAATTGCTGGCGCATGTCAGCAAGGAAATCGGCAGCTTCGCCAAACCGGATTTGATCCAATGGGCTCCGGCCCTGCCGAAAACCCGTTCGGGCAAGATCATGCGACGCATTCTGCGCAAGATCGCCTGCAACGAACTGGACAGCCTGGGCGATACCTCGACCCTCGCCGATCCGAGCGTGGTGCAAGGGCTGATCGATCAGCGGCTGAACCAATGAGCCCATGCAGTGCATTGACCATCACCTGTAGGAGCGAGGCTTGCCCGCGAAGACGGCGGCACAGTCAACATTAATGTCGCCTGACACACCGCTTTCGCGGGCAAGCCTCGCTCCTACAGGCACAGGCACAGGCACAGGCACAGGTACAGGTTTGATCGTTCCCACGCTCTGCGTGGGAATGCAGCCAGGGACGCTCCGCGTCCCAAGAAGCAGACGCAGAGCGTCCGGTGAGGCATTCCCACGCAGAGCGTGGGAACGATCAGCCCATAGCTGTTAAACTCCCGCGCCCCCAATTCCCTCCTGCAAGGCGCCCAGCATGTCTTCCTTGAATCAGGCGCTGTGCGCCGCCCTCGATCGTCGCCAGGACCTGCTCGTCGAGCTGCATCAGCAAGGCACCGATTGCTATCGCCTGTTCCACGGCAGCCAGGAAGGCGCCGGCGGCCTGACCATCGACCGCTATGGCCCGCAACTGTTGGTGCAGAGTTTTCATCAGGCTCTGGAGCGGGACGTCCTGCTGCAATTGCACGAGACCGTCAATCAACAGCTGGGCCTCGACACCCTGCTGGTCTACAACGACCGTTCCCGTGGCAACTCACGCATCGACCGCGAAGACACCGTCTACCGCGCCGACGAAGCCGCCCTGCAAGATTTGATCGGCCACGAATGGGGACTGAACTACCGGGTTCGCGGGCGCCACGCCGGCCAGGACCCGTTGTTGTTTCTTGATCTGCGCAACGCTCGCGGCTGGGTCAAGGCGCACAGCAAAAACAAAAGTGTGCTGAACCTGTTTGCCTACACCTGTGGCGTCGGCCTCTGCGCCGCGGCGGGCGGTGCGAGCGAGGTGTGCAACCTGGACTTTGCCGAAGGCAATCTGGCGGTCGGCCGCGAGAACGGTCTGCTCAACCCGCAATTGCCAACGATGGAATTCATTCAGTCCGATTACTTTCCGGCGATTCGTCAATTGGCCGGCCTGCCGATCAGCCAGCGTCGCGGCCAGAAACTGCCGAGCTATCAACGCCTCGACCCGCGTCAGTACGATCTGGTTCTGCTCGATCCACCGGCCTGGGCCAAGAGCGCGTTCGGCACCGTTGACCTGTTGCGTGACTACCAGAGCCTGCTCAAACCGGCGCTGCTGACCACTGCCGACGACGGCGTGCTGATCTGCTGCAACAACTTGGCGAAGGTCAGCATGGACGATTGGCGCGAACAGGTTCTGCGCTGCGCAGAGAAGGCCGGGCGTCCGGTGCGTGAGTGGACAGCGCTGACACCGGGCAGCGATTTCCCGTCGTTGGATCAACAGCCGCCGCTGAAAACGCTGATCCTGCAGCTCTGAAAATCCGCACCGATAATCAGATAAATCCTATAAAGCGTGGTTGCTTCGGAACCGCAAACGCATGCCATACTCCAAGGCACTCCGATTCCGACAGTTGAAGCCGCACATGCCCAAAGGATTGATTCGCGCTATCGGCGCCTTATTGACTGCCCTGGCTCTTTATAGCCTGCTGGGGTTTCTGATTTTGCCGGGCATCGCGTTGCGGGTCGCCAACCAACAATTGGCCAACTACGCCACGACGCCCGCGACGATTCAGCGAATCGAACTCAACCCGTTCAGTCTCGAAGTCACCCTTTGGGGCCTGGTCATCGGCGAGCCGGGCAAGGAACAAGTGGGCTTCGAGCGACTGTATGCGAACCTGCAGATCGACAGCCTGTGGACCAAGGCGCTGCACTTGTCCGATATCGAACTGGACAAACCCAAGACCGAAATCCTCTTCGGCAAGGACGGCAAACTCAACCTGCTCGGGCTGTTCAACATCCCCGCCAGCGAACCGACCCCGGCCGATCCGGACGCCAAGCCATTTCCGCTGCGCGTGGATCGGATCAAATTGGCCGCTGGTTCCGTACATTTCCAGGATGCACGTCCCAGCGAACCCATCGAATTCCTCTACGACAAACTCGATTTCGAACTGAAAAATCTCAGCACCTTGCCCAAAGACAGCGCCGACATGACGTTGGTCGCCATCGGTCCGGGAGGTGGACAGATCGACTGGACCGGTAACTTCAGCCTGATCCCGATCGCCTCCGAAGGTAAGCTGAAAATCACCGATGGCAAGATGAAATCCTTCTGGCCCTATGTGCGCGATGCGGTGCCACTCGTGCTCGAAGAGGGCGTCGTCAGCCTCAGCACCGATTACAAGCTCAACCTGGCCAAGGAAACCGAACTGCTGCTGAGCAATGTCGCGGTCAGCGTCGCGCCTTTCGCCATCAAGGCTCCGGACGGTCGACCGCTGGCGAAGCTCGATCGGCTGGACATCAGTGAAACCACCGTGGATCTGGCCAAACAGCAAGTGGTGGTCGGCAAGATTCGCAGCCAGAAACTGGAAACCTGGGCCGCCCTCGAAGCCGACGGACAACTCGATTGGCAAAAACTGTTCGCCAGTCAGCCGTCCAAAGCGGCCGCCAAGGCCAATGCCGAGCCGATCAGCGCACCCGCGGCTGCCGATTCGCCGAAGCCTGAACCGAGCGCGCCGAGCAAGCCCTGGCAGGTACTGCTCAAAGACGTGCAACTGCGCGATTACCAGGTGCATCTGGCCGACCGCAAGGCACAACCCGCCGTGGCGCTTGAGGTGGGCCCGCTGAACCTGGACCTGCAAAACTTCGACAGCCTCAATGGCTCACCTTTCAACCTCAAGCTCGACACCGGCGTGGGCAAGCAAGGCAAGATCACAGCGGATGGCGTGGTCAATCTGGCCCCGATCAGCGCCAAACTGAACGTGCAGACCAAGGACATTGACCTGCGCGTCGCCCAGTCCTACATCAACCCGTTCATTCGTCTCGAACTGCGCAGCGGCATGCTGGGCAGTGATCTGGCGGTCGACCTGAAAAGCACCGAACCGCTGGCGTTCAACGTCACCGGCCGTGCCCAGGTCGATCAACTCCATACCCTCGACACCCTGAAAACCCGCGACTTCCTCAAGTGGCAACAATTGGTGCTCGAAGGTCTGAACTATCAGCATGGCGATAGCCTGTCGATCGACAAGGTCAATCTGTTCCAGCCCTATGCGCGTTTCATGATCAACGATGACCGCACCACCAACATCGATGACCTGTTGATTGCGCAACCGGCCGATTCCGGCACCACAACCGCCGCTGCTGACAAACCGCCAGCCGGAAAAGAAAAACCGCTGGGCATCCACATTGGCGGCATCGCCATCAATGATGGTTCGGCTAACTTCGCCGACTTCAGCCTGACGCCGAACTTCGCTACGGCCGCTCAACAGCTCAACGGGAAGATCGGAACCATCGACAGCCGCCAGGCAAAACCGGCCAGTGTCGACATCAAAGGTAAAGTCGACCGCTATGCGCCAGTGACCATCAAAGGTTCGGTCAACCCGTTCGACCCAATGGCCAGCCTCGACATCGCCACCAGTTTCAAACGGGTGGAATTGACGAACTTGACGCCCTACTCCGGCAAGTTCGCCGGTTACCGTATCCGCAAGGGCCGGCTCAATCTCGACCTGCATTACAAGATCACCAACGGCCAGCTCCTGGCCGAAAACAAAGTGGTGGTCGAGCAGCTACAACTGGGTGAAAAGGTCGACAGCCCGGACGCGGTGAGCCTGCCGCTGAAACTGGCGATTGCCTTGCTCAAGGATGTCGACGGGAAGATTTCCATAGAACTGCCGGTCAGCGGCGATCTGAACAACCCGCAGTTCAGCGTCATGCCGATTGTCTGGCAGACCCTGCGCAATCTGATTGTCAAAGCTGCGGCGGCACCGTTCAAAATGATTGGCGGGCTGGTCAGTGGCGGCGGCTCGGAAGACTTGGGTACAGTCTCTTTCACCCCGGGTTCAAGTGAGTTGAGCCAGGACGCCGAAGCGGCGCTGGTCAAACTGTCTCAGGCGCTCAAGGAACGTCCGGCCCTGCGCCTGGAAATCGAAGGCACCGCCGCCAAGAGCAGCGATGGCCCGCTGATCGCCGAGCAACGCCTGGAGCGGGAATACCAGTACAACTACTACAAAATGCTCCAGCGTCGCGGTGACAAGGTGCCGGCCCAGGCCTCATTGCTGCAAGTGCCGGACAACGAGAAAAGCCCACTGCTCGAAGGAATCTACCGCACGCGTCTCAAGACTCAGCCACCGGCCGAATGGAAAGACCTGGGCAAGGAAGAACGCAGTAAAAAAATGCGTGAAGGCGTGATTGGCTTCTGGAGCTCCAGCGAGGTGCTGTTGCGTCAACTGGGGCAAGAACGGGCCAGCAGCATCAAGGATTATCTGGTGGACAAAGGTCAGTTGGCCGATGACCGCGTGTACTTCATCGACGCCAGCCTCGGTGAGGCAGAAAGCGATGGCCGCGTTATCACGCCCCTGCATCTGGATGCCGAGTGATGGGCGCACGCTGGCTTCTGAGCCTGGCTCTGATGCTGGCTGCCGGACAGGCTGCGGCGGCCGATACCTTGCGCTGCGGCAGTCAACTGATCAGCGTGGGGGACAGGTCCGGCGAAGTGCTGCAAAAATGCGGAGAGCCCGTTGCCCGCGACGTGTTGGGCTACAAGCGCAGCGCCAATCGGCGGGAAGAGTTTCAGGTCGAGGAATGGACCTACGGCCCCAACAGCGGGATGTACCAGTACCTGCGCTTTGAAGGGAATCGCTTGGTTCGAATCACCAGCAAGCGTGGCAATTAAATCCACCACAATCCGATGTGGGTACCGGTCAATGTGGGAGCGGGCTTGCTCGCGAATGCGGTGGGTCTGTCGGCATCAATGTTGACTGACCCACCGCATTCGCGAGCAAGCCCGCTCCCACATTAGTTGTTTTGCGTAGCCCGCAATAGAACAGGCCCCGACACAAATGTCGGGGCCTGTAATGGCCACATCCTTGTGGCCTTGCGCGTGAACTCTGAAAAAGCGGCAGACGTATGACTCGGCTCATCTACCGCATCTTCTCCCGGTCCAGGCGAGAAGCCTTGTTTTACTCGGATTTCAGGCCGTCGGCGGACACCGCTTTGACGCCTTTGATGTTCTTGGCGATAGCCACGGCGGTTGTTTTCTGAGCGTCTGTCAGAACGGTCATGGAAGACAGGGAAACAACGCCTTTTTTGGTTTCGACTTTGATGTCGGTGCCTGGGATGCCTTTTTCAGTTATCAGGTCTGCTTTGACTTTGGTGGTGATCCAGGTATCGGAAGCATCCTCTTTCACTTCAGTGACTTCGCCGGCGGCGAGCATCATCGGTGCCTGAGTCGCCAGAGCGTTCTGTGCAAATGCAGTGTTGGCCATGGTCAGGGTCAACGCGGTAGCAGTAGCGGCAGCGATAGCGAACTTCTTCATACGAGTAACTCCTGTATTTCTGGAAAGTCTGCTGCGTGTCTTGTCAGCAGGGTTACAGGAAAGAGTGCGAACGCTGTGCCAACTGTCAGATAAAAATTAAATGCTTATAAATCAATCATTTAATAACAGCGGCAATTTTCGAAATCATGCAAATTGCATGACTGCGAAATTATCTACATGCAACATGCGGGTTTTAACGCAGGCCTAAGGCCATGAATTGTCGGGGGTTTCTCGATTACCTGTCCCCAAAAATAGCGAACAAAAAAATGCCTCGCGTCGTTAAACGCGGGGCATTTGGCAGGATGACAATGGATCAGCCAGCAGCGGCAACGGGAGGGCAACCTTTAGGCGCGTATTCCGCGTCAACCGTAGTGGTGCAAGTCCAGCCACCGGCAAGTGTGCGCGTGAGCGTGACGGTTTTGCTGAGCACCGGCCCCGGTGCATTGAGAATCGTGCAAGCAATACTGCCCGCACCGGTAGAGGCGGTACCCGTTGCCGTAATCGTGCAATTACCCGTGGCGCTCGCCGCGCCGATCCCGGCGGGGGCGGCAATATCGGTGCCTTGATTGATGATGTCTTCGAAAGGCACCTTCAGTGCCGAGATTTCTGCAACCGCAGCGGTGACCTTCGCCCGCGCCTGGTACTTCGAATACTGCGGTAACGCAAACGTCGCCAGAATCCCGATGATCGCCACCACGATCAGCAGTTCGATCAAGGTAAAACCATTTTGATTTTTCATAGACAGGCTCCATGCATGAGTCGAAATCTCATGATCTAAACAAGGCACAGCACAGCTCATGCCAAGTCGCGTACGCCCCTTCCTGCGGGGCGCGAGACCGTGGCAAAGACCTTTCCTACTCCAAGGATCCGCACTATCTGACACTTTTTGTCACCTCATCCCGCCTGGTTTGGTTCCACTGCTTGACTAGGCTATAAGTCATTCACTGCCTGCGTCCGGAATTCTAATGAATGACATCGCCCTTAGCGGTCTGGCCAAGCAATTGGTACTGGCCGAACTGATCACCGACCAAAGTGCGCAACAGGCGTATCAGCAAGCCCAACGCAATCGAATTTCGCTGGTCAGCTATCTGGTGCAAAACAAACTGCTGAAAAGCTGGCAGGTCGCCGAAGTGGCCTCGGAGCATTTCGGCATAGCCCTGCTGGACCTCAACTGCCTGGACAAGGACACCCAACCCCGAGGGCTGGTCAGCGAGAAGCTGATCCGTCAGCACCACGCCCTGCCCCTCTGGCGGCGTGGTAACAGACTGTTCGTGGGGATTTCCGACCCGACCAATCATCAAGCCATCAACGACATCCAGTTCAGCACCGGGCTGAGCACCGAAGCCATCCTGGTGGAGGAAGACAAGCTCAGCGACGCCATTGAAAAGTTCTTCGACAACCAGTCCACCGGTCTGGAAGACATGGCCGATGTCGACCTCGACGGGGTGGATATCGAGTCGGTCGATGAGCAGAAACAGGACCCCATCCCAGGGCAAGATACCGATGACGCGCCGGTGGTGCGCTTTGTCCACAAGATGCTGCTCGACGCGATCAAGAGCGGCTCTTCCGACCTGCATTTCGAACCCTATGAAAAAATCTACCGCGTGCGAATGCGCACCGATGGCATGCTGCGGGAGGTCGCCAGGCCGCCAACGCAACTGGCCAACCGCATTGCTTCCCGGCTGAAGGTCATGGCCAGCCTCGACATCTCCGAGCGGCGTAAACCCCAGGACGGGCGAATCAAGATGCATCTGTCCAGAAGCAAGTCCATCGACTTCCGGGTCAATACCCTGCCGACCCTGTGGGGCGAGAAAGTGGTGATCCGGATTCTCGACCCGTCCAGTGCACAAATGGGCATCGATGCCCTCGGCTACGAACCTGACCAGAAAGACCTGTACATGGCCGCCCTCAAGCAGCCACAAGGGATGATCCTGGTGACCGGCCCCACCGGCTCGGGCAAAACCGTATCGCTTTATACCGGGCTGAATATCCTCAATACCGTCGACATCAACATCTCTACCGCCGAAGATCCGGTAGAAATCAACATCGAAGGCATCAACCAGGTCAACGTCAATCCCAGGCAGGGACTGGATTTCGCCCAGGCGCTGCGCTCGTTTCTGCGTCAGGACCCGGACGTGATCATGGTCGGCGAAATCCGCGACCTCGAAACCGCCGAAATTGCCATTAAGGCCGCCCAGACCGGGCACATGGTCCTTTCCACCTTGCACACCAACAGCGCCGCGCAAACCCTGACCCGCCTGCACAACATGGGGATTCAGGGGTTCAACATCGCGACTTCGGTCAGCCTGATCATCGCCCAACGCCTGGCGCGAAAACTGTGCAGTCATTGCAAAAAGCCCATCGAGATTCCCCGCGAGGCGTTACTCAAGGAAGGTTTTCCCGAGGAACGCATCGGCTCGTTCACGATCTATGAACCGGTTGGTTGTGATCAGTGCAACAACGGTTACAAAGGGCGAGTAGGGATTTATGAAGTGGTAAAGAACACCCCAGACCTGCAACGGCTGATCATGGCCGAAGGCAATTCACTGGAAATCGACATCCAGATGCGTAAGGACGGCTTCAACGACCTGCGCACTTCGGGCCTGCTCAAGGCCATGCAAGGCATCACCAGCCTTGAAGAAATCAACCGGGTCACGAAGGACTGAACATGGCGGTCAAAGCAGCGAAAATCAATGTATATGCCTGGGAAGGCACAGACAAAAAAGGCACCAGAATGACCGGCGAGTTGACCGGTCAAAATCCCGCGCTGATCAAAGCGCAGTTACGCAAGCAAGGCATTAACCCGGGCAAGGTGCGGAAAAAAACCGCATCCATCTTCCGTGCCGGCAAACGCATCAAGGCTCTGGACATTGCCCTGTTTACCCGGCAAATGGCGACCATGATGAAAGCCGGCGTACCGCTGCTGCAATCCTTCGACATTATCGGCGAGGGCTTCGATAACCCGAACATGCGCAAGCTGGTCGACGAGGTGAAACAGGAAGTCGCGGCCGGCAATAGCTTCGCCGCCGCCCTGCGCAAAAAGCCCCAGTATTTCGATGAGTTGTACTGCAACCTGGTGGATGCCGGCGAGCAGGCCGGAGCCTTGGATACCCTGCTGGAACGAGTGGCGACCTACAAGGAAAAGAGCGAAAGCCTCAAGGCCAAGATCAAGAAAGCCATGACCTACCCGCTGGCGGTGGTGTTCGTCGCGATCATTGTGACCGGGATTCTGCTGGTCAAGGTTGTGCCGCAGTTCGAGTCGGTGTTCTCGGGGTTTGGAGCCGAGCTGCCGGCGTTTACCGTGATGGTCATCGGCTTGTCGGAGTTTTTGCAGGACTGGTGGTGGATGGTGCTCGGCGTGCTGGGTGCGGCGATCTTCGGCGTACGTCATGCCTTTAAAAAATCACCAGGCTTTCGCGACCGGACGGACACCTGGCTGCTGAAACTGCCGTTGGTTGGGGCGCTCATGTACAAGTCCGCCGTGGCCCGTTTCGCCCGTACGCTGTCGACGACATTCGCCGCCGGAGTGCCACTGGTCGAAGCCCTGGATTCAGTCGCGGGCGCGACCGGCAATATCGTGTTCAAGCGAGCGGTATTACGCATCAAGCAGGACGTTTCAACCGGCATGCAGCTGAATTTTTCCATGCGCACCTCCGGTATCTTTCCGACCATGGCCATCCAGATGACGGCCATTGGCGAAGAGTCCGGCGCGCTGGATGACATGCTCGACAAGGTCGCGAGCTTCTATGAGGACGAAGTGGATAACATGGTCGATAACCTGACCAGCCTGATGGAGCCGTTCATCATGGTGGTGTTGGGGGTTATCGTCGGTGGCCTTGTGGTTGCGATGTACCTGCCTATCTTTCAACTCGGCTCAGCGATCTGATATGTCCTTGAACGAATTTCTGAGCCTCAATCCGCAGGCCTTCACGATCACCGCAGGGCTGATCGGCTTGCTGATCGGCAGTTTTCTCAATGTGGTGATCTGGCGCCTGCCGAAAATGCTCGAGCGTGACTGGCGCTTGCAGGCCCATGACGTACTGGATTTGCCACCCGAAGCCCCCGGCCCGGTTTACAACCTGATACTGCCTCACTCCGAGTGCCCTCACTGTGGCCATCGGATTCGAGCGTGGGAAAACATTCCCGTGCTCAGTTATCTGTTTTTACTTGGGCGATGCTCAAGCTGCGCGACGCCGATCAGCAAACGGTACCCGCTGACCGAACTGGCCTGCGGCGCGCTGTCGGCGTTCGTCGCCTGGCATTTCGGTTTCGGCTGGCAGGCCTGCATGGTGCTGATCCTGAGCTGGGGCCTGTTGGCGATGAGCCTGATCGACGCCGAACACCAACTGTTGCCGGACGTGCTGGTACTGCCGCTGATATGGCTGGGGTTGATCGTCAACAGCTTCGGGCTCTTCGTCTCGCTGCATGACGCGTTCTGGGGCGCGGTGGCCGGCTACATGGCGCTGTGGACGGTGTTCTGGCTGTTCAAGCTGATCACCGGCAAGGACGGCATCGGCTACGGGGACTTCAAGCTGTTGGCGATGCTTGGTGCCTGGGGCGGCTGGCAAATCCTGCCGCTGACCATCCTGCTGTCATCGCTGCTGGGCGCCATTATCGGGGTGATTTTGCTGCGCCTGCGGGACGCGAAAACCTCGACACCGCTGCCCTTTGGCCCCTATCTGGCCATTGCCGGCTGGATTGCCTTGCTCTGGGGTGGTCAAATAACCGGCTTCTATTGGCAGTTTGTCGGTTTGAAATGAATACCCCTGTGGAAAAACCCTGGATTCTCGGCCTGACCGGCGGCATCGGCAGCGGCAAAAGCGCGGCAGCCCAGCACTTCATCGACCTGGGCGTGCACGTGGTCGACGCCGATCATGCGGCTCGCTGGGTCGTCGAACCCGGTCGCCCGGCACTGGCGAAGATCGCCGAGCACTTTGGCCCCGGCGTGCTGCAAGCCGACGGCCAACTGAATCGCGCGGCGCTGCGCAAGCTGATCTTCGAAGTGCCGGATGAACGCCGCTGGCTCGAAGCGCTGCTGCATCCGCTGATCGCCGAAGAAATCGCCCACCATCTGGCCAAGGCACAATCGTCTTACGCGATTCTGGTTTCGCCGCTGCTGATCGAGTCCGGGCAGTACGCCATGACCCAACGCGTCCTGGTGATCGATGCCCCGGAACAGTTACAGATCGAACGCACCCTGCAGCGTGACCAGACCAGCGAACAGCAGGTCCAGGCGATCCTCAAGGCTCAGTCCAGCCGACAGGACCGCGTGAGCCATGCCGACGATGTGGTGGTCAACGACCGCGACCTCGCCTGGCTGCACAGCGAGGTCGAACGCCTGCATCACTTTTACCTTACTTTGCGTGGAGGCCAGTCATGAGCCAAACCCCAACCGTCGATTGCCCAACCTGTGGCGCCCCTGTCGAATGGAGCCCCGAGAACAAGTTCCGGCCATTCTGTTCGGACCGTTGCAAACTGATCGACCTGGGCGCCTGGGCGTCGGAAGAACACAAGATTCCGGTGCCCCCCGATGCCGAGGACGAATTGTTCAGCGGCGACTTCGACCCGCGTCACTGATCCCGACCCTCAGGGCCGCATAAAGCCATAGTCCTGGCCCTCGTCGAGGTTTTCGGCGAGAAATCGCAACTCATCGGCCAGGTCTTCCATATTGCGTACCGCCTTGCTCTGCTGCACCACCGCACTGAGCAAGGCGCGCAGGCTCAATCCCGGATCGAAGCCCACCTCTTGCGCCACATCCAGACTCTGACGCAACTCCTGCCGGGCCCACTCGTACACACTCATGCCATTGCTCCTGAAAATTTTCCAGAGCATGGATTCGGCAACGTTTTTTGGATTTGATGTGGATCAAGATTTGGGATCGTCGTCTTTCCAGGGCGCCGAAAGGTAGCGCGTGCGATTGAACGTCTCCAGCCATTCGGGGCAGAACACCACCAATGCGCTGACCACCATGCCGTTGATAAATGCTTCCGGGAAAATGAGCAGCCACAGATAGCCGACAAAATCTTCCAGCCAATACGGCATGGCGAAACGTTCGTCGTACCACAGCAATGTGAGCGTCAGAATCAGGCACAACAGGGCCGATAACGCAGCGGCAAAAAAACCGGAGCAGAAGATGTACACAAAAGGATTACGCGGCTGCGCGCGCTCGACCAGGATTGCGCAGCACTCGGTGATCAGCACCGGCAACAGAATCAGCAGCGCGCCGTTAACCCCCATGGCTGCCATGTCCTGCCGTCCGAGCAGCACCAATCCCGTTTGCGCGACCAACCCGCCGACAATCGCTAACGGCCAATCCAGCAGTAATGTCACCGCTGTCATGCCGATGAAGTGATAGGACACTCCGGTGTCGAAGTCTCGTCGCACCAGCCAGAGCATGAACAGTGCGAACACCGTGCCGAACAACAGATGCTGACGGCGGCTATCGCTGAACAGTTCGACCCAGGGTGCTCGACAGACCGCCCAGATCACTACCGGCACGTAAATCAGCCATCCCACTGTGAGGCTTTGCGGTGACAGCAGTTCGGCGCCGATCATGGGCGTGCCTTCTTCGGTGCCGGAGTTCGCTGAAGCAAAAGACTGAGCAGCAATACTGTTCTATATTTCACGCGTCTCTCCTGTCGTGATAGCTCTCAGTCTATACCGGCGTTTCTGACTGGCCGTATCGCTGTTCTAGCTGCGGGATTTTGAGGGTGTACATATCCGTTTCTGCGGTCACGGCCACCTAGGGTTCCGCCCTTACGGCGGGTCACTTGGAAAAGCCCCAAGTAACCAAGGGCTCTTTGCCCCTTTCGTTCGGTGCCTCGCCTAGGCTCGGCATGCCCTCGCTCCGGTCCTGCTCCGTGGGCCCGCCGCGATCGGCCATCCTTGGCCGTGCGCGGCTAACCCGGCATCCATGCCGGGTTGCCCACTACGCAGAACCTCCACTCGGCCTCTCGAGGGGGCGGTGCATCAAGATCAACAGCTGCAGGCGAGCTAACGCTCGGCCTGTTGAGTGGTGAAAAGCGCAGCTGTACAACCGATCCTTGTAGGAGCGAGGCTTGCCCGCGAAGCCGTTGCCGTTGCCGTTGCCGTTGCCGTTGCCGTTGCCGTTGTTTTGGCTTTAGCTTTGGCTTTTGATCTTGATCTTGATCTTGATCTGCTTGCCCCTTTTCCCAGAGGCCGAACGCAGGCGTTGCGCAGGGGGCACCGCGGCAAGGATGCCGCGGTAGCCGCGCACGGCCATGGATGGCCGATCGCGGCGGGCCCCCGGAG